>NZ_CP181499.1:2442074-2758111 GCF_052186135.1 Methylocystis sp. JAN1 | reverse complement strand
TGCGGCGGGTTGGTCGGGTCGGCGGAGCCGCTTTCGAACTGGTGGGCGAGGGCGACCGTGTCGCGTATGCGGTTGAGAAGGTCGCTTTTGGCCATCTCGTAGCCAATTTCGACGGCGCGCGCGAAGCCCACGGAATCCGTGCCGCCATGGCTCTTGATGACGACGCCTTCGAGTCCCAGGAACACGCCGCCATTGATCGAGCGCGTGTCCATCTTCGCCTTCAGCTCCGCGAAGGCCCCGCGAGCGAGCAGATAGCCAAGCTTGGCGAGAAGGGAGCCGCTCATCGCGGCCTTGAGGTAGGCGGCGATCTGCTTCGCCGTGCCTTCAGCGGTCTTCAGCGTGATATTGCCGGTGAAGCCCTCCGTCACCACGACGTCCGCCGCGCCCATGCCGATCCCGTCGCCCTCGACGAAGCCGGCATATTCCAGCCCCGGCAGATTGGACTCGCGAAGGATGGCGGCGGCGGCCTTCACTTCCTCGACGCCCTTGATCTCTTCCGTGCCGACATTGAGCAGACCGACGGTCGGGCGTTCGAGCCCGAGTATGATTCGCGCCATGGCCGAGCCCATGACGGCGAGATCGACGAGATGGCTGGCGTTGGCGCCGATCGACGCGCCGACGTCCAGCACGATCGAGTGACCGCGCAGCGTGGGCCAGAGGCAGGCGAGGGCGGGGCGTTCGACGCGGGCCATGGTGCGCAGGCATATTTTGGCCATCGCCATGAGGGCGCCGGTGTTGCCGGCGGAGACGGCGGCGTCGGCTTCGCCCTTCTTCACGGCCTCGACCGCCATCCACATCGAGGAGACGCGGCGACCGTAGCGTAGCGCCTGGCTCGGCTTGTCATCCATGCGGATGGCGACTTCGGAATGACGCACCTCGCTGCATGCCGAGAGA
This sequence comes from Methylocystis sp. JAN1, assembly GCF_052186135.1. Taxonomy (GTDB): domain Bacteria; phylum Pseudomonadota; class Alphaproteobacteria; order Rhizobiales; family Beijerinckiaceae; genus Methylocystis. Next base: position 2,757,217 of record NZ_CP181499.1, on the reverse strand, counting down.
CGCGGGAGTTTCGCGAGCTCGGCGCGGATCGCCTTTTCGTCGCCGATGAGCAGGAAGCGGGTTTCGGGCCGGCGCTCGAGCGTGACGGCGCAGCCAGGGATCGTTACGGACGGGCCGAAATCGCCGCCCATCGCGTCGACCGCGATCCGAACAATCTGCGCCATGTCTTTCTGTTTCCCCCGAATGCCGACCGCGCCCCGTCTCTGTCGCGACGTCGCGGCCAACCCCCTGCTGCCGGCGAGCGGATGCGGAATTATGACCGCGGCCCGGAAATCCGCAGGCCCGTCCGCCATGGCTTCGCGTTCTTTTGCGGCTGATTGCCATTTGCGGGGCGAGCGCGCAAGTGCCACGTCGGCGCATGTGCAGGGCGGGCTTAAGCCTTGTCGCGCGCCGCGCTAAGCCGGGCGAAGGGAGAGACCGCATCGTCCGCTTTCTCGGGCGCCGGCTCGACAAATTCCGCGCCGGGCCTGCGGGGGTAGGGATCCAGCGCGAGGGTCAGGAATTCCGAGGCGATCTGGCCGAGATCGACCGCGCCGCCGACCAGCGGGTCCGGCGGGTCCTCGCCCATCGCGTCATGTTCCGCCGGCTCCGGCTCAGCGTCGCGCCGCCGGGAGCGGGGGCGGGGCGCCTGCTGCGGCGGAGCGAAGCGCAGGTCGATCGGTTCGACGACGTCGGACTCGAATTCCTCGAGCGTGACGACGCAGGTCTGGCGCACGCGGGCGCGCAGCTCGCCGGTCACCTCCAATCCCTCGCCGCGCCAGCGCCGCGCGCGCAGCGTCGCCGTCAGCGACAGGACGGCGGGAATATCGTTCATTTCCGCCAGCGCCGCGCGTTCGCCTTCGGTGGCGACGATCTCCGCCTCCAGCCCCTCCGACGGGACTTCAGTTATGGTCAGCGGTCGGGACAAAGGCTGAGCTGCGGAGAGCGCCGCGTTGCGGCCAAGCGTTTCGTCGATCATCTCACCCTCTCCTTTTCGCGCCCCGCGCACACGTCTCTAGATACGCAGCCCGAAGCGCTCGCGCCACCTTCCGGTCTCGCGCTCAGCCACGACCGGCTTGCTTTCGCTGCAATTGAAGGATAGCGAAGCCGTATTGTTATGCGAAAAGCCGGGCGGGCGCTTTCGCCTCCGGCGCGTTTGGCGGAGATCGGGGTTGGAGATCAAGATGGCGGGGCTGGGCTTGCGCGGTGTTTCCAAGAGCTTTTTCGGCGCGACGACCTTGAAGATCGCCGCGATTGCCGGCGTTGCTTTATCCCTCTCGGGTTGCCTTGGCTATGAAGGCGTCATCAATCGAGGCGCGGTGCTCGACGCGCGCAAGGTCGCGCAGGTGAAGCCGGGCATGGCGGCGCCTCAAGTGATGCAAACGCTCGGCACGCCGTCCACGACTTCCACGATCGGCGGCGACGCCTGGTATTACGTCAGTCAGCGGCTGGAACGCGCCATGGCCTTCATGCCGCAGAACATCACGGACCAGCACGTCCTTGCCGTCTATTTCGACAAGTCGCGCAAAGTGACGCGAGTCGCCGATTACGGGATGGAGGACGGGAAGCCGGTCGACTTCCTGTCGCGCACCACGCCCGTCGCCGGCCCGGATTACCACCTGATCCAGAGCCTGCTCGCCAAGGTTTCGTTCTAGGGGACGTCCCCGCGAAGCTCATGGCCTAAATGTGGCCGGGCGCGCCCCGCCCGGTCGCCTGCATGCATGGATTATTGATTTTCCAGATGTTTGGCCCGGCCGGCCGCGCCCTGGAATGTGGCGCGCGCGTGACGCGGCCCGTCGCTCTTTCGCCCTTCATTCCCTCTAGCTTTCAATCGAGCCGCGGTGTGCGGAGCGAGGGAGTTCAACGCGAAGAATGACGGGTTTCACGCTGTCCAACACCGAGTCCGCGCATCGACTGAGTTTGGGCGACCGTTTCGCGTTGATCCGCGCGGACCGCTCCTTCCACATTCTGCTCCGGACCTTCTGCGTTGGCGCGGTGCTGTCGGCGCTCGCGGCCCTGAGCTTGACCGCGAAGAGGGACGAAATCCCTCACGAGAGACTTACCCGGATATCCAAGGCTCGCGCGCCCGCGACCCCCTTCATGCAGTTGACCCGCAGCGAGGATGAGACCGCGCTCGACAGCGACTTCTCTCTCGATCAGGCGGCGCTGACCTGGTCCCACCGGCTCGGCAAGGACGCCGACAAGGGCGAGGAAGCCGGCGATGCGCCGGGCGTGATGCGCTTCGGCTCCGTGAAGGTCCGCCAGTCCATTGTCGAGCGTGTCGTTCAGGCCGCGAACAAGACGGAGATGGACCCGGCGCTGCTCATGGCGATCGCGGACAAGGAATCGAATTTCTCGACGACCGCCAAGGCGCGCACCTCTTCGGCGAGCGGCCTCTTCCAGTTCGTCGAAAAGACGTGGTTCAAGGCGGTGAGGGATTTCGGCCATCTCTACGGCCGTGAGGAAGAGGCGAACGCCATCGCAGACGCCTCGAGCGCCATCGGCGCCGTCGCCCCGCAGAAAAAGGCGCGGATTCTCAGCCTGCGCAACGATCCCTATCTGTCCGCCGCGCTGGCGGCGGAAATGCTCAAGAAGGACAGTTCGAAGATCTCCGAGAAGATCGGCCGTCCCCTGACCGCGGGAGAGACCTATCTCATCCACTTTCTGGGGCCTGAAGACGCCGAGCGTTTCATGAACGCGCTCGTCTCGGCGCCCAACATGTCGGCCGCAGCGCTGCTGCCCAAGCCCGCCCGCGCCAATCGCCCGATTTTCTATGAGGCTACGGGCCGCAAGATGCGCGAGAAGACCGTCGCCCAGGTCCACGACGCCTTCGAGTCGATGATGGAAAAGCGCACCACGCGCTATGAGGACGTGGCGCAGAAGCTGCCGGCCGGGGCAATGGCTTATACGGAGTAGGTTTTGCTCGGAAAACGCCGAGCGGATCGCATGTCGCTCCGCCCCTCGCCTCAACCCTCTCCCCCGAATTACGCCCCTATCATCAAATCCAAATTTTGCACCGCCGCTCCCGACGCGCCTTTGCCGAGATTGTCGAGCCGCGCGACGAGCACGGCATGGCGGCGGGCCTCGTTCGCGAAGACGAAGACCTCCATGTCGTCCGTGCCGTTGAGCGCGAGCGCGTCGAGACGCCCGCTCTTGGGCGGCTGCGTCAGGCGCACATGATGCGCTCCGGCGTAATGGCGCCGATAGGCGGCCTCGAAATCGGCGGCCTCGGGCTTGCCGGGCAGGGTGTCGAGCGCCAGCGGGACAGAGACCAACATGCCCTGCCGGAAATTGCCGACCGACGGCACGAAGAGCGGCCGCGCCGTGAGCCTAGAATAGGCCATGATCTCGGCCAGATGCTTGTGCTCAAGGCCGAGTGCGTAAAGCTCGAAGGCCGGCGCTTCGCCTTTCTCGTAAGACTCGATCATCTGCCGCCCGCCGCCGGAATAGCCTGAGACGGCGTTGATGGCGAGCGGCTGGTCGGGCTGGATCAGCCCCGCGTCGACGAGCGGGCGGAGCAGGGCGATGGAGCCCGTGGCGTAGCAGCCCACATTGGCGACGCGCGCGGCTTTGGCGACGGCTTCCGCCTGGCCTGCGCAAAGCTCGGGAAACCCGTAAACCCAGCCAGGCGCAACGCGATGCGCGGTCGAGGCGTCGAGAAGGCGCGGGGCTTTGTCGCCGAGCGCGTCGCAAAGCGCGACCGTCTCCTTGGCGGCGTCGTCCGGCAGGCAGAGAATGGCGAGGTTGACCGAGGCGAGGATGTCGCGCTTCGTCTCCACGTCCTTGCGCTTCTCGGCCGGGATGGCGACGATTTCGATATCGGCGCGGCCCGCGAGCCGCTCGCGGATTTCGAGGCCGGTGGTGCCGGCCTCGCCGTCGATGAAGATTTTCATGACCATGAGAGACGATCCTGAAGGGCGTGGCGCGTTTTGCGCGGCTTGGATGATGGCTGCATGACGCCTTGTCAACAGACGGCCGCCACATCAGCGCGCGGGCGGTCCGGAAGCCGGATCGCGAACAGCCAGACCGGCGCACTGGCGGCGCCCGGGCGACGCGATAGTTCTCTTAGAGAGCGCGCCCTGTGGCGCATTCGAGAGCCTGGGAGGTCGCCATGACGGGACCATCGTTAAGGGACGCGGTGAAATATTACGGCGTAAAACTGACGGATTCGCTCTACCAGGCCTCGGTGGTTTCCGTCCTCGCCTTCAGCGGGTCGATGCTCATGTGCGCGGTCGTCGCGGCCGCCGTGGCGACGGGCGCCGTCGGTGTGCCGGAGTTCCATCCAAAGTGATTTCGCCGAAGTGACATTGAAACGCCTTCTGATCGTGGCGCATGCGCCTTCGGCCAATTTGCGGCGCATGTGCGCCGCCTTGCTGGAGGGCGCGCGCGCGGCCGAGATCGAGGGCGTCGAGACACAGACGCTCGGCGCGTTCGAGGCGCGGTCCGAAGACGTGATGGCGGCGGACGGCGTCATCCTGCTGACGCCCGAAAACCTCGGCTATATGAGCGGCGCGGTGAAGGACTTTTTCGACCGCTGCTATTATCCCTGCCTGGAGCGCACGCAGGGTTTGCCCTACGCGCTTTGCATTCGCGCCGGCAGCGACGGGACAGGGACGCGACTTGGCGTCGAGCGGATCGTGACGGGTCTGCGCTGGCGGGCGATAGGAGAGCCGCTCATCTGTCGCGGCGAATGGCGCGAGGATTTCGTCGGCGAATGCCGGGATCTGGGGATGCTGATGGCGGCCGGGCTGGAAGCGGGCGTCTTCTGACGAGGAACGCTCTCGGCCGGGGCCCGGGATTCGGCCGAGCGCCAGGGGGCGGCGATTTGATGGAGCCCCCCATGCCCGGTCTCCAGGCACGAGAGGCGCCGATCGAGGCGTAGGCCGCCTTAGAAATTCGCGAGCAGCGGCGCCGCGCCGCCGAAGTTGAAGTGGTAGTTCACGCCTGCGCGCACGGTGTGGAACTGCGGGTGAAGGCGGGAGCCCCAGTTCCAGCTCAAAGGCCCTTGCGCGCCGCCGTTGCCGAGATCAGTGAACAGATATTCCGTTTTCGCGGACCAGTTGGGCACGAACAGCCATTCGAGGCCGCCGCCGGCGGTCCAACCGACTCGCGTGCGCGCGCCGTTCCAAAAGCCGCCGGAGACGTCGCCATAGGCGAAGCCGCCCGTGCCATAGGCGAGCAGCGTCGGGGCGACGAGCCAGCCCGCGCGGCCGCGCACCGTGCCGAACCAGTCCAGCGCGAAGCCGCGATTGCCGGCGGGCGAGAGCGGCGTCAGGAAGCCGCCGGCGACCAGCGGGTCGGGATAGACGGCCCAGTTATTGTTCCTCCCGGAGCGCATGCTCGTGCCCTGGAAGTCGGTTTCGACGCCGACGAGGAAGCTCGAGCCGAATTGGTAATTGTAGCCAAGCTGGCCGCCGCCGACGACGCCGCCGGCGTTGCCGCCGCCCCAGGCGCCGCCGGGAAGAGCGTAGACGGTCCCTGTGACCGGGCTCACATAAAGCGCCGTGCTGGCGGGGTTGATGCGATTGGCCGACCAGCCGCCGCCCACGTTCAACCCGCCGTAAAACCCCGTCCACATTGGCGGCGGAGGCGGGGGCGGCGGCATGTAGGGCGCGGGCGGCGCCTTGCGCGAGGGAAGGTCGGCGGCGAAGGCGGAGCCGACGGCGGCGAGCGAGGCCGCGACGAGGAGAGAAACTCTCTTCATGTTTGCTGTCCTTTCGTTGAGATCTCGCGCTTGGAGCCGAGCTCGGAGGTGCAGCGTTTTTTTGCCTCTCAATGTGATCAAAGCATGTTTTTGATCCATATTTGAAGCATTTGCAAAGATTTGTCGCGAAATTGCGCTGGTTGTGTCGTAAATACTGTTCTAGATACGCCAAGAACTTGTGTATCGTTATGCAAAACTAGTCCTTCATTGTGTTCCAATGCGGTCGATGGATTGATGATTTGGCGGCGCGCCGTCTCTCCTTCGCCAAGCGCCAGCCTTGCCGCTCCCTCGGGACATCTTTACCTTTCGCCGCGCGCGTCTGCGGCGCCGTCACAGGAATTCACGACAAACATGCTCAAGCCCAACGGCTTTCTCGGCCACCCGCGCGGGCTCGCTTTTCTCTTCGGCTCGGAGCTATGGGAGCGCTTCTCCTATTACGGCATGCGCGCGCTGCTGGTGCTCTATATGGTCGAGTATCTTCTGAAGCCGGAGCGGCTGAATGCGGCGTTCGGTCTCGCGGGTTTGAAACAGGCGCTCGAAGCGGTCTTCGGCCCGCTGGGGCCGCAGCCTTTGGCGTCGCAGCTTTACGGCATTTACACGGGGCTCGTTTATCTCACGCCGATCCTTGGCGGACTGGCGGCCGACCGGCTTCTCGGGCGCACGCGAACCATCGCGCTCGGCGCGGCGATGATGGTCGCGGGCCATTTCATGATGGCGGACGAGCGGCTCTTTCTGATCGCGCTGCTGCTCATCGCTGTCGGCTGCGGGGCCTTCAAGCCCAACATCACGACGCAGGTCGGCGAGCTTTACGCACCGGACGATGCGCGGCGCGATCGCGCTTATTCGATCTTTTACGTCGGCATCAATATCGGCGCCTTTCTCGCGCCGCTCGTTTGCGGGACTCTCGGCGAGACGGTCGGCTGGCGTTACGGCTTCGCCGCCGCGGGCGTCGGCATGGCCATCGGCCTGGCCGTCTACCTGACAGGACGCGCTTGGTTGCCGGCGCGCAAGGAGCCGGCGGCGCCTCGGGAAAGCGCGCCCCTGCGCCGTGCGCTTTTGAGCATTCTGCTGCTCTTCCCATCCTCGATGCTGTTCTGGGCCGCTTTCGAGCAGCAGGGCAATACGATTGCGCTCTGGGCGGCGCAATTCACCGATCGCAACGTCGATCTCCTCGGATGGCGCGCCGAAATCCCCGTGACCTGGTTTCAGGCGTTCAATCCTCTGATGATCTTCCTCTTTACGCCGCCGCTCGTCGCCTTCTGGGCGCGACTTGCCGGGAAAGGCCGGGAGCCCTCGACCTTGAGCAAGATGTCGCTCGGCTGCCTTGGCGTCGCTTTGAGCTACGGCGTGATGGCGCTCGCCGCGCTGCAGGGCGGCGAGAAGGCGAACTGGCTTTGGCTCCTCGTCTATTTCGTCCTGATCACGATCTCGGAGCTGTATTTCTCGCCGATCGCGCTCTCGCTCGTCTCGCATCTCGCGCCGGAAGGGTCGCGATCCGCACTGATGGGGGCGTGGTTCACGTCGATGTTCCTCGGCAATCTGTTGGCGGGATGGTTGGGCGGATTCTGGTCGAGCATGACGCGCGTCAATTTCTTCCTGCTTATGGCGGGACTCGGCGTCGTGGGCGCCGCCCTGGCGGAAGCGGCGCGGGGGCGGCTCGGCGAACTCACTTCGACTGGAAAATGAAAAAGGCGCCGGCGGCGATGAGGCTGAAGCCCAGCAAGGTGCGCCAGCTCGGCGCCTCGCCCAGCACGAAGAAGGAAAAGCCCGTGAAGATGACCAGCGTAATCACCTCCTGAATCGTCTTCAATTGCGCGGCCGAATAGGCGCCGTAGCCGATGCGGTTCGCCGGCACGGCGAGACAATATTCCACGAAGGCGATCAGCCAGCCCATCATGATCGCCTGCGGCATGGTCAGGCGCGGAAGTTTGAGGTGGCCGTACCATGCCGCTGTCATGAAGAGATTGGAGGCGCACAACAGAAGGATCGGCGCGACGGTGGGGGCGCGCAGAAAGCTCAGCATCAATCGAACTCCTCGCAGATGCGGACCAACGTCAACTAGCGTGAGCGTTGCGCGGCGCAAGACGTTCCTGCGCGCACAAATGAAGCGCGGCAGGCCGCTACTTCTTCGGCAAGAGGATTACATGCTCCTGCTCGTCCCCGTCATTGCGCGCGACGATGGCGACGGCGGGCTCGGTCCTGCTCAGATTGGTCGGCTGATGCGGCACGTCGGCGGGGATGTAAATGAAGTCGCCCGCGACATTCACCACGCTCTTTTCGAGATGCTCGCCATATCTTGTCTCCACCGAGCCTTGCAGCAGGTAAATGGCGGACTCATAGCCTTTGTGCACATGCGCCTGCGCCGAACCGCCTGGCGGAATGACCACTTTCAACAGCGAAAGATTCTTCGCGCCGGCGTTTCTGTTGGAAATGCCGGGGAAGAAGGGCAGGGCCTGCTTCGAGGTCGCCGCCTCGGGCGCGCGCACGGTGACGATGTCCTTGCCGTTCTTCTCGCCGATGATTTGCGGCTCGGCGGCGAAAGCGGGGGACAGGAGAACGAAAGCGAGGGGAAGAAAGGATGCGCGCATGCTCAAATCCAGGACGGTTGTTTGGGACGACAATAGAAAAATTCAACGATCTGGCCAATGACGCTTGACGTCGCCGCGGCGTGGGCGGGACGCGTCGCGCCGGATTCGGCCGTCGGTTCGAGAGGCGTCACCGATTTTCTTGCGTCAGCAAGTGGCGGAGCAAATAGCCGACCGAATAGGAAAAGACGGCGCCGACAATCCCGAGGAAGGTTGAGCTGACATATTTGGCCTCGAAACCTTCGGACGCGATCCGCATGATCGACGCGCCTATGAGGAGGACGAAGGGCGCGGCGACCAGGATGCCGACATAGTAAAGGATGTTCGCCACCTGTTTCGACATTGCGTTTCTCTCTTGCAGCTCGGGAGCCCACTTGCCTCAAATCGGCGCGCGAGCCCGGTTTTTCGAGCGCCTCCCAAGCAAAAGGGCCGGGTAAGGACGCATATTGGCGAAATTCGCCCAAGCGCGTGAGCAAAAACGAAAAAGCCGGGCCTGAGCCCGGCTTCCGACGCTGGATGCGCGCAGTGCGATCAGCGCTTCGAGAACTGGAAGCTGCGGCGGGCCTTGCGCTTGCCGTATTTCTTGCGCTCGACCACGCGCGAGTCGCGGGTGAGGAAGCCTTCCCTCTTGAGCGACGAGCGCAGTTCCGGCTCGTAATGGGTCAGCGCCTTGGCGAGGCCGTGGCGCACCGCACCGGCCTGGCCCGAGAGGCCGCCGCCGGCGACCGACACCATGACGTCGTATTGGCCGACGCGCTTGGCGACGCCGAGCGGCTGCTGCAGGATCATGCGCAGCACGGGACGGGCGAAATAGACCTCAATGTCGCGGCCGTTCACGGTGATCTTGCCGGAGCCCGGCTTGACCCACACGCGGGCGACGGCGTTCTTGCGTTTGCCGGTGGCGTAGGCGCGGCCGTACTTGTCGAGCTTCTGCTCATATTTGGGCGCCTCGACCGCAGCGGCGACGGCGGCTTGGTTGAGGTCGGCGAGCGAGGAAAGGGTGGTCTCGGCCATAATCAGGCGCTCCGGACGTTCTTGGCGTTCATGGCGGCGACGTTGAGAGTCACGGGGTTCTGCGCTTCGTGCGGATGCTCCGCACCCTTGTAGACGCGCAGATTGCCGAGCTGCTGACGGCCGAGCGGACCGCGGGGCAGCATGCGCTGCACGGCCTTCTCGAGGACGCGCTCCGGGAAGCGGCCGTCGAGGATGAACTTGGCCGAGCGCTCCTTGATGCCGCCCGGGAAGCCGGTGTGATGGTGATAGACCTTCTGGTCGCGCTTGCGGCCGGTCAGCACCACCTTGTCGGCGTTGATGACGACAATGTTGTCGCCGTCATCCATATGAGGCGTGAAGGTCGCCTTGTGCTTGCCGCGCAGACGCAGCGCGATGATCGTGGCGAGGCGGCCGACGACGAGCCCGGAGGCGTCGATCAGCACCCATTTCTTTTCAATATCGGCGGGCTTCGCCGAATAGGTTTTGCCATACATGGGGGGATTCCGTCTGAACGAACTGTTCGGATGCGGCTGGATAGGGGAAGCTGGAGAGGGCGTCAAGCTCATTTTTGCTTCGTATGTCCGTTAGTCTCCTAGAAAAAACAAGGAAGAAGACATAGCGGTAAAAAAATACCTCATTCTGGAGAAGGGCTTTAGAGGCGTGGTCGCGTCAAATGCAAGAGGCCCTCTCTCCGGTTCCTCGAAGAGAGGGCCTTGCGCCTTGCGCCCGCCTTACTGATGCAGCGCCTCGCCATGCAGAGCGATGTCCAGCCCTTCGCGCTCGTCGTCGCTCGTTACGCGCAGGCTTGTGAAGGCCGACACGATTTTCAGCGAAATCAGCGTCCCGATCACGCACCAGACGATCGTCACGCCGACGCCGATCGCCTGCACCACGAACTGATGCATGTCGCCTTCCAGCAGGCCCGCGACGCCGGGATTGCTTTCCGAGGCGGTGATCGCGCGCGTTGCGAAGACGCCCGCCATCAGCGTGCCCATGACGCCGCCGACGCCGTGAACGCCGAACACGTCGAGCGTGTCGTCATATTGGAATTTGTGCTTCGCGACGGTGCACATCCAGTAGCAGACGGCGCCGGCGATCAGGCCGATGACGACGCCGTGCCAGGGAAGGACATAGCCGGAGGCCGGCGTGATCGTGCCGAGCCCCGCGATCGCGCCGGACACCACGCCGAGCACGGAGGGCTTGCCGCGTTCGATCCATTCGAGCCCGCTCCACACGATCGCGCCCGCGCAGGCGGCGAGATGCGTCGCCACGATGGCGAAGACGGCGCGCGAATTGGCGCCCAGCGCCGAGCCGCCATTGAAGCCGAACCAGCCGACCCAGAGCAGGCCCGTGCCGACGACCGCGAGCGAGAGATCGAAGGGCGAAAGGTTCTCGCGGCCGAAGCCCACGCGATTGCCCAGGACGAGCGCGCAGACGAGGCCCGCGACGCCCGCGTTGATATGCACGACCGTGCCGCCCGCGAAATCGAGAAGGCCCATCTTCTGCAGGAAGCCGCCTCCCCACACCCAATGCGTGGAGGGCACATAGACGATGAAGAGCCAGACGATGCAGAAGAGGATGAAGGCCGAGAACTTCATGCGCTCGGCGACCGAGCCGCCGACCAGCGCGCAGGTGATGACCGCGAAGGTCATCTCGTAGATCATAAAGAGGATTTCGGGGATCCCCGTGGCGAATGGGCTGGCCGTGCCGACGCCGACGCCCGTGAGCAGCAAGCGCGCCGTATCGCCGATATAGGCGCCGTCGCCCGAGAAGGCGAGGCTATAGCCGATCCCGATCCATAGCAGCGAGACGACCGCCGTCGCGATGAGGCTCTGCGCCATGGTGGCGAGCACGTTCTTCTTGCGCACCATGCCGCTGTAGAAGAGCGCGAGGCCCGGCAGCGTCATCATCAGCACAAGCGCGGTGGAGACGATCATGAAGGCCGTATCCGCGCCGTTGATCTTGGGCGCGTCCTGCGCGAGGGCAGGGGTGGCGGCGAGGGCGCAGGCGAGCGCCGCGAAAAACTTACGCATTGGGAGCGTCCGGGTTTGTCGTTGATTGGTTTTATTGGCGGCGCTGCGGGCGCCTGTCCCCGCAAGGGGGAGGGGCGAAATCGCGGCCGCTGCTACAACGCCTCGTTATCCGTCTCGCCCGTGCGGATGCGGACGGCGCGTTCCAGCGGGGTCACGAAAATCTTGCCGTCCCCGATATGCCCGGTATGGGCGGCGCGACGAATCGACTCTACGGCGCGGTCGGCGAACTCGTCCGGCACGGCGATCTCGATCTTCACTTTTGGTAGGAAGGAAACGATATATTCGGCGCCGCGATAGATTTCGGTGTGACCCTTCTGGCGGCCGTAGCCCCTCACCTCTGTCGCGGTCATGCCGCGCACGTCGATCGCCATGAGGGCGTCGCGCACTTCGTCGAGCTTGAAGGGTTTGATGATGGCGGTGATGATTTTCATGTGTGCGGCGCTGCTTCCAATAACGGCAGGATGGGCGTTTCGTCAGCAATGCCCGTGCCAGGGTGCATATAATCTATACTAAACGGCGGTTCTGCGGGCGCCTATGACGGGCCGGCTTCCATACGAGGCGCCGACCGCTCAAAAAATTCACAAACTGTCCAAATAAACGGCGTGGAGTTTCCGTCTTCCCGCCATGCGCGGCCGCGCATGGTTCATCACGCATTCAGCGGCGAAGCTGCTGTATTGGAGACGCTTTTGGGGGCTGGCGTCCAGGGGGAGACAAGTGGATGCAGCTATTCCGGACGTTTCTGGCCGTCGCTGCGGTCATGATCGCCTTTGTCGCAGGAGCGCGCGCCGCCGAGCGGCGCCTCGCTCTGGTCGTCGGCGAATCCGCCTATGGCGCGAAGCCGCTGCCGGTGGCGGCGAACGACGCTGGTCTCGTCGCGCAGACCCTGCAGGCGGCCGGCTTCGACGTCACCGGCGCGCGCGACCTCGAAGAGGCGGCGCTCAAACAGACTTTCCGCGACTTTCTGGACAAGGCCGCCGAGGTGGGGCCCGATGCGGTCATCTTCGTCTATTTTTCGGGCTATGGTCTGCAGCTCGAAGGCGAAAACTATCTTCTGCCCGTTGACGTGCGGCTGACGCGCGACGCCGACATTCCCATGCGCGCGTTGCGCGTATCGGATTATCTGAAGCCGCTCGCCGCCTCGGGCGCCAGGCTCAGCGTCGTCGCGCTCGACGCCGCCCGCGCCAATCCATTCCATCTCGAAGGGCAACCCCTTGCCGGCGGCCTCGCCCTTTATGAGCCGGGCGGGCGGATGTTGCTCGCCTACAACGCCGCGCCGGGCACGATCGCCCCGGAAGCGACAGGCGACTACGGACCTTATGCTCATGCGCTCGCCGAAATGATCCGCGACGGCGGCGCGCCGCTGGCCGAGGTCTTCGAGAATACGCGCCTGCGCGTCTCGGAGATGACCAAGGGTGGGCAGATCCCGTGGAATTCGCAGGGCGTCCAGACGGACTTCCTGTTTTTTCAGCGCGACGCCGACGCGCCGGCGCGCGTCGCCGACGCGTCGCGTCTGGCGCGGCCCATCAAGGCGCTCGGGCCGGAGGAGGGTTTTTCGGCCGCGATCCGCCGCGACACTTTGCAGGGTTATCAGGATTATGTCGCCACCTATCCGGCCTCGCCCTACGCCAAGCGGGCGCGCGCCATTCTCGCAGCGCGGCGCGAGGCGCTGACCTGGCGCCGCTCACGCGTCGTGGACTCGCCCAACGCCTATTGGACCTATCTGCGCCGCTACCCGAAGGGCCCGCACGCCTGGGACGCGCGGCGCCGATTGGCCGAGTTGCGCTCCGAGCTGGAGCCGCCGCCAAACTTCGAGATGATCGCCTACGATTATCCGCCGCCGCCGCCGGAGGAGATCGTCTTCGTCGAGCAGCCGGCCGTTTATTTTGACGACCCGATGTGGGGCTTTGTTCCGCCCCCGCCGCCGCCGGTCTATCTGCTGCCCCCTCCGCCGCCGGATTTCGTCGTCCTGCCGCCGCCTGTCGTCATCGCGCAGCCCTATGTGCTGCCGGCGCCGCAATATGTGCCGATACCGGCCTGGCAGCGGACGCCCGATTACATCGCCCCGCCGCCGGACAATTTCATATACGCCAACGCGCATAACGCCATCGTCGTCGATCCGCGCGCGAATAATGTCGTGGTGCGCGACCCGGTGGGCGCGGTGATCTCCACCGGCGCGCTCACCGCGGTCGGGGCAGGGGCGGCGGCCGTCGCGGTGGGCGCGGCGCTGCCGAACTTCATCGCCAGGCGCAACGCGGCGACGCCCGCCGCCGTCGCGCCGGCGACGGGGCCGGCCGGGATCGATCCGGCGGCGCCTGGCGCCGGCGGCGCGCTTCCCGGCGGACAGGCGCCTCCGTCTTCGACCCCGGCGGCGGCCGGACTCCACAATGCTCAGCCGCTTCCGGCGGGGCGGGGCGTTCCGCCGGCGACTTCGGGGGCGGGGGGCGGGCCGGTCCAGGCCCAGCCCGCTGGAACGCCGCCTACGGGCGCGCCGAGCGCACATGCGTTGCCTGCGCCGCCGGCCCCGGCAGGGAAGGGGCTTCCGCCCAACGAGGCGGGACCGCGCGACCGCGCCTCGCCTTTGGGCCAGGAGCCGCAGCCGACCGCCAGTCCGCTTGGGGCCCGCGGGCTCGGCAACCCTCCGGCCAAAACTGTTTCACCCTCCCATGACGAGGGGCCCATGCGGAGCGGGGTCGGCGGGATGGCGCCGGCGGGATGGCGCCGGCCGGCGGGCCGGACGCCGCACAGCGCCAAACGCCAGTCGGTCGAAACGGCGCGTCGCCGCCCGCGCGTTCGACCCCGCCGCAACGGCGCGACGCCGGACAGACGCAGCGCCCGCTTCGGGCGATAGAGCGCCCGCAACCGAGCTTCGGCGAGTCGATGGGGCGGCCCGGCGCGTCGCCGATGCGCGACCCCATGGGCATGCCGGCGCCCGGCATGCGCGATTTTGGCGTCGACCGCTCGCCCCCGCGCATTCGGGAGGCGCCGCAGGGCATCGCGTCGCCGCGGGGTTTCCCCCGCGAAGACGTGCGCGGCGGGCGCGAGCCCATGCAGCCGCCGCATATGCGTGCGGGGTCGCCGCCCGGAATGCCGCCGCAAATGCGCGAGATGGCGCCGCCCGCCGCGCATGCGCCGCCGCCCGACCGCGGCCCGCCGGCCGGCATGATGCGGCAGCCGCCGTCGCCCTCGCCGCAGGCGGCGCCCGCCATGATGCGCCCGGCGACGCCGGCGCCGCGCCTTTCGCCGCAGAATAATGAGGGCGTTCGGCATGGCGGCGGCGGACGTGGGGCGCCGCCGGGTTTCGGCGGAATGCGATGAATTGGCCTCAAAAATAAAGATGCGAGCCTGAAGGCTCGCGGTCCTTCGGCGCTTATAGGGACCGCGCGCCTTCAGGCGCGCAGCACTTCCTTGCGCCGTTGCGCTTCGGCGCCGTTTGAATGTCGCGCCAGGTGTCGGACTGCGAGATCATCTGGCGGATGGAGGCGACGTTCTGTGCGGCGTCGATGGGCGGCAGGTCGCGCCGCGACCATTCCTCGGCCTCGGGGAACTTGCCCTGCAGCGCCAGCACCAGCGCGAGATTCTGGCGCACGCGCATGTCGGCCGTCGGCTGGCTCGCGGCGAGGCGCAGGGTTTCTTCCGCGTGCGGCAGATCTTTCGCGAGCGCGTAGGAAAGGCCGAGATTGGACAGAACGGACGGCTCGTTGGGCCGGATCTTCAAGGCGTCTTCGTAATAGCCGCGTGCGGCGGCGTGATCGCCGAGGCGGTCGGCGAGCGAGCCCTGCGCCGAAAGGATCGACCAGTCGGGCCGCTCCGGCGTGTGCGCCTTGCGCAGAACCTCGGCGGCCTGCTGCACATTGCCCGCATCGGCAAGCGCCTTGCCATAGGCGCCGAGGACCTTCATATCGTCGGGATAGGTGATCGCCAGCCCTTGCAGCACGGCGACGGCCTGCGTGTTCTGGTCGAGCGCTTGCAAGGCCTTGGCGTAGGTCAGCGCGGTGGTCTTATCCTTCGGATTGCGGTCGTAACGCCGCCCCCAATCCTCGGCGAAGCGGCGGAGTTCGCCTTCGTCCGAGGGCAGGGTCGTGGAGGACCGGCCGATGGAGCCCGTAATGTCGCCAAGGGAGGTTTTGTTGCAGCCGGAAAGTCCGACAAGCGCGGCGAGCGCGAGAGCGCAAAGGGGGAGCTGTCTTGCGGAGGGAAGGAGCGCCTTGGTCACGGCGAATCTGTTCCGATCTGAATGGATGAGCTTCGATCCCGAGCAATAAAGCGTTAACCCTAATGGATGCTTAACAAAGGCTGAAAGCGGCGATGACGATGAAGCTTGAAGACTGGTCCGCCGAGGCGACCGCGATCGATTTCGTGGACAAGAGCGGTTGGCCGCAGGTCAAGGAGGGCCTGCCGTCAATCGTCTCCGCGCTCGCCTCCGCCACCGGATTTGAGGGAAAGCCCGGAACCCAGCTTATCGTTCCGGCGCTCGACGGCGCGCCGGCGCGCGTCTTCTTTGGCGTCGAGGACGCGGACGCCAGGAAGCGCGACCCCTTCCTCGTCGGCAAGCTGGCCTCCCTGCCCGCCGGGCTCTATCGCTTTGGAGACGGCGTCGCCGATCCGCAACAGGCGGCGCTCGCCTTTCTGCTCGCAAGCTATTCCTTTACGCGCTATTCGACCCCGAAAGGCGAGAAGGCGCGCCTCTGCGCGCCGGAGGGAATCGACCGCGCACGCGTCGAGCGCATCGCAAGCGCGGTTGCGCTTGGTCGCGATCTCGTCAACACGCCCGCGAACGACATGGGGCCGGAGGCTTTGGCCGAAGCAGCTCTGGCGCTTGCGGCGAAGCACGGCGCCCAGTCGCGCGCCATCGTCGGCGACGCGCTTCTCGCCGAGAATTTCCCGCTGATCCACGCCGTCGGCCGCGCCTCGGCGCAGGCGCCGCGGCTCGTCGAGTTCACACATGGACCCGAGGACGGGCTGAAGGTGACGCTGGTCGGCAAGGGCGTCTGTTACGACACGGGCGGTCTCGACATCAAGCCGTCTTCCGCCATGGCCCTCATGAAGAAGGACATGGGCGGCGCGGCGACGACTCTCGCGCTCGCTTCGATGATCATGGACGGCGACGCGCCCGTGCGGCTGCGCGTTCTGCTGCCGATCGTCGAAAACTCGATCTCGTCGAACGCCTTCCGCACGGGCGACATCTACCGCAGCCGCAAGGGCCTGACGGTCGAGATCGGAAATACGGATGCGGAGGGCCGTCTCATCCTTGCCGACGCGCTCGCTTATGGGAGCGAGGGCGAGCCCGATCTGCTGTTCAACTTCGCGACGCTCACGGGCGCCGCGCGCGTGGCGTTGGGACCGGAGCTGCCGCCTTTCTATACGGGCGACGACGCGCTCGCCGAAGAGATCTCCGCGCATGGCCGCGCCTCCAACGATCCCGTCTGGCGCCTGCCGCTCTGGGATAATTACGACAATGGACTGGACGGCAAGATCTCCGATCTCGTCAGCGTCACGAGCGGCGGCTTTTCGGGCTCCATCGTCGCGGCTTTGTTTCTTCGCCGCTTCGTGGCCGACCCGACGCGCTGGGCGCATTTCGACGTCTATTGCTGGAATCCCTCGACAAAGCCGGGCCGGCCTGAGGGCGGCGAGGTGCAGAGCGCGCGGCTGCTTTATCAACTGATCGAAGATCGCGCCTCGCGCGGAAAGGCTTAAAAATTTGAGCGAGACATTCGACCGGCGGCTCACGCCTGCGCGGCCCGACCTTGCGGCCGCCTATCTCAAGGGCCGCGTCACGGCGGACCGTTATGTCGAAGGCGCCGTGATGGAGGTGAAGGAGGGCGTCGTCGACCTGCGTCGCGAACCGCGCCCCGATTGCCCCATCGACACGCAGGCGCTCTATGGCGAGCGCGTGACCGTCTATGACGAGGAGGAAGGCTGGGCCTGGGCGCAGCTCGACCGCGACGGCTATGTCGGCTGGATCGCTGCGAATACGCTGTGGAGCGCCTTGCGCTCGCCCACGCATCGCGTTTGCGTGCCGCGCACTTTCGTTTATCCGGCCGCGAGCATCAAGCAGCCGCCTTTGCTCGCTCTGCCGCTGAGCGCCGAAGTCGAGATCGTGGACGAGCGCGAGAACTTCCATGTGATGCGCGATCTCGGCTTCATCTGGCGCCCGCATCTCGCGCAGCTCGACAGGCCGGCGGCGGATTTCGTCGCCGTGGCCGAGACGCTGATCGGCGCGCCTTACCTTTGGGGCGGCAAGTCCTCGATCGGCGTCGACTGTTCCGGCCTCGTGCAGATCTCGCTCGCGGCGGCCGGCAAAAAGGCGCCGCGCGACAGCGACATGCAGGAAGCGCGGCTTGGAAGGCCCGTCGAGATCGGCGCGCCCCTGCAACGCGGCGATCTCATTTTCTGGAAAGGCCATGTGGGAATCATGCGCGACGCGGCGACGCTGCTGCACGCCAACGGCGCGCATATGCTCGTCTCTAGCGAGCCGCTCGATCTGGTTCGCACGCGCAATCTGAGCGCAGGCGCCGGGGACATTACCGCCGTGAAGCGCCTGGAAGGCTAGTCGCGGCGATGTCGAAACCCGTTTATTTCGAAGACCTCGCCGTCGGTCAGCGTCTGGAGTCGTCATCGGTCGAGATGACCGAGGAGAGCATGGTCCGATTCTCGCGCGACAATGATCCGCAATTCTTCCATGTCGATCCCGAGGCGGCGAAGGAAAGCATGTTCGGCGGGCTGGTTGGCAGCGGCTGGCAGACCGGCGCGCTTACTTTGCGCCTCTTGCTGGAAAAATCCGGCCTGTCCTTCGCGGGCGGCGTCGTGGGCATGGATGCGCATATTTCATGGAAACGCCCGGTGCGGCCAGGCGACCGGCTTCATATCGAGGGCGAGATCACGAAGTTGCGGGCCTCGCGCTCCCAGCCGGACAGGGGATTCGTCACGTTCCGCGCGGCGACGCTGAATGGCGACGGGGAAACCGTGCAGACAATCGAGGCGACGATGCTCGCCTTCCGGGATCCCGCGCGGCGCGCTTGAGGCGGATCAGCGCATTCTGACGAAGGAGCGCATCAGCCGCTTCGTCGCGACGACGCCCGCGACCGCGGGGCCGCGCGTGATGTCCGCATTGGGATTGCCGTTGGAGAAGCCCGCGCCGAAATCCGTCACGACGGCGACGCCCGCGAAATTCAGGCCGTAGCGTCGAGCGAGGATCGCTTCCGGGACGATCGTCCAGCCGAAAATGTCGGCCCCGAGCTGGCGCGCGACTTTCGCCTCCGCCGGCGTCTCGAAGCTCGGTCCTGAGAACCACATCAAGACGCCGTCATGCACGGCCACGCCCGCCGTCGCGGCGGCGGTCTTGATGCGCCTCAGAAGCCGCTTGTCATAGGCGTCGTTCATATTGACCGTCGCCTTGCCGCCAGCGGCCGCGCCGATCAGCGGGTTAAGCCCTGTGAAATTGATGTGGTCGGTCACCATGACGATGCTGCTGGGCACGAGATCGGCCTGCACGGACAGCACCAGCCCCGTGCACAGAACGTTGCGCACCCCGAGAAGCGCCATCGTCTCCAGCGGCGTCGACATCAGGCTGGGGTCGCCGGTCTCGTAGAAGGTCGAACGCCCCTTGAGAATGGCCGTCGTGAGCCCGTCGATCTGGGAAATGATGAACTCGCCATCCTCCACGCCTGGCGCCACGGGGAAACCCGGAAGTTCGGAATAGGAAAAGGAGGCGACGCGCTCGCCAAGGTCCGCGATGCCGAAGAAAGCGCGCCCGAGAATGATCGCCGCGTCGATCGCGCCGGCGTCGCGACGCGACCTGATAATAACGGCGGCTTCCTCGGCGGGGGTCGTCATCTCTTCCTCTGAGCTCCGGCGAATCGATCAAAACACGCCTTGACTCTTGCAGCCGCTAAGGCCGCGATCAAGCATAAGGCAATATTAAAATTGGCTCTTCGATTGGCAGTGCATGTCAATCAATTCTGATTGATTCCGAAACGCCGCCGCAAAAAGCGCCTTCGTATAATCATTTTCCGGATGAGCGAAGACTTGCTGCGCCGGGCCGGACTCTACGACTTTTCCGTGTCGCATGACAATCAGGCGCCCCGCCAACGCCTTCACCACGCGCAGGTCATGGCTAATGAACAGATAAGCCAAAGCGCGGCGCCGTTGGAGGTCGCGCAGCAAATCGATGATCTGCGCCTGAACCGACATGTCGAGCGCCGAAGTGGGCTCGTCCAGTACGACGAGTTTCGGTTCGAGCGCCATGGCGCGGGCGATGGCGATGCGCTGGCGCTGGCCGCCGGAGAATTCGTGCGGATAGCGATCCATCGTCGCCGGATCGAGGCCGGTTTCTTTCAGGGCGCGCGCCACGATCTCCCGCTGCTCGTCGAGCGTGAGCTCCGGCCGCTGCACGGTGAGGCCCTCCGCGACGATCTCCGCAACCGACATGCGAGGCGAGAGCGAGCCATAGGGATCTTGAAACACGATCTGCATGTCTCGCCGCAGCGGGCGCATCTCCGCGACGCTCTTCCCGTCGATGCGGGAGCCGAGGAAGACGATCGGCCCGTCCGAGCGGATGAGGCGGAGCATGGCGAGCGCCAGCGTCGTCTTTCCCGAGCCCGACTCGCCGACGACGCCCACCGTGCCGCCCGCGCGCACCTGCAGCGTCACCCCGTCCACCGCCTTGATGTGATCCACCGTGCGGCGCATGAAGCCGCGCTTGATGGGAAACCAGACGCGCAGATCGTCGGCGGAAATGACGACGGGGGCGTTCTCGTCCTCGACGACGGGCTCGCCCTTGGGTTCCGCTGTGAGAAGCGTCCTGGTGTAGGGGTGGCTCGGCGCCGTGAAGACCGCCTGCACGTCGCCGCTCTCGACGATGCGCCCCTTTTGCATGACGCAGACTCTATCGGCGAAGCGGCGCACGAGATTGAGGTCGTGCGTGATGAAGAGGATCGCCATTCCGTAGGTCTGCTGAAGACGCTCCAGCAGCGCGATGATCTGCGCCTGCACGGTGACGTCGAGCGCGGTCGTGGGCTCGTCGGCGATCAGCAGGTCCGGTTTGTTGGCGAGCGCCATGGCGATCATGACGCGCTGGCGTTGCCCGCCTGACAGCTGATGCGGGTAGGCTCCGAGCCGCGCCTCGGGATTTGGAATGCCGACCTCGGCGAGCAGCTCAATCACGCGCTTGCGCATGGCGTCGCGGCCGCGCATGCCGTGGAGCTCCAGGATTTCCGCAATCTGCTGCTCGATCGTGTGCAACGGGTTCAGGGAGGTCATGGGCTCCTGAAAGACCATGGTGATGCGCGCGCCGCGAACCGCGCGCAGCTCCCCCTCGCTGATCCTGAGCATATCCTTCCCGGCGAACAGCGCCTGGCCCGTCGCCATGGCGCCCGGCGGCAGGAGCCGCACAATGGAAAGCGCGCTGATCGATTTGCCGGAGCCGGACTCGCCGACGAGCGCGAGCGTCTTTCCCCGCTCGACGGAGAAGGAGACGCCGTCGACGGCTTTCGTCTCGCGCTTGCCTTGCAGGAAGGAAACGGAGAGGTCGCGGATGTCGAGGAGGGGGGTGGAGGTCATTGTCCGTCTCGATCGCTCGATTTTTCGGCAGGGAGCAACGCAGGTTTCTTCGGCGCCCATAAAGAGGCTTGTTCCTCCCGCTCAATCGTGACCGTCACCAACGTGTTCAAGGGGATTCCTTCCCAC
This sequence comes from Methylocystis sp. JAN1, assembly GCF_052186135.1. Classification (GTDB taxonomy): domain Bacteria; phylum Pseudomonadota; class Alphaproteobacteria; order Rhizobiales; family Beijerinckiaceae; genus Methylocystis. Next base: position 2,736,239 of record NZ_CP181499.1, on the reverse strand, counting down.
AAATCTTCCGGCAGATTCGCCGCAGGGTAATGCCTGTGCATGATTTTCTTGATCTTTGCCCCCATCACCGGAAATTCTTTCTCGGATCGAAGGCGTCGCGCACGGCCTCGCCGACGAAGACGAGAAGCGACAGCATGAGCGCGATGATGGCGAAGCCGGTGAGGCCGAGCCAGGGCGCCTGGAGATTGGATTTGCCCTGCAGCAGCAATTCGCCGAGCGAGGGCGAGCCGGGCGGCAAGCCGAAGCCCAGGAAGTCCAGCGCCGTGAGCGTCGTAATCGACGAGTTGAGGATGAAGGGCAGGAAGGTGAGCGTTGCGACAGTGGCGTTGGGCAGCAGATGCTTCCAGATAATGCGGAAATTGGTGAGCCCCAGCGCGCGGGCCGCGTTCACATATTCGAAGTTTCGCGCGCGCAGGAACTCGGCGCGCACGACATGAACGAGGGAGACCCACGAGAAGAGGAGCAGGATGCCGAGCAGCACGAAGAAGCCTGGCGTGAGGAAGCTTGAGATGATGATGAGCAGATAAAGCTGCGGCAGGGACGACCAGACCTCGATGAAGCGCTGGAAGACGAGATCGACCCGCCCGCCGAAATAGCCCTGTATCGCTCCCGCCGCGACGCCGATGATCGAGGAGATCGTCGCGAGGATGAGCCCGAAAAGCACGGAGATGCGGAAGCCGTAGAGCAGGCGCGCGACGACGTCGCGGCCCTGATCGTCCGTGCCCAGCCAGTTATATTCCAGCGCCGCGCAGCCGCGATTGGGCTCGCCGGAACGCAGTCCCCTGGCGGCGGCGATCTCGCATTGCTTCTGCGTCAGCATCCAGGTCGGCGGAGAGGGCGCGGGCGTCGGCAGTTCGAGGTTATGCGTGTCGTAGGAATAGCGCACCGGCGGCCAGAGCATCCAGCCATGGGCGTTGATCTCGTTGGCGATGACCGGATCGCGATAGTCGGTGCGCGCCAGAAAGCCGCCGAACTTCTCCTCCGGATAGGTGACGAAGGCCGGGAAGAGCAACTCGCCCTTGTACCAGGCGAGGATCGGCCTGTCGTTCGCCAGAACGTTGGAGAGGAGCGACATGACGAAAAGCGTCATGAAAATCCAGAAAGACCAATAGCCGCGCTTGTTCGCCTTGAAATTGGCGAGCCGGCGCTGGTCGAGCGGCGAGAGGCGCAGAAGCCCGTCGCGGGCGATGGGCGGGGCGAGGCGGGCCGGGGCGTCGGTCGTGGCGCTCATGTCAGACCTCGCGCGTCTCGAAATCGATCCGCGGATCGATCCAGGTATAGGTGAGATCGGAGAGGAGGTTCACCACGAGACCCACCAGTGCGAAGATATAGAGATTGGCGAAGACGACCGGATAGTCGCGGTTCACGATGCTCTCGAAAGAGAGATAGCCGAGCCCGTCGAGCGAGAAGATCGTCTCGATCAGCACGGAGCCGGTGAGGAAGGCGTGGACGAAAGCGCCCGGAAAGCCCGCAATGACGATCAGCATGGCGTTGCGGAAGACGTGCCCATAGAGAACGCGGTTCTCGGTCAGGCCCTTCATGCGCGCGGTCTGCACATATTGCTTGCGGATTTCGTCGAGGAAGGAATTCTTGGTCAGAAAGGTCTGCGTGGCGAAGGCGCCGAGCGTCATGGCGCTCACCGGCAGAACGATATGCCAGAGATAATCCTTTACCTTTCCAAATAGCGTGAGCTGGTCGAAATCGTCGGAGGTGAGGCCGCGCAGCGGGAAGATCTGCCAGAAGGAACCGCCCGCGAAGAGCACGATCAGCAGCATGGCGAAGAGGAAGCTCGGGATCGCATAGCCGACGATGATGAGGTTTGACGTCCACATGTCGAATCTCGTGCCGTCGCGCACCGCCTTGGCGATGCCCAGCGGAATGGAGATCGAGTAGGAAAGCAGCGTCATCCACAGGCCGAGCGACATGGAGACGGGAAGCTTCTCGCCAATGAGCTTGATGACGCTTTCGTCGCGGAAATAGCTCCGCCCGAAATCGAACATCGCGTAGTTCTTCACCATCAGCAGGAAGCGTTCCCAGGCCGGCTTGTCGAAGCCGAACTGCTTTTCGAGCTCCGCGATGAATTTGGGATCGAGCCCCTGCGCGCCGCGATATTTCGACGTGGTGTCCGCCGCGCCGCCGGTCGCCTGCCCGCCGCTCGTCTGCGCAACGTCGCCCCCGCCGCCGGAAAAGCGCGAAGTGGCGCCGACGTCGAAGCCCTGAAGCTGCGCGATGATACGCTCGACGGGGCCGCCGGGCGCGAATTGCACGATGGCGAAGGAGATAAGCATGATTCCCAGAATCGTCGGAATCATCAGCAGCACGCGGCGTGCGATATAGGCGCCCATTCTAACGTCCCGTGTTTTTCATACGGACCGGCATGTCATACGGTTTTCAGCGTCCGGCGAAGTTGATCTTGCGCGCGCGGTCTTCGTCCCACCACCAGGTCGAGATGTAGCCGACCTCATATTTCGGCGGCCGCTCAGGCCGGCCGAAAACGTCCCAATGCGCGATGCGCTCGACCGGCGTGTACCAGTGAAAGATTTGATAATGTCCGGCGCGCAGCGTGCGGTCGAGCGCGCGGCAGGCGGTGACGAGTTCAGCGCGGGACTCGGCCTTGAGCGCCTTGTCGATCAGCGCGTCGACCGCCTTGTCGGAAATGCCCGCCAGATTGCGAGAGCCATGGAATCTTGCCGCATCGGAGCCAAAATAGTTCCGTAGCTCCTCGCCGGGCGAATGGCTGACGACCAGATTGTCGACCGTCACGTCGAAGTCGAACGTCTCCAGCCGCTGCTTGTATTGCGCGCTGTCGATCACGCGAAAGGTCGCCTTCACGCCGAGTAGTCGAAGATTCTTGATGAAGGGAAGGGTGATCCGCTCAAAGAGATTGTAGCGGTCGAGAAACTCGAATTCGAGCGGCTTGCCGTCCGGCAGCAGCAGCACGTCGCCCTTGCGCGTGCAGCCGGCGGCGAGCAGGAGATCATTGGCCTTGCGCAGAAGATTGCGGTCCTGGCCCGAGCCATCGGAAACAGGCGGCAGGGGGACCGGGCCGAAAACCGCGGCCGGCAGCTCCGCCCGGTATGGTTCGAGCAGGACAAGCTCCGCCGCGTCGGGCGTTCCCGTCGCGGCGAGCTCGGAATTCTCGAAATAGGATGTGACGCGCTTATAGGCGTCATACATCAGATTGTGGCTTGCCCATTCGAAGTCGAAGGCGTAGCCGAGCGCCTCGCGAATGCGCGCGTCCTTGAACATCGGGCGGCGCGTGTTGAAGTACCAGCCCTGAATGCCCGGGATGCGGCGGCTCGGGAACGTCTCCTTTATCACGCGCTTGTCGCGCACCGCCGGAAAGTCGTAGCCGGTCGCCCAGATGCGCGCCGTGTCCTCGACCCGAAGCGTGTACGCGCCCGCCTTGAAGCCTTCGAAGGCGACGTTGCTGTCGCCGAAATATTCGAACCTGATCTGGTCGAAATTGTTTTGGCCGACATTGACGGGCAGGTCCTTGCCCCAATAGTCAGCGACGCGGTCGAAGGCGTTGAAACGGCCCTGTTCGAAGGCGCCGATCTTATAGGCGCCCGAGCCCAGGGGCGGCTCCAGCGTGGTTTCGTCGAAGGCGCGGTTGGCGTAATAGGCCTTCGAAAAGATCGGCTGACCCGCGACGATCAGCGGCAGATCCCGGGTGCGGCCGGGCGCGAACCGCACCGCCAGCACGTCGTCCGCCTCCGGCTCCGCGGAAACCAGATCGCGCAGCATCTGCGCGATGATGGGATGGCCCTTGCTCTTGAGGATGTTGAGCGAGAAGGCGCAGTCTTCCGCCGTGAGCTTCGACCCGTCATGGAACCGGGCCTCGGGCCGCAGCAAAAAACGGTAAGTGAGCTTGTCGGCGGAGATGCGCACGGCCCGCGCGACGAGTCCGTAATAGGCGTCGCGTTCGTCATAGCTTTGGGAAAGCAGGCTGTCGAAAACGAGCGATACGCCCTGCGCCGGCGTGCCGCGCAGGATGTAGCCGTTGAGCGAGTCGAAGGTCGACGCCTGCGTCGTCAGGATCAACTGGCCGCCCTTCGGCGCGTCCGGAGCGACATAGCCATACTGCTTGAAATTCGCCGGTTCGGCGAGATCGCCAAAAGTCGAGAGCCCGTGGGTCTCGATCTCGCCGGGGGCGGGCGCCGGCGTCGCGTCGGCCGTCTTCACGCCGCCTTTGGCGAAGGCCTGCGGCGCGAAAGCCGCTGCGGCGCCGAGCGCGCCGGCGCGGATCAGCCGGCGGCGGGAGAGCGGGTAGGCGAAGGGAATGTCAGCCAAATCGACCTCGGGGAGGGAGGGGGACGGCGCATCGCGCGCGGCCACTGATTCTACCCAGATTATGTCGGTTTTTGGCGGGCTCGCCAGTGGCTATCGGCGCTGCCTGACGGTTAGGCGCACGGCCGGGGGCGCGCCTGTGAGGCTCCAAAACGCGAGGCGGCGCTCAGGCGGCCCTGGCCGCGCCCTCTCCGCAGAGCGCCATCTGACGTGACTGTTCGGGGTCGTAAAGGCTGAGGCGCGCCGCGTCGGCTTTGTTGTAGAGCACCGCCGTCGCCCCGGCGTCGAGACGGTCGAGCGCGGCGTCGGCGTCGTCGGCGCTCGTCTTGTCCCATTCAATCAGGAAGACCGTGTAGTCCGCCTGCGCCGCAAGGAAGCGGGCGTGCGGCGCCTCAAGCGCGGGCGGTCCGTCGATCACGATCACGTCGAACCATTTGCGCGCAAGTTTGAGCGCCGCCCGAAGCGTCATGCCGCTCATCAGGCCGCCGATCGAACTGTGGCGGTTCAGCATGCGGCCGCCATAGGGCAGGAGCGTGTAGCCGTCGGCCGCCTGCTCGACGAGCGCGCCTTTCAGATCTTCGCCGGATTCGAGAACGTCGAGCAAGCCGTAAGGCGGCTTCTTCACATGCGCGGCGCGGTCGGCTTCGACGAGCAGGACGCGGTCGCCGCCTTCGGACAGATAGGCCGCGAGATTGACGGCGATCGTCGAGCGGCCTTCGCCGCGATGAGCGGATGTGACGAAAATGACGACGCTTTCGGCGCCAAGAACTTCGGGCGTGACTTCGGCGCAGAGCTCCGTGAGCCAGGGTGTCAGGTCGGGGACAACTTGGGCCGCATCCCTATCCGGGCCTTGCCGGGGCATCGTCGGCAGGAAGCCGAAAACCTCCACGCCGCCGAGCCGTTCGGCTTGTAGCGCGGTCTTCAGCGTCCTGCCCCGCCATTCGCGAATGGCGGCGGCCGCCGTTCCTGCGAGCAAGCCGATAATGGCGCTCACAGCGAGAACGACGATACGACCGGGAAGAGGCTTGGGGGGCGTCGCGGCGGGAGAGACGATGCGGATGTCGCTGGGCTCCAGGTCCTTCACCTGACGGAGTTCGCGCTGGCGGCTCAGCAGTTCCTCATAGACGGCGCGCTCGGCTTTGGCTTCGCGTTCGAGTTCCGCGAGCTTCACCATCTGCGGACCGAGCTCGCCGCTCTCGGTCTGCGCCTCTTTGAGCTGACGCGCGAGATCGGCCTCGCGTCCCTCCGACTCCTGATATTCGGCGCGGGCTGTGGACGTCATGCGGCCGATCTCGGCGGTGAGTTGGCGGCGGATGTCGCTGATCTGCGCGTTGAGGCTAACCACTTCCGGGTGCTTGGGGCCGAGCACCGTCGCCTGATCCGCGGACTGGCGCGAGAGGCGCGCATATTCGGCGCGCAGCGAGCTGAAGATGGGCGACTGCGCCGCCTGCGGCAGGTTGTTTCCCGCGCTCGGGCCAGCTTTGCGCAACAGCTCGTAACGGGCGCGGGCCTCGGCGGTCCGGGCGCCGGCGAGCACCAGTTGCTGGTTGAGTTCGTAAACGCGCCGTTCGAGTAGCGTGCTGCCTTGGCCTGCGTCGGTGACTTTCATTTTGGCCTTGAGGTCGGCCGCCGCTTCTTCAGCCTTGCCGACCCGCTCGCGAAGTTCGGACAGACGTCCTTCGATCGTCGCGGCGGTCCTGGCGCTGAGACCCGAACGCAGGTTCGTCTGATCTTCCAGAATCTTCCTTGCCGCGCCGTTTGCGACTTTCGCGGCCTTTTCTGCGGACGGCGCCTTCACTGTGACGTCGATGACGTAGGTCGTGCCGCGCCGCGCAATGCTTAGTCTGCTTGCCAGATTGTCGATCGTCGACTGCCTCAACTGATCCTCGGTCGCGCCTTTGCCGGCGAAGACCGGGTCGTGGGTGAGTTCGAGCTGGTCGACCACCGAGCCGAGAAAGGCCTCGGATTTGGCGATTTGCACGATGCTTTCGATGGCGTTGAAGTCAGAGCCGATATTCGCAAGCACGCCCGAGTTCTGCGTCACGCGCGCGGCGCGCGGATCGACCATCAGCACGGCCGTCGCATGGTACTGACGCAAGGTGAAGTTGCCGGCGAGGAACGCCGCGCCCCCGACGGCTGCCCCCACGGTCGAGATCAGCAGCGCATTGCGCCGCAGGAAGAGCGCGAAGCGCTTCAGCAGGCTAAAAGGCGAAGGCGGGGCGCCGTAGAGCGGGTTCGGCGCAGGCTGATCGTATCGCGCGGTGGGATACAAGCGGAATCTCGTGGTCACTGGGGCGGGCTGGCCCGCTGAACTCTCGCGCCCGAGGTCGCAGAGTATTTGCTTAACCTTAATCGTCTCTTACCGGGCTCACTTCATGAGCGCGTCGAGCAGGGGCCGCTTCCATTCCCGCGTGGCTGCGTCGGTCAAGGAGAAATCATGGTCAAATTGCCAATAGGCCCATCCCCAGCCGAAGGATTCGGCAGTTCGCGCCAGATGCCGCATCCAGGCCGCGCGCGAGAGGAGGGGGGCGGAGTCGATGACGCCGAATTCGCCGAGATAGACGGGCCGGCCGCTTCGTTCGGCCCAATCGGCGACGGAGCGAAGATCGTTGATGACCTTCTCCCGGGACGCGGGGGCGCCCCAGGCGACGTCGCGAAAGTCGGCAAAATCCTTGCTCCAGGGCGCTCCCTGATGCGTAAATCGCATCGGGTCATAATAGTGAACCGTGACGACGAGTCTCTTGTCGCTGTCGGGCAGTTGCAGTTTCCTCACCGCTTCCGGCGCGCCATTGTTGACGGCGGCCACGACCACAATGCGCGTTGGATCGACTTTCCTTATTTCGGAGAGGACGGCGGAAACGACGGCGTTCCATCCTCGATATTCCATCCGCCAGCCGGGCTCGTTCAGGATTTCATAGGCGACAGACGGCTTCGACCCCGCATATCTCTCCGCAATCTGCCGCCAGAAGGAGACGAGCCTGTCCCTGCAGCTCTCCGGCTGGCTGCTGCAACTATCGCTGTCATGCTGGTCGAGAACGACCCATAGCCCTTCCGCCGCCGCGCGGTCGAGCACGCCGTCGAGCCGACGCAGAACCTGTTCGTTGAGTTTTCCGTCGGGGCCGACATAGCGCAGGCCGAAGAAATTGACGCGCACATGGTCGAAACCGGCGTCGCGTATCCGCTTCATGTCCACGCCCAGCCGGAAGGGATTGTCGATCTCGCCATTCCAGAGGCCGTCATAGCCAAGAATATTCACGCCGCAGCGCAAATGGCGGATCAGGTTTTCGCTGGCTTCGCCCGGCCAGGCCGCGCCGGCGGCGCCGAGGAGACCGGCGGCGAGGAGGGCGGTTTGGGCGATCGCGCGCAACCCGCACATCCTCACGTCGCCTTGGTCGCGCGCAGGCGGCGCGAATGCGGCGCCAATGGCGCCGCGCTTCGTTGTTGGGCGCCCATGGCGGGAGCGACGGGTCTCGCGAAGGTCATCGCCAGGATCATGGTGAGCATGGTCGTCCTGAAATTCGTCGAACGCAGGAAAAACGTCTCGGTGAAATCGATCAGGAAGAGAAGGAAGGTGAAGGCAAGTCCGAAGGACGTGTAACGCTCCGGATAAAAGCCGCGCCGCGCGATTTCGTTCGCGCGAAAGCCAAAGCACAGATAGCCGAAGAGGAACAGGCCGTAGCCGACGAAACCCGTCTCCACGAGAATGTTGATGTAGCCATTGTGGTAATTGTCGAGAAACCAGGAATAACGTTCAAGATAGAGCGACTTCACCCAATCGAGCGTCCAGAAGCCGTTCACGCCGTAACCCAGCCATGGGCGGCTCCATATGAAGCGCAGGGCGTGTTGCCAGATGAAGGTGCGCTCGGTGAAGTCCAGCGCGACGCCGAAGATGACGAGATAACGGTTCTGGGTATAGAGGAGGTCGGCGATCAGCGCCGCCGCGACGAGCCCCATGAAAAACGGCGCGTAGGCCATCATCCGCGCGAAGCCGGGCGAGAGCCGCATGATGTAAAGCGAGACGAGCGCCGCAATGGCGAGCGCGCCGCCGCCGCGCGAGCCCGAGGCGACCACGCATATGACGGCGACGGCCGCCGATAGCCAGTAATAGGGGCTGCGCGCGCGGCTCATCAGAAGGTAGCTTGCCTGAAACAACTGCACCGCGCCGACGACGCCGAGCGTTTGCTTGGAGATGAAGACGCCGTTCCATTGTCCGGCATGCTGCCAGTTATCAAGGACGCCGATGCTTGGAACGGCGAGCGCGACGAAGATTGATGAGACGCCGACGATAAAGAGGCCGTCATGCGCGGTTCGGCCGATCTCCTCCCAATCCATTACGAGCGTCAGCCGCCACGCGCCAAATAGCACGATCGCCAAGGCGAGGCATTTCGGCAGGCTCGCCTCAGGATTCTGCGACCAAAGGAACGATAGGATCGCCGTCACGTAGAAGGCGATATTGACATAAAGGCCGACACTCCACTCCATTTCGAGTTCTGGCGTAGCGAAAAAGCTGGCTGCGATGATGATGAGCCAGCAGAGAAGTCCGACATATTGCTGTGCGGCGGATCCCTCTCCGCCGAGCGAGAGAGCCGGGTGAAAGTCGCCGTTGAGAAGAACGGCGATCAACAAGAGCGAAATTCGAATCACCCAGCGCGCCCGTGCGTCGATCGACTTCCGCCGGGCCTGCCTCAGATAGGTTCGCTTTCGCGGCGCTAATTCTTCGTTGATCGGGAGGATCAACGCCCTATTGCTGCGTCGCATGCGCATCGCCAAAGTTACGGCTGGAGCCTTCATAGAGACGAAGGCCGCATAATCGCTCTAAATCCTGGCTCGTTGTTAAATTTCCGCTAACGTCACGCGGCCCCTGCTCGATCCTATACGATCTGTTCATGGCTCTCGTTTAGGAAGTTCCGAGGGGAGGGGGGATCGCCAGCCGTATGCGGAGGGTAAGACCCAAGATAGCTTGCAATGCTGGATCGTGTCGCAAAGCATCAATTTTGGTTTTGAGGTTCTCGCGATGACGCTCAGTTTCAAGTCCCTTGCCGCAATTCTTGCCGGTCGCGAGGCGGCGATTGCGGCGGTCCTCGCATTGGGCATCAAAGCCGCCGGCGCGTTGCTGACCCTGGCCGTGTTCACGCTCGCCGCGCGCGCCATGTCGCCCGACGAATTCGGTCGCCTTGCGATCTGGTTCAACGCCGTCAGCTTCCTCGCCGTGGCGGCTTGCTTCGGCCAGGACACCCTGATCGCTAGATCATTCGGCGAATATGCGTCGAAGGGAGACCGTTCCCAGGCTTGGGGCGCCTATCGCTACGGATGGACGATGACGATCGCTTCCGGCGTCGTCTTCGCGGGTGCGATGCTGTTTCTGGCGCCGTTCTTTTTTCCGCAATTGGTCCGTACTGCGCTGCTCGCAGGCGCCTTTTTCCTTTTGACGCAGACCTTGTTGCACTATTCCTCGCACTCCACGCGCGTCATCGTGAACTTCTTCGTGTCGGAAGTCTCGCGCGAGTTGATCTGGCGCATCGCGCTGCTCATCGCCGTGATCTGGGCGGTCCTGCATCAGGGGTTGACCCCGACGGAATTCTTTTTCGCGGCCGGCGTCGGGCAGATCCTCTCGCTGGTCGCGGCGCTTCACCATGTCAGGAAGTCCTATCTCGCCCATTCCGTCGACTCTCTCAGCCAGCAGGATCGAAAGCATTGGCTGTCCCGCGGCCTCGCCATGTGGCAATCGGCGACCGTCGAAGCGGGAAGCGCCTATTTCGACGTCATCCTGATCGGCTATGTCGCGTCGCCCGCCGACGCCGGCGACTATTTCGCCGCTGCGCGCATCGCCAATGTGTTCATCATGGTCCTGACCGGTCTGAACACATATTCGATGTCGCATAGCGCCAGCCTGCACTTCTCCGGCCAGACCCGGAAGCTTCAGGACATATTGCGGGCGCTCGTCTCGGTCTCGACCGTCATGCTCGCGCCGCTGCTTGCGCTCATTTACGTATTCGGCCGTGAGATTCTGACGATCTTCGGCGAGCGATTCGCCAGCGTCTATCCGACGCTCGTCGTGCTGGCGACCGCCTGCTTCGTCATGTCGTCTTGCGGGTCGGCCTCGGTCATCCTGCTGACGACAGGGCACGAAAGAATCTATTCGCGCATCATCACGGCCGCCACACTCGGCCGGTTCACGCTGACGGCGATCCTGGCGCATTTTTACGGCAGCCTTGGCGCGGCATGCGCGTTCGCGCTGGTCAATGCGCCGCTTTTCATCGCGCTTTCGGTCATCTGCAAACGCGCTATCGGCGCGGACACCAGCATAATGAGCGTTTTCGCCTATTTGTGGGAACGCCGGAAGAAAAGCGCAAATCCGGCGGGCGAAATCGCCTCGCAGACTGAACCGCAGGCGCGTTGAGAGCGTTTGGCTCGCTTTAAAAGCCCGGAAACCGGGCCAAGCCCGTCCTTTATCGCGCGCGGGCGTCGATCCGTTCTTGCAGCGCGCGGCGCAGCGGCATGTATTTCGGCGTCAGGATCGCGCCGTCGATGCATTCCAACCGTCCGCAACGGTTGATCGTGTGCAGGCGGCCGCCCGGCCAGCGGCCGCCTGGCGAAAGCCGGCTTACCAGCGATTGCCTGAATGTCTCGGGATCAAGCGCGTCGATGCGCATGATCGCGATTTCCTTGCCGTAGCCGTGCGCACAATTCTGCACCGGGCGCAGCAGGACGCCATTATGGGCGACGACCGCGCCCGCCGGACGCGCGAAGCGCGCGTCGACAATGAGGGGGGATCGCCGGTGCGGCTCCCACGGGCCGAAAAGCCTTGGCGCATGATGGACGGCGAGCGTGTCGGAATAGCCCCCATAGCCGTCGCGGACGACGGAGGTCATCCAATAGCGGTCGCCATGGCGGAAGATGGTCGCGTCGGCCGCTTCGACGCCTTCGACGAGATTCCAGACCGGCTCCCATTTGTCCGGGAAACCGACGCAGCGGTAGAGCGTGATCGCTCCCGCAGTCGACGCTTCGGGAACCATGTAAAGCTCCCCCGCTTCTTCAATCAGGAACGGGTAGGACAGATGCCAGCGTTCCTTGAGCGCGCAAAGCGGCTCGCCCACGGGTCCGGCGGCGTCGAAGGGCTGGTAGAAAATCTCGCCGATCTCGGTGCGATAATCCAGCCGTTCGTAGAAGATCCCCGTCTGCCCGCGCCACTCGATGGGGAATGGGTCGGCGGAGCAGGCGACGCTCTGATCGGGAATGACCCGCCATTCCGGTCCCGAGAGAGAACCGCTTTCGACGACGCCGGGTCCGTCAATATAGCGCCAGCCGATCCGCCAATGCGGCGAGTGGCAGCAGAGATGGTAAAGCCGGCGCGCGCATTGGAAGGCGAGGTTGAGCGCGAAGTAGGCCGCGGGGCGCCGCGGCCGCCGTTGCGCCGGGACGGCCGCGGCGAGCGTCGCTTCGGGATCGGCGAGCGCTTTCTCGATCAATACGCAGATGCGGGAATAGACGGCTTCGAGGCTGCCGGTGAGCCCGTCCGCCGCCTCCATGGAAGGGTATCCTTCGACGATACGGGCGCCCGAGGCGGCGTCTTCGACGGCAAGGGTCGGGACCGCGCCGGAGAGAATCGCGGCGACGGCCGCCTGGTCGGTCGCGTGGCCGTCGTAAAGCGGGCGAAGCACAAGCGCGCCGCTCGTCGGCGAGGCGTCGCCAATGAGGTCGATCACGACATCCGCATCCGACTCCAGCGTCGCATTCACGGCCGAGGCGTCGACGCGATCGCAAAGGGTAGGCTTACTCCGCCGCAATAGCATGCGCTCGAGCGTCAGGAGCTGCGTAACCGCGCCCGGCTGCGCGTCGTCCCGTGGATCAAAGCGGAAGGCGACCTTTGCGCCGGGCCAGCGTTTTGCGAGCCGCTCGCGAAGACGATCCTGCCAGCGCATGAAGCGCGCGGAGGAAACCGCGATGGCGATCCGCCGATACGTCATGTTGGGGACTTTTCCATGAGGCGGAGATAATCCTCGATCATCACGTCGAGCGGATAGCGCTCGGCAAGCCGCCGCCCGACGCTGGTCAGTTTCGCGTTAAGTTCAGGATCGCCAAGCACTCGGCGCACGGCGCCGGCGAAGGCCGGCGTATCGTGCGCGTCGACAAAGAGGGCGCAAGGTTCGCCGCCGACGGAGAGAACGTCCCGCAGCACTTCGATGTCGTTGACAATGACGGGCAGGCCCGCTTGCGCCGCTTCGACGGGGGCGAGCCCGAATGTCTCCATCGCGCTCGGAAAGACGAAGCAGTCCAGCGCCGCCAGAAAGACGCCGACTCCTTCCGTATCCAGCTCGCCGAGGAAATGGACGCGGTCTCTCACGCCGAGACTCCTCGCGAGCGCTTCAAGGGAGTCGCGCTCTTTTCCTTGTCCGGCGAGCGCCAGATGCTGGTCCCGGTTCTCGCAGAGAATTCGGATCGCGAGATCGGTCTGCTTCATCGGATGGAGCCGCGCCGCGCAGCCAAGAAGCGTCGCTTCCTGAGGCAGACCCAGCCGCTCGCGGGCCTCCGCCTTGGCGAGCGGCGCGGACTTGTCGAAGAAACCATGGTCGATGCGGGTGATGCGCTTGGCGTAGGCCGGAGGATAATCGCCGTAGTCGGCCGCCGTCTGCGCGGAATTCACGACGATGCGATCATAGAAGCCGATCATCCCCATGAGCTTGTCGAGTAGCGCCACGGGGCGGGGGACCAGCTTCGACGGTGTGAGCTGGTTGGCGACGAGAATGGCGCTCCCGGCCGCGCGCGCCACGGGCGCCGCGATGACGTTGCCGTAATGCTGAAGCGTCACCACCGCGTCGGGCTTCTCGCGTCGAAGCTCCTGGTAAAGCGCCGCCAGCATTTTCATTACGCCGAGCGGTATCGACGGCCGCTCCCTTGCGCAGAAGAAAACGTTGGGATCGTCGTCGAAGCTTTCCGTGCGCCGGAAGAAGAAAATCTGTCGCACGCGCCAGCCGCGCTTTTCGAAGCCCTGCGCAAGTTGGCGCGCGATCTCCTGAGCGCCGGCGTTTTCCGCTTGAGTCTGAACGATGGCGACTGTTTTCGATCGGGTGGAGTTCAAGGGCGGCTCGGCAAGGGTTCGGCTCGGGAAGCTTTTTCTTAGAGCGCGGAAATGAACGAGGCCTTTAAGCCGGCCCCGGTCCGAACGCAGGGCGGGGCTAAGCAAATCGATCATTCGCAAGGTCGTATTTTCGCTTGAAAAGGCCGCCCGTCCTTCCTCTATTTCTGGGGGCGTCTCAATATAGGACCAAGGCTTCAACGCATGGATGTAAAAGACCTCTCCCTCGTCGAACAGGCCTTTATCGGGGGCGCCTGGGTCGGCGCCGACAGCGGGGCGACATTCGCCGTGACGAATCCGGCGACCGGCGAGACGCTCGGCAGCGTGCCCGATATGGGCGCCGCCGAGACGCGCCGCGCGATCGAGGCGGCTGAAAAGGCGCTGCCGCTCTGGCGCGACCGGCCCGCAAAAGAGCGGGCGCAGATGATGCGCCGCTGGTACGAACTGATCATGGCCGAGCAGGAGCGGCTGGCGCAGATCATTACGGCGGAGCAGGGCAAGCCGCTGTTCGAGGCGCGCGGCGAGATCGCCTATGGCGCGTCCTATATCGACTGGTTCGCGGAAGAGGGCCGCCGCGTCTATGGCGACATCGTGCCGGGGCTCATGGACCGGCGCATTCTGGTGCTCAAGCAGGCGGTCGGCGTCGCGGCGGCGATCACGCCATGGAATTTCCCTTCGGCGATGCTCGCGCGCAAGGTCGCGGCGGCGCTCGGGGCGGGCTGCACCATGGTCGTGAAGCCGGCGGAGCTCACCCCGTTCTCGGCGCTGGCGCTCGCGGAGCTTGCCGAGCGCGCCGGCGCGCCGGCTGGCGTCTTCAATGTCGTAACGGCGCTCGATCCCGCGCCGATCGGGCGGGAGCTCACCGGCAATCCCGCCGTGCGGAAGCTGACCTTCACCGGCTCGACGGAGGTTGGAAAGATTCTGCTGCGGCAGGCGGCGGAGAATGTGCAGAAATGCTCCATGGAGCTGGGCGGCAATGCGCCGCTCATCGTCTTCGACGACGCCGATCTCGACCGCGCGGTGAAAGGCGCCGTCGCCACCAAATACCGCAATTGCGGCCAGACCTGCATCTCCGCCAATCGCTTCCTCGTGCAGAAGAGCGTTGCGGAGGCGTTCTCGCAGAAGCTCGCGGAGGCGGCGCGCGGGCTCAAGGTCGGCATGGGCTTCGATGAGAGCGTCGCTGTCGGTCCGATGATCGAGGAGGCGGCGGTCGAGAAGGTCGAGCGTCATATTTCCGACGCGATCGCTCATGGCGCCGAGGTGCTCACAGGCGGCTCCCGTCACGCGCTGGGCGGCTTGTTCTTCGAGCCGACCGTGCTTGCCAATGTGCCGGCCGACGCGCTGATCTTTCATGAGGAGACCTTCGGCCCGGTGGCGCCCGTCATCGTCTTCGATACAGAGGAGGAAGCGATCCGCCTCGCCAACGCGACGCCCTACGGTCTGGCGGCCTATTTCTACGCGGGCGACGTGGCGCGCATCTTCCGCGTCGCGGAAAAGCTCGAATTCGGCATGGTGGGCGTCAATGAGAGCATCATCACCTCGGAGGCCGCGCCCTTTGGCGGCGTGAAGCAGTCCGGCCTCGGGCGCGAGGGCTCCCGCTACGGGATAGACGATTATCTGGAGCTGAAATATGTGTGTCTGGGCGGCATGTAGGCTGTTCCCCCGAAAGGCGCGTCGTCTGCTTTTTACGCCGCGACCGACCGGTGGGGATAAATTTGTGTGAGGGCGTTTTGCCCTCACAGGGCCTTGCGGCAGACCGTGCGGGTCACCGTGCCGCGCACGCCGTAGCCATCGTCCGTCTGCGTCACGACCTCGCGGCAGCCCTGCAGGCTCGCGACTTCTACGGTCTGCGCGGCGGCTTCCGGAACGGCGTCGGCCTTGTCGTCGACCGGGATGATGAAGGGCTTCACCGCGGAGCCGGTCGTCGCGATGATCGGAGCGGCGTCGGTCTTGTGGAAGACGGCCTTGGCGGCGGCGAAGCTCACATTGGCGGCCATGATCGCGAAGGCGATCTTCACGGCGAGGGCGGCGCGCACCGGGCGCGAGGCGAATTTGCTGGAAACGGTCTCGCGGCCGGTCTCGAAGCGTTTCATGGTCCAGGTCCCTTTTTCGTTGCGTTCGTTCAGCGAACGAGACGAGGTTTAGGCCCTGGGCCGCCGGAAGTTGGTGCGCTGGCGCACATGGCGAGTGAGGGGAGCTAGCTGCGACGGAACAGGGATTTTCGCATCGGGACCATCTGTCCGAGGCGAACGCCTAGCGCCGGTCGTGACGATGGCGGCGATGGCGCGCCGGAAATTTCGGACGGTCGTTTTCGTGGCGATCCCTACCGTCCGCGCTTGAAACCATGTCGCGCCCATTCGGGGCATGGCCTTCCGTCCGCCAATCTGCGCGCAGCGCGCCGATGGCGATGGGCAAGGCCAGGCTCCCTGAGCACGGAACGAACTCTTCAAGGTTTTCGACCTCGCCGGAAGGAAGCGCGCGCCCCCGCACGTTTGGCGAATGTTGTAGCTGGGCTGGAACTGGCGACGAGCTCGAGGCGTTCCCCAAAAGTTCGGACGCGCCGCCGAAGCGCCTCGGTGTGCGTCGGTGCACAGAAAGATCTTTGAACATGCTTAGCTTAGAATTGCTCGCGCATGGGGCGTGAACGAGACGCGAGTCGTACTTGAGTGGAGTAACGATCATGCTTCGTAAATATACGATCACAGCGGCCGCTGCGGCTGCTCTCCTTTATCCTACGACGTCTTTCGCCTGGGGCAGCGGACACTGGGGCGAGGGGTCTGCGGGCCAGTCGAGCGGCTCGACCGGCGGACAGAGCGGGAACTCGGGCGTCGGACAAAGCGCCGGCTATGGCGGTGGACAGAGCGGCGGTCACTGCAAAGGCTATGGTAAATGTTCGACGGGCGGCGGTCAATGGGGCAATAGCGGCGGCGGCTATGGCGGCGGCCATTGGGGCGGCGGCAGTCATTGGGGCGGCGGCCATTGGGGTAATGGCGGCTGGGGCGGCTATGGCGGCGGCCGGCCGAGCGGCGGCCACTGGGGCGGCGGCGGTCATTGGGGCGGCGGCCATTGGGGCAATGGCGGCGGCTGGGGCGGCTATGGCGGCGGCCGGTCGGGCGGCGGCCACTGGGGCAATAGCGGCTACGGCGGCGGCCGGCCGACTGGAGGCGGCCATTGGGGCAGCGGCGGCGGCGGCGGTCAATGGGGCAGCAATGGCGGCGGCTGGGGCGGCTATGGGGGCAGCGCCCGATAGCTGGCGGCTTCGACACGCAATGCCATGAAATCATCTCGCTTGGCCCGCCGGGTCTCCCCGGCGGGCCGGTTTCTGAATTCTACGCCCGGTCAGACGTCGAAACCGCCGTCGCCGCCATCGTCGAAGCCGCTTCCGTCGTCGAAGCCCGGGTCGTCGCTGTAGCCGGCGTCGCGCAGATCGGACGAGTCGTCATAGCCTTGATCGTAGCCGGCCTCCTGACCGCCCAATTGGCTACCCGGCTCGTCGCCGTAGTAGTTGTTGATGACGGTCGTCTCGCTGGCGGGCGTGAAGCCCGAGCCGATGCCGAGATTGGCCATCCCGCCATAGCCGGAGCCATGCGAGAACAGGCTGCGGATGCCGTCCGCGAGCAGCACGCCGCCCGCGACGCCCGCCGCCGTGCCGAGCGCGCCCTTCAGGAAGCCGCCGCCGTCGGAAGGCGGCTGCTGCTGGCCCCAGCCTTGCGGGGCGTAGCCGCCCGCGACCGGATTGCGGCCCTGCGGCGCGCCCCAGGGGCCGCTAGGCGGAGCCGGGCGCGGCGGGAGAGGGGCCTGGCGCTGGCCGCCGCCGAATAATCCCCCGAGAAAACCGCCCGCGGGCTTCGACTGCAATTCCTTCACCTGCCTCTCGAGCTCCTCGATGCGGGCGTTGGCGCCCTGCAAGGCCTGATCCTGCACGATGACCGTCTGCGCCAGAAGATAAGGCGCGGCCGGCTGCTGCTTGATCTGCTCGTTGATGAAAGTTTCCGCCTCCTGGTCGCGCGGACCGGCGGCGGCGCTCTTCGTGCGCTCGAACAGCCCGACGAGCAGTTGACGTTCTTCCGGTGACATCAGTCTCTCCCCATAGGAACCGGCCGTGAAGGCGCGGCGTCTGGAAATATGGGGGAAGGCCGCATTGGCGCCAAGGGCGGGCGCGACCGCGGCCGCGTTAAAGTTTTGCAAGCTCGCGGAAAGATTGTGGCCCGGCTCGGTCGGTCCGGCAACCTCTCCGCTAAATCCGCCAACACGAAAACCCCCGCCGCCGAAAGCCGGCGCGGGCTGTTGCAGGAAGCCGGGACGCCCCGGCCCCGTTCGGCCGAGTGCGTGAGTGAAAAGCGCGTCGGAGCCAAGGCGTCCCGGCGGCGGTCTTTATTCGCGCGCACCTTTCCTTCCGGGGTGGGGTCGTCGCGCGACCTTGGCCCGTCCGGCGCGGCCGCCAGGCGGCGGCCGCTTCTTTCCCGGGGGCGCTTTGGAGCAAGTTCTGATCGAAAAAGTCTGACAACTTTTTCGGAACGTGCTCGCGCTCCCGGGCGCGCGCAAGGGTTCACATGCGCCGCCTCCGGCCCGCCGGCGCTTTCCCTTTCGGTACTCGCGCCGCGTGTCGCGGACCGGAAACTACGCCCAGCCTTCGCGCGGATTTCCCCGCGCTTCTCCCCACCAAGGAGAGACCCGGCAGGCGGCGTCGTAACTCCCGCGCGGAACGAGGGTCGCCGCCCCGCGCTTAACCGGCCCCGCCAGCGCCGCCGACCCGACGACGCCCCTGTTGGTTGGCGAGGCGGGGGCAGGATAGGAGAGGTTCGGGGGGATGGGGATAAGTCGGGGAGATGATGCGGGCCTGAATGCCCGCCAGGCTGCCGACAAAGTAGCGGCGACGCCCCTCGCGCTTCGAGACGCTTGCTGCGCAAGCTCCTTTAGCATGAGGGGCTTCTTCCTTCAGCGCCAAACAGTTAGGCCTTATCCTGAGGAGCGAGCGCAAGTCGGGTTTTCCCGACTTGCACAAAACCCGACTTGCACAAAACAGGAATGTTGATCTCGGGCAGGCCCGAGACCGCAGCTCGCGTCTCGGAGGACGAGGCCTTGGGAAGCCAACAAACTGGCGGGCCTGAAGGCCCGCGCTCCACTTCGCCATGCCCGCGCTTGTCGCGGCCACATGCGACGCCGCGCGCCTTGCAGCGCTTGCGCGACGCCTAGGCGCGGATGGCTGGAACAAGCCCGCTATGACGCG
This sequence comes from Methylocystis sp. JAN1, assembly GCF_052186135.1. Lineage (GTDB taxonomy): Bacteria > Pseudomonadota > Alphaproteobacteria > Rhizobiales > Beijerinckiaceae > Methylocystis. Next base: position 2,717,643 of record NZ_CP181499.1, on the reverse strand, counting down.
GCTTTAAAAGCTGAGCCCGCCCCTCACGCGGCCGTAAATTTTTCGCTGAAGATGCGGTCCTGCGCGACGCCGGTGGCGTGGCCGGCTTCCTCGGTCGCGGCGATCAGCGCGGGCGGGCCGCAGACATAGATGTCCGGGCGCTCCGGCCCCGTCGCCAGCGCCTGAGCGAGCGCCTCGGCGGGCGTGCCGATAAAGCCTCGCCACGCCTCTTCAGGCTTCCAGACGCAAATCGTGACGTCGAGCTGGGGCAGCATGGCTTTGAGTTCGTCGATTGCGTCCAGCGCGAAAAGCTCTTCGGCGCGGCTCACCCCAAAAAACAGGCGGCACGGGCGCTGGTCGGCGAATTCGGCCATTTGCCGGAGCATGGAGAGCGCGGGGGCGAGGCCCGTGCCTCCCGCGACGAACCAGCGCGGCGCCGTGCTGGCTTGGTCGACCGTAAACTGGCCCTGCGGGCCTGTAATGAGCAGCGCGTCTCCGATGGCGGCGCGCCTGAGATAGGTTGAAAAGGCGCCGTTTGGCTGTAGGCGGATGTAGAGCTCCAGCGCGCCATCCCAATTGGGGGCGTTGGCGAGCGAGTAGGAGCGGGTGACCGATCCGTCTGGGGTGGTCACCTTGACGAACTGGCCGGCGGTGAATTGCGCTGCGCTGCCAAAGGCGGGATCGTCTTCATATTGCAGCACGAGACGAACCGCGCTGGACCCGGCCGGCGCAATTTCAACGAGAGTCGCCCGCCGCTCGGGAAGCGAGGCGTAACCGACGGCCGCCTGATCGAAAGGCGCGTGCAAGGCGAGATCGCCGCGCGCCTGCGTGCGGCAAAGCAGAATATCGCCGGCGGCGCGCTCGGCGTCGCTCAGCGCCGCGCTGCTGTGGGACATCAACTCGACCTCTCCGCTCGTCCGTCTGACGCGGCAGGCGCCGCAACCGCCCTCGCGGCATGACGACGGAAGATAAATGCTGGCGCGTTCCGCCGCATCGAGAAGCGTTTCCGAAGGCTCGGCCTCGAAGGCGATCGACGCGCCGTCGCGCGTGAGTAGATTGACCTTGAACATGTCGGATTCCGGTTAGGGTGGCGCACGCCATGAGGGTTGACGCCCCTCGCGCTTCGAGACGCTTGCTTCGCAAGCTCCTCAGCATGAGGGCTTCTTCTTTCAACGCCAAACAGTTAGGCGTCATCCTGAGGAGCGAGGCGCAAGTCGGGTTTTCCCGACTTGCACAAAACAAGAATGTCGATCTCGGACAGGCCCGAGATCGCAGCTCGCGTCTCGAAGGGCGAGGCCGCCTCGGGAGTTTGTCAACAAACTGGCGGACGCCCGAGGGCGTCCGCCAGTGAAGATCACGCGGCGCGGGCGAGAGAGGCCGCGATGTCGGACTTCGCGTCGCCAATCGGCTGAATGCCGAACTTCTCGACCAGCACCTCGACAAGCGCCGGGGTGAGGAAGGCCGGCAGCGTCGGCCCCAGCCGCACATTGCGCACGCCGAGCGCGAGCAGCGTGAGGAGAACGGCGGCGGCCTTCTGCTCGAACCATGAGACGATGAGCGACAGCGGCAGTTCGTTGACGCCGACGCCGAAGGCTTCCGCCAGCTTCGTGGCGACGACGAGCGCGGAGTAGGCGTCGTTGCACTGTCCCATGTCGAGCAGGCGCGGCAGGCCGCCGATCGTGCCGAAGTCGTGCCTGTTGAAGCGATATTTGCCGCAGCCGATCGTGAGGATCACCGTGTCGTCGGGCGCCTCGTCGGCGAAGTCGGTGTAGTAATTGCGGCCCGGCGCGGCGCCGTCGCAGCCGCCGACGAGGAAGAAGTGGCGGATCGCGCCGCTCTTCACGGCGTCGATCACCTTGTCGGCGACGCCGAGCACCGTGTCGCGGCCGAAGCCGATGGTGATGGTCTGCTCCGGCGCGTCCTCGACGAAGCCGGGCAGCGCCTGCGCGGCCTGTGCGACGATCGAGAAATTCTCGTCGGCGATGTGGCGCACGCCCGCCCAGCCGACCGGTCCCGCCGTGAAGATGCGCCCGCGATAACGCGGCTGCGGCTCAATGAGGCAGTTGGACGTCATGACGATCGGGCCGGGGAAATCGGCGAATTCCTTCTGCTGATCCTGCCAGGCGCCGCCGTAGTTTCCGACGAGATGCGGATAGGCCTTGAGCTTCGGATAGGAATGCGCCGGCAGCATTTCGCCATGCGTATAGACGTTGATCCCCTTATCCTTCGTGGCCTCGAGAATGGCGTGCAGATCCTTCAGGTCATGGCCCGAAACGAGGATCGCCTTGCCCTTGACCGGCGTCACGCGAACGCTTGTCGGCGTCGGCGCGCCGAACGTGCCGGTATTGGCCGCGTCGAGCGCCTCCATCGCGACGAAATTGGCGCGGCCGAGCGCCAGCGCTTCTTCGAGGAGCGTGGCGATGTCCTTCTCTTCCCGCGCGAGAGTGTCGAGCGCATGTTCGACCGCCTCATAAATGGCGTCGCGCTCCTGTCCGAGAACGCGCGCATGATAGGCATAGGCGCACACGCCTTTCAGACCGTAGAGGATGAGCGAACGCAGGCCGACTGCGTCTTCGCCGAGGATCGCCGCGTCCTTGCGAACGGCCGCCTCGGCCGCCTGCGCGAGAAGGCCGGCCATGTCTTTCGCCGGGACGAAAGCGGCGGGGCCAGACAGCGTCCTGGGCATTGAGGCGGCGGCGCGAGCGGCGTTTTCATAGAGAGCTTTCGCGCGGTCGCGGACCTGCGCGGCCTGCTGGATCAGCTCGACGAACTTGACCGCGTTGAAATTGACATTGGTGAGCGTCGTGAAGAAGGCGAAGAGGATGAAGCGGTCCGCTTCGACATCCGTGGCGCCAAAGCGGCGCGCGAGATGCAGATATTGGCCGGCGCTCTCGCAGACATAAAGCAGGATGTCCTGCAGGTCGGCGGTGGCGGCGTCCTTGCCGCACATGCCTTTCGCGCTCGCGCAGCCGGCGCCTTCATCCGACCGGTAAGTCTGCTCGCATTGATAACAGAACATCCGCTTCTCCTCCCGACGGCGCCCGGCGGGCGCTCAAATCGGTATTAAGAATGCGTATTAAGAGCGGCGAAAGTCAAGCCGCGCGGAAGTCGCGCGGTCGCCAATCTTCAGACCGGCAGATCGAGCGGCGGGAAAGCGGCCGTTTTTTCCAGGCAATCGGCGAGGGTGAAGCGGTCGAGCTCCCTCAAAAATCCCTGTTCCGCGCGCGCCAGCATCCCTTTAAGCCGGCAGCGCGGCAAAAGCGCGCAGTTGCTCCCCTGCGCGCTGAAACATTCGACCAAAGGCTGATCGTCGAGGCTGCGAATGACGTCGCCGATGCGGATATCGCGCGGGTCGCGCGCGAGACGCACGCCGCCCTGGGCGCCGCGTATGCCTTCGAGAAATCCGGCCGCGGTCAGCTCCTGGAGCACTTTCGCCATGTGATGGCGCGACACGTCGAAGTGATCGGCGATCGCCGCCGCGCTCATGATCTCGGGATTACGGTCGGCGAGAAGGATCAGCGCCCGCAAGCCGAAGTCGGTAAAAGTTGTGAGCCGCATGACGAGAATCTAACACGGTATTCGCAACTCGGAAATATGCTGCAACTGGGAAACGATCCAGTCTATGGGCGCCGGGACAATCGGGCGAACGACAATCTCGGAGGCTAGTCGCCCAATACCTCGCCTTTACGGGGAGGTCGGCGGTCGAAGACCGCCGGGTGGGGCTCGCGCCGCAATGAAATATGGGGGGTTAACCCCACCTGACCCCGCTTCGCGGGGCCACCCTGCCCGTAAAGGGGAGGGATTCGCTCACGCCGGCGTTCACCCGATCGCTCTGGGCGGCCGCGCGGCGAATAGTTAGAACGGAACCGGCCTCATTCCCCCGCCAGCGCCATATCGTCGCGGTGGATGATTTCGTCCGGTCCCCTGAAGCCGAGCACCGCCTCGATGTCCTTTGTCGAGCGGCCGGAGATCTTCGCGGCGTCGACCGCGTCATAGGTCACGAGACCGCGCCCGATCTCGCCGCCCTGATGGTTGCGGATGACGATGCAGTCGCCGCGAGCGAAGGCGCCCTCGACGCGGGTGACGCCGGCGGGCAGCAGGCTTTTGCCGGAGAGCAAAGCGCGCGCGGCGCCCTCGTCGATATGCACGGCGCCCTTGGGCTCAAGCGAGCCCGCAATCCATTTCTTGCGCGCGGTCACGGGGTTCGAGGGCGTAAGGAACCAAGTGCAGCGCTCGCCGTTGCGGATGCGCTCGATCGGCGCCTCGGCGCGGCCGTCCGCGATGACCATATGCGCGCCCCCGGTCGTGGCGATCTTCGCCGCCTCGATCTTGGTGCGCATGCCGCCGCGCGAATATTGCGAGGCGGCGCCGCCCGCCATCGCCTCGATCTCGGCCGTCACGCGCGGCACGACGCGCAAATGCCTCGCTCTCGGGTCGGCGGCCGGCGGCGCGGTGTAGAGGCCGTCCACGTCGGACAGCAACACCAGCAGGTCGGCGCTCGCCATGGTCGCGACGCGGGCGGCGAGACGGTCATTGTCGCCATAACGGATCTCGGCGGTCGCCACCGTGTCGTTCTCGTTGATCACCGGCACGGCGCGCAGCGACAGGAGGCGGTTCAGGCATTCGCGGGCATAGAGATAGCGGCGCCGCTCCTCCGTATCGCCGAAGGTGACGAGCACCTGGCCGGCGACGACGCCGCGCTCCTGCAGCGCCTCGGCCCAGAGGCGGGCGAGGGCGATCTGGCCCACGGCGGCGGCGGCCTGGCTGTCCTCCAGCGGCAGCGTCCCCTGCGGAAAGCCCAGCACGCTACGACCCAGCGCCACCGATCCCGACGACACGACCAGCACATCCGCGCCGCCGCGATGCAGCGTCGCGATGTCGTCCGCGAGCCGGGTCAGCCAGCCCTGCTTCACCGCCGCGGCCTTGGGATCGACGAGGAGGCTCGAGCCGACCTTGACGACGATGCGGCGGAAGGCGGCGATGTCGGGAATGCGATGTGTCATGCGGGTGTGCGAGAACCGGCGATTCAGAGAGGAGCGCGAGAGTTAGCCCATGGGGGCGGGGGAGGGCAAATGCGCCTCGCAACCCGCTCCGACTGACGCGCCTCTTCCGGCGGCGCTGAAATTCAGGACGTTGGGCGCGCGTTTTTTACGACATGGTTCCCGCAGGCGAGAACAGGTGGTCCGGCCATGCCTTCAACCCGGAGGACGGCAGAATCTATTCCGGCGCGATGACGCTCTCCGGCAACTGCCTCACGACATCCGGCTGCGTCCTGGGCGGCCTGATTTGCAAGACCGTCAGCTGGTCGCGGGTAAAATAGCGAGCCGCTTATTGCGGCTTCTGCTCCGGCGCCTGCGCGCTGGCGGCGTCCTTCACGCATTTCTTCGTGAAGCTCATCCGGGCCGCGCCCACCAGCTTCTTCTCGGCGGCGGCCGCCTGGCAGGCGCTCATGGCGGCGTCGCGCTCGCATTTCTTCAGGAAGCTGTTCAGCGCCGCGCCCGCGAGCTTCTTTTCCGTCGCCTTGGCCGCGCAGTCGGGCGCCGGCGCCGCGACGGCCGGAGGCGGAGCCGGGGCGGGGACAGCGTCTTGAGCGCCGGCGAGCGAGGGAAGGAAGAGTCCAAGTCCGAGGGCGACAAAAAGGGCGTGCTTTTTCACGGCGATCTCCCGATAGATATTCCGCCTTGACGCTGATCGGCGTTCAGGGAGCATAGGCACGGCCAGGCGGGCCGGCAAGTGGAGGCGCAAAAGGAACCAATGACGCTGACCGCCGATCTTTTGCCCGGCGTGCCGCTCGTCGAAAGCCCGTTCTTCGAGCAGGACGTAACGTCCCTTCCGGCGGAATGTCAGGCGGTCGCGCGGCAATTGCACACGCGCGGCTACGCCGTCGTCGATTTTCCGGATCCCGATTTCCTCGGCAAGGCGGACGCGATCCGCAAACGGCTGACCGCACGTTTCAACTGGGGCGATCCGGCGGCCTGTCCGGTCAGCGCCCGCGTCCAGGACGCATGGGAATTCGACGCCGACGTGCGCGCCATCGCCTGCAATCCAACGATCCTCGACTTGCTCTCGGCGCTTTACGGCAGGGCGGCCTTTCCGTTTCAGACGCTGAACTTTCCGGTCGGCACTCAGCAGCCCGTGCATAGCGACCATATTCATTTCTGCTCGATTCCCGAGCGCTTCATGTGCGGCGTCTGGGTCGCCCTGGAAGACGTCCACGCGGACGCCGGTCCCTTGTTCTACTATCCGGGCTCGCATGTCTGGCCGAGCTATGGCAATGCGCATATCGGCGCGAAGCCCGGCGCCGATGCGGTGATGAAGTTCATACGTGTGCAAGAGGAGATGCCGCAGCGGCTCGGCGTCGAGCGGGAAACCTTCCTCGCCCGGAAGGGACAGGCCTTGATCTGGGCCTCCAACCTTCTGCATGGCGGAAGCGCGCAAGCGGACCGGACGCGCTCGCGCTGGAGTCAGGTGACGCATTATTTTTTCGAGGGCTGCCGTTACACGACGCCGCTGCAAAACGACGTCCTCGGCGGGAAAATCAAAAGGCGGCGCGTGAAGGACGCGCGGAAAAGCGGAGGCCTTGCCGCGCTGGTCGGCGCGGGGACGCGGTTGTTTTCGAGGAGCGCATAGGCCGCCGCCGTTGTCGCGACGACGCAACGCGCCCGATGCGGCCGTCGTCTTCGGCGGATGACATAGGTCATGCAAAGCCGGCCGAACGCGAACTTAGCCTGTCGCCACTTCGATAAAGTTTGTTTTGACTGCGCCATTTATGTATCTGACGCGTTCGCGTGGACAGAAGGCCACGACGTCGCCGGGCCTGTGAAAGCTCGACCGGATGCGCGGAAAGCGCCCTCCGCAGGAGTTCTTTATGCTGTCAGCGTTAAGCGAGTGGATATTTGGCTCCGCCGAATTGGCGCCGCATGGCTATTGCCTGCTATGGGAGCCCGGCCTGATCTGGCTCTACGCCATTTCCGACGGCGCCATCGCGCTCGCCTATTTTTCAATTCCCCTGACGCTCGTCGTCGTCGGCAGGCGGCGCGGCGATCTCGTGTATCGGCCGATGCTGTGGCTCTTCGCCGCTTTCATCCTGCTTTGCGGCACGACGCACTGGTTTGATCTGCTGACATTGTGGACCCCGCTTTACGGCCTGCAGGGCGTCGTGAAGGCGGCGACGGCGATCACGTCGGTCTCAACGGCGATCGCGCTGTGGTGGGCGTTGCCCAAGTTTCTCGAGCTTCCGTCGGCCGCACAGTTGCGGGAAGCCAACGCCGCTCTGCTCGCGAGCGAGGAGCGGCTCGCGCATGCGCAGAAGATGGAATCCATTGGGCAACTGACCGGCGGCATCGCGCACGACTTCAACAATCTGCTTCAGGTCATCGTCGGCTCGCTGAGCGTGATCGAACATCAGATCGCGCGCGGGCGCGGCAATGAGATCGCGCCCGCCGTCGCATCGATCAAAAAGGCCGCGAACAACGCGTCGAGCCTCATCAACAGAATGCTGGCCTTCTCCCGCCGCCAGACATTGCTGCCGCGCGTCATTGAGCCGGACAAGCTTGTCTGCGGCATGGAGGAGATGCTGCGCCGTACCTTGGGCCCCGAAATCGCGCTTGAGATGCGGGTCGGCGACGGCAAATGGGTCGTGAATTGCGATCCCTCGCAACTTGAAAGCGCACTGCTCAATCTGGCGATCAACGCGCGGGATGCGATGCCGCATGGCGGCGCGCTGACAATCAGGACATCGGACCGGACGATTTCCGCCGATCCGCGCGATCCCGATCTCGCTCCGGGCAATTACGTCGAAATCGAGGTCGCCGACAGCGGCGCCGGAATGAGCCCGGAAGTGCTGAGCCGCGTTTTCGAGCCCTTTTACACAACGAAGTCGGTGGGGCAGGGAACGGGGCTGGGCCTGTCCCAAATCTATGGCTTCGTGAAGCAGTCCGGCGGTTTCGTCCGGATCGACAGCGCGCCCGGCAAGGGCACGAGCGTGCGCATCTTCCTGCCTGGACAGGCGCGGCCGCCGTCGCAGGCCGTGGAGGAGCAGGCGGATCAGGAAAGACCCCAAAGGGATTTCCCGGCGCAGATGGGCAGACTGCTGGTCATCGAGGATCAGGGCGATATCCGCGACCAGATCGCCGAAACGCTGGAGCAGATGGGATGCACGGTCCTCAAGGCCGCCGACGGGACGGCCGGGCTGAAAATACTGGATTCGGGCGAGCCGCTGGATCTTCTGATCACGGATGTTGGTCTGCCCGGATTGAGCGGAATCCAGGTGGTCGAGGCCGCGCGCGCCGCACGCCCGAACCTGCCGGTTCTTCTCATCACCGGCTACGCCGGCAAGGCCTCCGACGGTCTGAAGCTCACCTCGAATATGGAGGTCCTGCGCAAGCCTTTCACATTGGAGGAGTTGTACGCGAAGGCGCAGGCGATGCTGAAAAGCCGGGTTTGCCGGAGCGACGTCGCCGACAAGGAGGCGGCTCCGTGAGCGGCGTCAGTATTGCCTCGGATAGCAGGCGGTGTGGCTCAACAAAGCCGTCGGTCCGACGCCGGGCGTGATGAAGGAATAGGTGTACGTTCCCTGGACTTGCACGCCCGGAAGCGTGCCGGAGGTGCAGCTTCCGACCGTGTAATTCGCGGCCGTGAGGCTGGCGGCGCCCCAGGATTGCGCAACCGCATAGGCCTGCGCATCCGAGTCGGAGCCGCAATTGGTCTGGTCGAGCGTGCGGCAGCGCGCGGCGGCGTGCGTGGCGCGATTGAGCGTTACGTCCGTCCAAAGGAACAACCCCATGTCGATCACGCCGAAAGTCGCGATGATCAGGGTGAGAACCGCGGCCGCGAATTCCGCGAGAACCGCCCCGCTGGTGTCGCTTAGCACCTTGGAAGCTAATGTCTTCGCCATGTTATTTCGCCCGAGTCGTGGCGCTGAGGGTTATCGACGAGGGGAGCGTGACGCCAAAAAGGCCCGCCATGCCGGCGGCGACCGGATTGGTGAAGGGCGCGGAGGCGGTGATTGTCACATACAGGCCCGGCGCATTGGCTGAGCCCGTCGCGCTGCAAGTCGCGGGGGGATTCGGCGCCTGGTTTGAGTAATTGCACGTCGTTCCCGTCGCGACGACGCCGGCAGTGGTTGGGCATCCATAGAAGCAGGCGGCTGAAGCCGAATTAACGGCGGTGTCGCCCGCGGCGTTGACTGCGGCGATGACATTCGTCGCATTGTTCACGTTCGCCCAATCCCACCCGTTCCGGGTCACGTGCAGCACGCCCGCCTCTACGGCGCTGTTCAACTTTTCCACCTCGATAAGGTACGAACTCAAGCCCGCTACGCCGACGAGCAGCATGGCCAGGATCGGCGCGGCGACTGCAAACTCGGCCAGCACGGCGCCGGATTGCCCGCGCCGGCCGTAAAGGAAAATTCGGATCTGCTTGAACGCCGATCGCATGAAGTCAACTCCGAAACTATTGAATGAGCGCGATCGCCGCAGTGCTTTTGACGTCTTGCGCGCCGCACGAGCCGTCGAAACTAAGCGCCACCGTGCCGGAGACGTCGATTGTGCTCGCGATCACCTGCGCGCATGGCGACGTGATGTTGCCGCTCATCGATACTGCGTTGTTGGGGACGTAGACCGTTCCAATAAGCGAACTCGTCGCCCCGCCTGCGAGCGTGATATCGCTGTTGGGGCTTGCGATGGCCCATCCGCTGTTTCTTGCGCCTGGAGAATCGTTCTTAGGAGCCGAAAGCTGGTTCACTCCATTGCCTTTGAACTGATTGAAAACCACGAGCGTTGCGTTGTTCGTTTTAAGGACGCCCGTCCCGCTGGTCGAAAGCGTGTCGTAAAAATAGAAGACTCCGTTTTGAAACGTTGTCGTCCCGCTTGCAAGCGACGTCTTGCCCTTGAAGTGAATCGGTTGCGATGCATTTGTCGCGTCGTAGGTCACGCCGGCGGTTGCGCCATTAGTGCTGCAAAGCGGCGCGTTGCAAGGATTGGGCGCGCTGGTCGCCAAATTCGTCAACCAGCCTTTTTGCCCATTGCCGGCGTAAGGATCGGTCACCCCCGGGGTGGCGTTTGACATCGGAAAGGGCGGCGCGGAGTAGACGGTGGGTTGCCCCGGCTCGCTGATGGAGCCGGCGGACCGCACGGGCGCATTGACGACGGCGTTGCCCTGTATGTTGAAGCCGCCATTGTTATTCCCGGTTTTCGTCGAGTTGGAGGCGAGGCCGCAACCCGGCGTGCCCACCGTCGCCGTGCCGGCGACGTTGAAGGCCTTGGGCGCCGTCGTCGACAAGGCGATCATGCAGTAGCTCGTCGTCGGAATGGCCGCCACGGCGCGCGCCGCGACCGTCATCGAGGTAAGACCGAACAGCCCCGAAAACGCGGTCGACATGGGTTGCTGCACAATCGCCTCGACCGCCCCGGTATAGCTCGCCAGCGCGCCGGAGGCCGCAAGTCTGTTGATGGCGACCGAGACGCCATCCGCGCCGTCCGTCCAGCCGGACGAAGCCGAGGCCGCGCGTCCGTTTACGACCTCGCTTTCGCTGAGCGAAAGAGCGATGGCCCCGCTCATGGCGGCGGTGTCCGCTGCGGATTGCATCCTCTGGCGGTTGGCGTAAGCATGACCGATGTCGATGGCGAGGGCGGCCATTCCGACCAGCGAGAAGAGCATCGCCGCGACAAAAGCGAGCGCCGCGCCATCTTCCGACCGCCAAAATTTTCCAAAATGACGTCCAAGGCGAGTAAACATCTGCCTGTCCCCGCAATAAGTCTAGGCGTTACGATTCCAATGTGGAAGAGCAAACCCATGGAGATACTCTTTAAGAACACGTTAGCATGCGCTTGAGAAGTTTAGAACGAATTTTACAAACTTGGCCGGGCGTCGAGGTCGCTGATGCGCAATCTTCATACTAGAGCGTGGCAGTGTCTGGGCCCTTTTGGACGGGGTTTAATTCTTTTTATCTTGTTGTCTTCAAGTATTATTTTTTTCCTGCTCACAGTGACCGCTCGCGACGTTAACCAGAGAAAGGACGCAGCGTCGGCCGCGGCGCCCCGGGCGGGACAAAGGGAAGCGGCGAAGCCGCCGGAAACCGTCGCCCGCGAGGAAGCCAAAAAGGACGATTCTCCCCCGCTCGCGCCGCCGACGCCTCCTCCGACCACGCCGCGGAGCGGCGCCGCGGACGTGTCGCCGACCACGCCGGCAAGCGGCCCCGTGAGCGCGCCGCCGCGGCATATGGTGCCGGGCAGCGCGGCGATCATGCAGCCTTCGCTTGAAACCTCGCATTGTCCTTTCGCCGACCCCGCCCGCCGCGTGGTGGCTGTCAGCGAGGAAATCGTCGCGCGCGCGACGCCCTCCGTCACCTCGCGACCGGCGCGCGAAAAGGGGGGAGCCGACCGCATTTTCGATCCGCGCGCCGACCTTGAAATCGTGGAGGCCCAGCCCGGATGGCTGCGGCTGCGCCAGAACCCGTCCCGCTGGCCGCCCGGGCAGAAAGCCTGGGACGGATGGGCGCCCGAAAGCGCGGTGCGTCCCCAGCATCGAACCCCGGAGACGATGACCGCCGACGAGAAGGCCTGTCTCTTCGTCGATCCGGCGAGCTGGCGCGGCGCCTCGCTTGCGCTACAGGGGACGATCCGCGAGGTCGCCCTGCGTATCCTGCGCGACGACGAGCGCTGCCGGCTCATCGGCGACGGCGGAATGATGGGCGAGAGTCAGCGCTTTTATCTCACCTGCTATCCCTCCGACGGCGGGCAGCCTTACCATTATTGGCTCTCGGCCTCTTCGGCCGAGAAGAATTTCGCCACGCCCGCGCCCGTCGATGAAAGCGCCGCCATGGATCTCTGCCGCAAGAAGCTCGAAAAACTTTTGGCGGGGAAGGGCGTCGTGCAAAATCAGCCGGTCCCCGACGTCGCCGCCGGGGCGATCAGCAGTTACAAGCAGCGCTCGGCCTATCACATGACGATCGACTATCGTCTCGGCGAGGTGGAAGCGGTGATGAAGGCTTATTGCTTCGTGCCGCCCGGACGCGACGCGGAAATTACTCTTGGCGATTCACAGTAAGCAAAGGCGCGCGGCGTAAGGCTTTTTTCATCAGTGGCCCGCAGAGTGGCGGAGGCGCCGCGTTCGGCGTATCGAAGGGGCCGCTCATGCTTCCCATCTGGCGTTACTTTTTCCCGATCTCGATCTGGGGCGTGCTTTTTGCCTGGCGCAATATTCGCGACGGCATGGAATGCATGAACTATGTCCTGGTTGGCATGTCGATTTGCGGCGCCTTCGCGACGGTGGGGCTTTTCATCGCTTTCGAAGCGCTACTGCTTCCCGCCTCTCTCGCGGCTGCGCTGACGGCGGGGGTGATCATGCTTGTCGCGCCGGAGCCGAAACAGGCGCAGCGCGTTCGCTCGGCCTAGTTCAAAAGGCAGGCGACGCCGAAGCGTGAACAGGCGCTCGCCTCGATGCGAGCGCATTTCTTATTTTCGTTGTCTGCAAGTCATTATCCACCCGGAAAAGCGCCCGCCGCATGCAAGGACATCCTTGCGTTGCGCGGCGCGTGCCCTTACGCGATAGTTGTCGCGCATCCGCGTGCGAAGGCGTCAGCGCTGCGTTCTTGCGCCAGGATCAAGGAAGTCATGGAAGCAAGCAAGCATGGCGCGTCTGATTTTCCATCGAATATTCGGCTATGCCGGGATGACGAGAGAGGTTGCCGTTCGAATCGATGGCGAATCGCGTCTCAGACTTGCTAATGGCGACCGCGCGGCGGTAAGCCTACCGGCCGGCGCTCATTTGATCGAGGCGTCAATCGGCAAGGACAATCCTTGCGGCATCGACCTTGTCGTCGGCGAGCACGACGAGTTTCATTTCGCCTGCCGCATTACGCATTTCTTCCAGCCCACCGTGCGCCTTGAACTGACGGGAAAAGGCGCCATCCGCCAGCGCTTCCAGCTCGGTCGCAAGCAAAAGCGCGAAAGAACGGAGGAGAGGGAAGAGACCGAAATGTGGGCTGGCATTCTGGGCGTGCGCGCCGACGCGACGCCCGAGGAGATACACCAAGCCTATATCAGTAAGATGCGGATGTATCATCCCGATCTGACGGCCAATCAGGGCGAGAGCGTTCGCGAGATCGCCGCCTGGAAAGCGCGGGAGCTAAACATGGCCTACTCGGTCGCGCGAAAGCATATGCGGCAAATGAAATGACGGAGCAGATTTGCCGGTTCTGTTATGGATGGACCGCTCTGCCATAGGACAAAGCGAGGGTCAGCAGCCACGCGCCCGAGATGCAGGGAGCGAAGGGAATATAGATTCGAGACTGCCCGCGAGACGGCGCAAGCTTCAGCCTGGCGGCGGCATAATAGAAGATCACCAAGACGCACATCGACAAGGTGAAGGTTGTGAGGTCGGCGGCGCCGAGCCAGAGAAAGGCGAGGGCGAGCAGTTTGACGTCGCCGCCGCCCATCCATCCCCGCGCATAGACGATAAGAAGCGCCACAAACATGACGGCGGCGACGGCCATCTGTCCGGCGATCTGTCCATAGTCGCCGCGCGCGATCACATTTGCGGCGAACAGCGCCAGCAGCGCGAGAATGACCTCGTTGCGGATCGTGTAATTTCGCCAGTCGTCCACGATCGCGAAGACCAGCGTGGCGACCAGCGCGAGATAAATCAGGCTTTCGATCAATTGCTGGCTCTCCTCGATCGCGGCGCGGGACACGGATTTCGCGGCGCCTTGTACCGCGAACCGTGGCTCAAATGATTCCCCGGTAAAACCCTAGGGGCTCGTTCAATCCCGGTCAAAGCTGAAACGCGACAATTATTCGAAGTCAAAAAACGTAGATAACTTAGTATCATAGCCTGTCAAAACTCACAAAGACTCACGCCATACGATACGTAAAATAGAATTTGTGCATTGACCGATCTGTAGCCAGAAAGATGGAAGAAACAGCTTTAGCTTAGCAATAATTTACAGCAAAGTTTCATCAGAAAAATATGAAAAATCTCAGTGCATTGAGTTTAAAACTGATAAGAAATTAACCGAAAACTCAATTGCTAACAAAACCTTACTTTCTTCACTTGCTCTGAACGGACCCTTAACATATCGTCAACCTACCCAAAGGCGGTCGGGGGGTCCGGCTAGCAAAGGGCAGTTTGATTGAGTTGGAGGATAAAAAATGTCGAAATTCGTCGCTCTCAAAAAGTTCATCAAGGATCAGGACGGCGCGGCGCTGGCCGAATATGCGGTTGCGTTGGCGGTGATCACTGGCGCTACGATTACCGCGATGCAGCTGCTGGGTACAAACATTGGTAAGGTGGTCAACTCTGTCGCGGGCGTAATCCAGTACACCCCTTGATCGGTTGAGCAAATTTGAGTCGGTCGCGCTAAGGCGCGGCCGACTCACGAGAGTTCAGTCGTCACGGTTGCACGTTACCTTGTAGTTTTGCGTCTACTGCCTATAAAGTTGAGCTTGAGGCCAGGAAATGAAAACAAGTACTTCAATAATCCTGGTCATCGCAATATTGGCGGGCGTCATAGCGGCTCAAATGGCGCGCAACATTGTGAACCGTCCCGTCGAAACGGTCAAAATCGTCGTGGCGACAAAGCCACTTTCCTTCGGAACTCAGCTTACACGCGAAGGCCTGTCGGAAGCCGCATGGCCCGCTTCGTCGATTCCCGAAGGCGCCTTCAAATCCATCGACGACTTGCTGAAAGACGGACAGCGCGTGGCGATGGCGCCGATCGCGAAAAACGAGCCGGTCCTGTCCTCGCGCGTTTCCGGCCCCGGCGAGAAGGCTTCTCTTTCGGCGCTGATTGAACCAGGCATGCGGGCGGTGGCCGTCCGCGTCGACGATGTTCGCGGCGTCGCGGGCTTCATCCAGCCGGGCGATCGCGTCGATGTCGTGCTCACACGGGTCGAACATAATGCGAAATTCGACCGGGATGAGAGCTATAGCGACGTGCTCCTGCACAACGTCAAGGTTCTGGCGATCGACCAGCAGGCGGCCGAGCGGCAGGAAAAGGCGCAGGTCGTCAAGGCCGTCACATTGGAGGTGACGGCGGAGCAGGGGCAGAAACTCATCCTCGCCGGCGGCGCCGGCACGCTGTCGCTGATCCTGCGCGAAGCCGGCGGCGGCAAGGTTGCCGAGGCGGCGCGGCGCGTGACGATGACCGATCTTGGATATAGCGAGGCGCCGAAGGCTTCCGACACGCCCAGCGAGCCGTCGGAAGGCGCGGCGTCCGCGAGATCGAAAGTGCGCATTCTTCGCGGCGCGAAGGATGAAGAAGTCGAAGTCTATCATGATCCAGCCGTGGCGCATGCGGACTGAGACTTTGCTTTAAAACTGTGTCGCCTGGGACACAGGCGCAATGTAAATCTGACAAAAATCTCTTTGAACCGATTCAATTAACAAGTTGGGGTTTGACTGAGGCGTGCAAAACGCCAAAAGCTTGGTTGGGGGCGGCTTTGCGACAGCATTTGGGTTCGGCAATGTATAGTGAGTTCTCCGTCATGCGTCGCGTCAGAGCCTATGTCTCATGTCTCGCGATTATTTCATCCGCTTTGGGTTTCGCGGCCAGCCTGCCGGCGACTGCATACGCTAAAGACGAGCAATCCGACTCGGCGCGTTCCGCCGTCAAGATGACCTTGTTCAAGAACAAGGCGAAGAATATCAGGCTCAACTATCCTTTCGCCGATGCGACGGTCGGCGCGCCCGATATCGCCGACATCTACCCGATCAGCGACAGGCAGCTTTACGTTGTCGGCAAAAGCGTCGGCCGCACCAATGTCCTGCTTTTCGACAATGAAAAGCGGCTGATCGGTTCCGTCGACGTGGATGTGAAGCTCGACGACCGCGCCATGAGCGACGAGCTGCAGACGGCGGCCGGCGTGCCGGGCGTGCAGGTGCAGGATGTCGACGAGAACATCGTGCTGCGCGGCCGCGGCCGCGACGCGCCGAGCATCGCCCGTGCGGTGAGCGCCGCGCAGGGTCTGTCGAAAAATCCCATTGTCAACGCGATGAAGCTGGGCGGCTCTCAGCAGGTGATGCTAAAGGTGCGTTTCGTGGAAGCGAACCGCGCTGGGATTCGCGCTTTTGGCGTGCGCTGGCAGGCAATCCTCAACAACCGTCTTGCTGGCGCGGTGGGCAGAACTGTCGGGCGTTCGACTATGTTCAATAACGGTCTCCAGCCCGGAGCGACCGGCGCTGGTGGATCGGCTACCGTACCCGGCGCTGCGGTAGGGCCATATGTAAATGGGCAACCGTTTAATGGGGCCTTGCCGATCGTGTTCGACGTCGTTCAGAACGCTCTGACCAGAACCAGCCCTACCGCCACCATCATCGCGCAGCTTGTCAACACTGGCGGTGGAAGCCTCGACGCGGTGATTAGCGCGCTTGAGGAGCAGAATGTCATTCGTTCCCTCGCGGAGCCAAATCTGGTGGCGCTTTCGGGGGAGTCGGCAGAGTTTATCGCGGGCGGACAGATCCCGGTGCCCGTTCCGCAAGCTGGAAGTTTTGGCGCTGCTGCGTTTGTGACGATCCAGTGGAAGGACTTCGGCGTGAAACTTAATTTCACACCCACGGTGCTCGAGGACAAGGTCATCAGCTTGAAGCTCGAGCCCGAAGTCAGCGACCTTGACTATACAAATGCAGTCACAATCAACAACATTACGGTTCCCGCCATCGTTTTGCGGCGCGCCAGGACGACCGTCGAACTGCGCGATGGGCAAAGCTTCGCAATCGCGGGTCTTATCCAGGAAAAGAGCCAGCGCGATGTCGAGCAGCTTCCCTGGCTCGGCTCGGTGCCGGTGCTCGGCGCCTTGTTCCGCAGCACGGAATTCCAGAAGCGTGAGACGGAACTCGTCGCGCTCGTCACGCCCCATCTCGTGAAGCCCGTGCCGCCCGGCAACAAGGATCCCCGGCTCAAGACGCCGCTGGACACCACCATGGCCGGCAACGATTTTGACCTCTTCGTGCGCGGCAAGGCGGAACTGTCGAAGACGCCTCCGACCTATCTCACGGAAACCGGCGTCGAGCAGCCCTTGGCGGGCGGCATCGCGCCGGGCGCGCCGGAAACGGCGCCGACGCCGGTGGCGTCGCCCGATCCGCTGACCCGGTTCTTCGGGGCGCTCACGCCCCAGCAGAGCTATATCCCCGATCCTCAGCCAAGCGCGCCGCAGGGCATACCGCAATGAACCCCATGAAACTCATCCTGGCCGCGATGGCGGGCGTCAGCGCCGGCGCATGCAGCAACGAATATTACTTTCGCTCGGACTCCATTCGTTTTGAAGCCGGCGACGCGGTCGCGACAAATCTGGCGGTTCAGATTCCGAATCCGAGACCGCCGCGCTCGCAGGACACGAACATTCCGATGGATGCGGTGAAAGCGCAGAAAGCCATCGAGAAATATCGCAACGGCGACCAGAAGCAGGGCGGCGGCATGATGATCCCTGTCGTCGACAGTTCGAATGGCAGCCCATTCGAGTCGTCGATCAACGGGAACAAATGATCAGGCTTGTAACGCTCCACCGGAGACGTCCGCGACTCTTTCGATAAGACGCCGGTCGTCGCAATCGTCGAGTTCGTTCCAACCCCGCCATCAAGACGTCAGCGAAAGCTGGTTGTCTTGATCCGGCGCGGTCTCAAAAGGGTCAAGGCAAAGTTTTCATATGCTCGCTTACCTTGTCCGCTCGCCCGCATATCAGGCTCGACTTGCAGTCATCGGGCAGGCGCTCGAGCGGCATGGCTGCGAGGTTCATCATGCGGACTCGATCGAATCCGCCATGAACGAAGGCAGGGTTGCGGGCCGTTCGAACGCTCTGATCGTCGTTCCGGAAACTGGCGACAACAAGACCGACGTCGCGCGCATCGCGCAGGCGGCGGCCTGGACGACGCGACGCGCCTTTATTTTATATGTCGCCAGCACGCTGAGCCCCGAAGATTACAAGACGCTTACGCGCCTTGGCGCGGCCGAGACCACCGACTGGGACGCAGCGATTAAGGAGATCGCGCAACTCCTCCCGCGCTTGCAACGGGAAGCGAACGTAACGTCGGAAAGCGTCGGACATCGCCTGATCACGTTCCTGGGGACGGGCGCAGGCTGCGGCAACACAACCATCGCGATGGAAACGGCGGTGCATCTCGCCTCCATGAAAGGAGGCGCGGCGGGCAGCGTCGCGCTGTTCGATCTGGAGCTCGCGGATAGCGTGGTTTGCGCCTATCTCGACATCAAGCCGCACATAGACTGGGACGAGCTCGCGCATAATCCGGAGCGCATAGACGGACACATGCTCGGCATTCTCGCGTCGCGTCATGAGTCCGGACTCGATGTGTTCGCCTCTGTCGGTCCTCCCCAGGAGCGCGTCAATATCAACGGCGTCGCGGTTCTCACTATGCTGAACCGCCTGATAGAGCTTTATGACGTCGTTATTGTCGACGCGCCTGCGGCAAGGCGGCGCGACGTCGACGAGCTCTTGCGCAATTCGGATTTCGTCGTCGTTACCGGCCTCTATTCGATACCGTCCGCGAAGAGCGCGGGCGCGATGCTCAAGATGCTCGCGGAAATGCGCATTCCGCCGCACCGTATAGCGACGGTCATAACGGACGCCGAGACGAACCTTTTCGGCCGGGTGACGGAGACCTTCGACATCGCGAAACTCATCGGCGCCACGCCGCCGCTGTTCGTTCGTCGGGACCGGGCTTTCGCGATCGAGTCCGCGAACGCCGGCTTGTCCATGGTCGCCAGTCAACCAAAGCGCGGGATCTCCCAGGATATCGCCAAGATCGCGGAGCGCGTTCTGAACGTCGCTCCGGTTGAGGCCGCAACGGCCAAGAACTAAGGAGGCGTGCGTCGATGTCGGAACGTTTCAAGTTCTTTGCTTCGTCTCCCAAGCCGCCGCTTGTCGAGGAGGCCCAAGCCAATCTTCCGGTGCCCGCGGAGATTGCGGGCGACCTTTTCGGCGATCCGCGCAAGCGCCGCCTTCTTGAAGAGAAGGTGTTGCTGCACGGGAAAATTATCGACGAGTTCAATCTCGCTTTTCTCGATCAAATGTCGCGGGACGACCTGAGGAGGTCGATTGCGGAGTTTGTCTTCGATTACATCAGGAACAAGCAGATACTTCTGAATCAGAGCGAGACGGAGGCGTTTCTAGAGGAGATTATCGACGAGATGGTGGGGCTGGGGCCCTTGCAGTCCCTGCTGGACGACCCAACCATCAACGACATCCTCATCAACACGGAAAACTGTGTTTTCATCGAGCGTCAGGGCATACTCGAAAAGACGGATGTGCGCTTCAAGGACGAGGCGCATCTACTTCGCGTCATAAACAAGATCGTTTCCCGAGTCGGCCGGCGCGTCGACGAGTCTTCGCCCATGGTGGACGCGCGCCTCATGGATGGCTCTCGCGTAAACGTCGCGGTCAGGCCGATCGCAGTGGACGGGCCTCTCGTATCGATCAGAAAGTTCTCGAAGCGTCCATTTTCGATCGAGCGCCTGGAAGTCGTCGGCGCTTTGAAGCACCCCATGAGCCTGCTGCTCCAGGGGGCCGTGCGCGGGCGCATTTCGATGATCATCTCGGGCGGCACGGGTTCGGGCAAGACGACGATGTTGAACGCTCTGTCTTCCTCGATACCGCCGACCGAACGCATTCTCACAATCGAAGACGCGGCCGAGTTGCAGCTCCAGCAGCCACATGTCGCGCGGCTGGAATGCCGCCCCGCGAACGCCGAAGGAAAGGGCGAAATCCGGCAGCGTGAGCTTGTCAAGAACGCGTTGCGTATGCGCCCGGACCGGATCATCATCGGCGAATGCCGCGGCGAGGAAGCCTTCGACATGTTGCAGGCAATGAACACCGGCCATGAAGGCTCGATGACGACGATCCACGCCAACACGCCGCGCGACGCGCTACGGCGGCTGGAGCAGATGGTCGGCATGTCGAGCGTGGCGATGTCGCAGCAAAGCATCAGGCAGCAAATCGCGTCGGCTATCCAGGTGATCGTCCAACTCCAGCGACTGAGCGACGGCTCGCGCCGCGTCGTGAGCATTGCCGAAGTCACGGGAATGGAAGGGGACGTCATTCAACTCCAGGAAATCTATCGTTTCATACGGGAAGGAGTTGACGGGAACGGCGCTGTTATCGGCTCCTTCAGGGCGACAGGCATCAGGCCGCTCTTCCTTGAAGCGTTGAAATATATGGGGGTGGATTTCCCCGCTTCGGCGTTCGATCCGAATGCTTCCCTCTAGTTTAGGACCAAGGCGCGATGTCAGCCAACACGCTCCTTTATTTTCTGACGTTTCTTTCCGCCACGCTGCTTACCTTCGGCGCCTATAGCTATTTCACGCGCGAGCGCGAAATACAGCGCAGGATCGAGCGGCGGGCGGCGGCGTGGGAGCCGACGGAGCGCACGGAGACGATGATGCTCCTGCGGCGAGGCAAGGCGGCCTTGCCGAGCGTGCTGGGCGAGAACGCCGAGACGCTGCAGGACTGGTTGCTGCAAACCGGCGTGCCCCTGACCGATTGGCAATATCTGGGCGGCGCGCTCGCAGGCTTTGTGGCGACGCAGCTATTATGTTTGTTCCTGCTTGGATTTTCGCCCGTCGCCTATCTCGCGGGCCCCGCGGTCTGGCTGTCATTGATCCTCGCGCTTTTGAGCATTGCGCGACAACGGCGTATCTCAAAATTTGAAGAACAGCTGCCGGACGCGATCGACATTATCGCGCGCGGGTTGAAGGCCGGCTATCCGTTGCAGACGGCGGTTTCATTGGTCGCCAGAGAAATGGGCGATCCAGTCGGACTGGAATTCAAGACGGTCGTCCATGAGATCGGTTTCGGCCTGGACGTCGAAACGGCGATGAAGAATTTGTCGCGCCGGGTCGGTTCCAACGATCTCGTTTTTCTCGTCACCGCCGTTGTCGTGCAGACGCAGTCCGGCGGCAATCTGGCGGACGTTTTGAGCCGGCTGTCCAACACCATGCGCGAAAGAACGAAGCTTCGGCTGAAGGTGGAGGCGATGACGAAGGAAGGCAGGATGACCGCGCTTATGCTGACCTTCATGCCGCCCGGGGTCGGCATCATGATCTACATCCTCAACCCCGCATATTACCGTGCGGTCTGGAGCGAATCCGGCTTCAAGATGATGATGTATCTTGCCGTAGGGCTGCTGGTCGTCGGAAACCTCATCCTGCGAAAAATGGTCAAGTTCAAGTATTGAGGCAAGAAATGCAGAGCGACGTCTACGCATGGTTTGTCGTCGCGGCGACGTTCGTCTCCGTTTCTCTCGTCGTTGTCGCTCTCGGATTCTCACTCGACAGACGCCGCCAGATATCAATGCGTTTGCAGGAGGACGCTTCGGCGACCGGTCAACCGCTCGATCGGGCGATAGGTTCGCTGGCCTTGAATATGACGGAGCGCCTTGACGCGGTCTTTGCCGGTCGCGGCGTCATGTCATCAAGTTCCAAGGTCCGGATGGAGCTCGTCCAAGCCGGTTTTTTCTCCCCCCAGGCGCCGATGATATACGCCGCCGCAAAGATCGTCCTTCCGCTCGTCGCGATCGCTTTCTCTTATTTAGGGATGAAGGCGTTCAGTCCCAGCGGCGAATCCGGAGCGATGTTGGCGGTAATGGCGTCGATGGCCTTTGCCGGCTACAAGGGGCCCGAAGCTTTCGTCAGTCGAAAAAAAGACAGTCTGGCCGCCGTCTACCGTGCGACTTTTCCGGATTTTCTTGACCTGCTTCTCGTATGTATTGATGCGGGTCTCAGTATGAATGCCGCCGTCGACCGAGTCGCAAAGGAGTTCGACGCGAGCTGCAAGCCGTTCGCAATCAATCTCTCGCTCATGCTCAGTGAAGTCAGGTCCGGACGCGCTTTTCCCGACGCGCTTGAGAATTTGAGCGTTCGTTTGGGAATAGACGAGGCGAAATCGTTTGTGACTCTTGTAAAACAATCGCTTGAACTGGGGTCGGACGTCAGCACAGCGCTCCGTGTTTATTCAGACGAGATGCGCGTCAAGCGCCTTTTGCGCGCAGAGCTGATGGCCAATGCATTGCCAATAAAAATGCTGCTTCCACTTGGCGTATTCATTTTTCCCGCGCTTCTTATCGTCGTGTTGACGCCTGCGATGATGTCGCTTAGTGCTATTTTCTCTAGTTTAGTGAGGAAATGATCATGCTTTTGCGCATCGAAAACTCAGTCTTGCTGAACTGTTGCGCCGCTCTGTGGTTGCTGCTCGCGACAAACGCCGGAAGAGCCGAATCCTGGCCTTTCGTCGATCCCGAGTTCGGTCCGAATATTTACCTCGGCGACGAAGACCTTCGTCTTGGACGCGCACATTTCGTCCACGGCGATTACGGTCTGGCGGAGAATTATTTCCGCCGCAGCACGGAGGTCACGCCTCAAAACGGGCAGGCTTGGGTCGGACTTGCCGCTTCATACGACCGGCTGGGTCGGTTTGACCTGGCGGAACAGGCTTACAAGAGGGCGGCGAAATTGGTGGGCAGGAACTATGTCCTGCTGAACAATCACGGATATTCCTATATGCTTCGAGGCCGTTATGGCGAGGCAAGAAGGCTCTTGCAGCAGGCGGCTGCGATGGCGCCGGGCAATCCGACGATCCAAAACAACCTCATGATTTTGGATAGCGGACAATACTATTTCGTCGGCAATCCCCAAATTCTCTTTTGGCCGGAGTGAGCGAGTCTCAACTCCTAGCGAAACGCGGTCGGCGGCCTGTTTGGAAACGACGGGCCGCAAGTATCGGAGTGAAATTCTCTTAGATGGCAGGAGTGGAGGGGCTACCAAAAAGCCCGTAAAATCAAAGGCTTCAACGCGGCCCACTGGCGAAAACAAGCAGATTGATAATAAAGGGCTTTCTTCGGAATCGGCCCACCGTCCGCGCGCCCAAAAGAAAACCGCCGTCCCGGCTGGTCCCCGGAACGGCGGCGAAACTTCTGCGAAGGCAAGGAAAAACCTTCACGTCCAAGAATACCTCGATGCGCGCATTGACGCAATCGCCTTGGCGGTCGACCCTCACCTGGCGGACCTCGAAAAGCTTGATCGACTGATCGCGCTCGCCGACGAGGCGGCGCCTGACCCAGAGCGAGAGCCATGGCTCGGCTCGGTCGCGATGGTCGATCAAAGGCTATGGGCCCTGTTCGGCGCCCAGGATGATCGCGAGGGGCCGAACGACGATCTTGAGCCGGATGACCATCCCGAGGATAAAAACTCCCCGGTACACCTTGACGGCGGCAACGGCGACGTTCCGACCAAAGAGGACAACCTCGCCGCAGAGGAAAAGCGTCGGGCAACAGCGGAAAAAGACGCCGCGGCTCAGTGGGTGTGGGACGACGCCCAGAGCGCGCGGATAGCGGCGAATCTCCCGTTCGCGCCTTGGACGCCAGAAAATCAGCGCCGGGCCGAAGCCGGTCTTCCGCTTCTCTCGTATGGGGAGATGCGCCAATGACTTCGAACGTCGTTAAATTCAAATCGCGCCATCGCCTTGCCGCCGAAGAAATGGCCTTTCTTGCGCGCGGTCATGTGGCCGTCTGCAAGACGCGCATTCCTGATATGGGTTGGAAGCGCCTCCGTTGGGTAGTGATTACGGTTTTTCTCGACGGCACAAGCGACTGGGAAGACGGCCCGAAAGACGAGCGCACGGCGCTCTTTGTGGCCGAAGTCCGCGCCCGGAAATACGGCTTCAAGGTCGTAAACTGGGGGGTGCTTAAATGACGGCAATTGGCGTCATCCCCCAGACCGCGCGCCCCGCGCCAACCGACGCCGAGCTTTTGGCTCTGGACTTCCTGACCGAGGCCTCGTCGCTCCTCTGCGGTCAAAGCGCCGCTCTCCTCGCGGCGGCTGCAGCGGGCGACAAGGAAGCCGTAGAGGCTCGCCTCGGCGCGTGCCGTCGAATCGTCAAGGAAGCCTGCGGCGCGTGGCGCGAGGCAGTCCCGGCTCTCCCGACAAGGGAGGCCGCATGACCTACCTCTCGCCCGAATTGCTCAACTCGCCCCTTTTGCGGGAGGCTACGGCCGAATACCACGACGAGCGCGACGCGACCGAGCAAAGACACGCGGCGGGGGAGAAATCCCCCGCTCATAAGCCGCACCTTGTCATCGCGGCGCCGGCGCAGCAAGCCAACGGAAAGCAGGCCAGTCCGCCTAAGCTGGTCTCGGCGCGCGAACTCCTGGGAATGGAGTTTGAGCCCGTCAAATACGTGGTCCCCGGCTATGTCGCCGAGGGCGCGACGATCCTCGCTGGCCGTCCGAAGCTCGGCAAGTCGTGGATGGCGCTCGAAATGGCCATCGCTGTCGCGACGGGCGGGGCGTGCCTTGGCGGCATTCAATGCGAGCAAGGGGACGTGCTCTACCTCGCGCTAGAGGATAACCAGCGCCGCCTGCAAAGCCGTCTCGACCGCATTCTCCCCGCTGGCTCGCCTGGGCCCGCCGGTCTTCATTTCGCGACCGAATGGCCGCGCGCCAACGAAGGCGGTCTGAAATACCTGCGGGAATGGCTGGAAAGGCATCCAGCGGCGCGCCTCGTCGTCGTCGACATCCTGACCATGTTCCGGGACGTTCGGAACGGTAAGGACACGCCCTACGAGTCCGATTACGCCGCGGTGAAGGGCCTTCAAACGCTCGCCATGGAGAAAGGCGTCGCGGTCCTGATCGTTCACCACACGCGCAAGGGAAGCGGCGAGGGCGGCGACGCATTCGAGAAAGTGAGCGGGACACTCGGGTTATCGGGCGCCGCAGACACGACGCTTGTGCTGGACCGCGATGGTAACGGCGCGACGCTCTATGGCCGCGGCCGCGACATCGAGGAAATCGAGACGGCGGTTACTTTTGACCGCGACCTGTGCCGCTGGTCGGTTATCGGGCAGGCGTCGGAAGTGCGGAAGACCGACGAGCGCAAGGAAATTCTCGACGTTCTCAAAGACGCCGACGAGCCGATGACGCCGAGCGAAATCGCCGGCGCTCTAGGCGTATCAAGTAATAATATCAAACAGTTGCTATTTAAGATGGCTAAGGCCGGCGAGGTCGTGAAGTCTCGTACGAGAGGCCGTTATCTCCATCCAGACCGCCCTGATCTCGATAACCCTCATACCCCCGATAACCCTGATAACCGGATAACCGGACAGGAAGGGGAAGATGGAGGGAGAGACCATGACTGATCTCTCTCCCGGTTATCGGGTTACCGAGGTTATCGGCTCTGAGAGAGCGGCCCGTGAGACCATAACCGGCTCGATCGCGATCCGCCCGACCCTGCGGCGCACGCCCGCCGGCAAGCCCTGCGTCAGGGCAACAATCGTCACCGAGCAAGGGGAATGGCTGCATCTCGTCTGCTATGGCCGTAAGGCTCGCGAGGCGCTGCTTAGGCGCGAGCACGGCGACGAGATGACGCTGACCGGCACAATCGCCGATGGCGTCATGACCGTCTCCAGGGTGGAAGGGGGCGGCGAATGACGTTCCCCTGCATGGTCCCAATGCTCAACGATAGAGAAACCCCATCGACCGGATGCATGACTTTTTCTTTCGCGCCCTCAACTCTTGGGGGTGCGGAATGAAGGCTGCAACCAAAGCGACTCGTTTCCTCGAAAAGCTGCACATTCCAGAGGGGCCCCGCGCCGGCCAGAAGCTCCGGCTCGCGCCTTTCCAGAAGCAGTTTGTGACGGGCGCTCTCGACACGGCGACGAACATCGCCTGCCTCTCTATCGGGCGCGGCAACGCGAAAACGGCTCTGTCCGCTGGCGTCGCGCTCGGCTCCCTGATTGGCGAATGGGACCGGCAACCGAACCGAGAGATTCTGCTTGCGGCCCGCACGCGGGACCAGGCGCGCGTCGCGTGGAACTTCGTCGCGGGCCTCTCGCATAGCCTGCCCGAGGAAACGCAACGGGCGCTGATTTTCCGGCGCGCTCCCCGGCTCGAAATCGAGTTTGACGGCGACGGCGGCGGGCATGTCGTTCGGGTTATCTCGGCGGACGGCAAGTCGGCGCTCGGCTCGGCCCCGACGCTGGCGCTACTCGACGAGCGGGGGCATTGGGCGCGCGACAAGGGCGACGAGCTCGAGCACGCGCTTCTCTCCGGTCTCGGCAAGCGGGGCGGCAAGGCGCTGATTATATCGACGAGCGCTCCCGATGACGCCCACCCCTTTTCGAAGTGGTTGGACGAGGAACAAGAGGGCGTCTATCGCCAAGAGCACCGGCCGGCTCCGGGCCTCCCGGCGGACGATGTTGAGAGCCTGCTTATCCCCAATCCCGGCGCGCAACACGGGATAGGCTCGTCGCTCGAATGGCTGGAGGCGCAAGCCCGTCGCGCCATCAAGCGGGGCGGCTCGGCGCTTACATCGTTCCGGCTTTACAACCGCAACGAGCGCGTGAGCGGCGAGACGCGCGACCTTCTGCTGACGGTCGACGAGTGGCTGTCGTGCGAGACGGCGGACCTTCCCCCGCGCTCCGGGCCGGTTGTTATCGGCATCGACCTGGGCGGCTCGGCGAGCATGACGGCGGCGGGCTTCTACTGGCCTGAGACGGGCCGGCTCGAATGCCAAGGGACATTCCCCTGCAAGCCTTCCCTTCTCGACCGCGGCGCGTCCGATGGCGTCGGCAACCGCTACGCCTTGATGGAAGACCGTGGCGAGCTATCGACGCTCGGCGAGCAAACCGTGCCTGTCGCCGCGTGGCTGGCGAGCGTCATGCGCCATATCGACGGCGAGCATGTCGCCGCGCTCGTCGCCGATCGCTACAAGCAATCGGAACTTGGCGAGGCGATAGACCGTGCGGGGATCCGCGCGCCGATCATCTGGCGCGGCCAGGGCTTCCGTGACGGTGGCGAGGATTGCGAACGATTCCGCCGCGCGTGCTTTGACGGGAAGGTGAAGGCGGCACCGTCGCTCTTGCTGCGCTCGGCTTTCGCGGATGCTGTGACGCTTCGCGACCCTGCGAACAATCTCAAACTGGCCAAAGCCCGTTCGAACGGACGCATTGACGCCGCGGCCGCAACGGTTCTCGCCGTCGCAGAAGGCGCGCGGATTATGGGCCGCCCCGTGAGACAAGCGAGGGCGCCGACATGGGTCTAGACCATTACTTTCGTCACTCGAAAGCGGTCACAAGCTCGCCGCGCTGGCCGGCCTTGCGCCTCGCTGCGAAGCGCCGCGATGGCTTCAAATGCGTGAAGTGCGGCGCGCGCGGCCGGCTGGAATGCGACCATATCCAGCCCGTTCGGACGCATCCCGAATTGGCGTTCGACCTCGCCAATCTGCAGAGCCTTTGCGCGGCATGTCACGCGCGAAAGACCCGCCTCGAAATTGGCCTCGGCCATGAAAACCCCGAGCGCGACGCGTGGCGCACGGCGGTCAAGGAACTCTCACACGCGAAGAAGGTAAACACATGCTCGAATCGGTAAAAATCTCTCGTCGTCAGTCGGAGATTCGCCAGGCGCTCGCAGGCCTCGTCGGCAAGGAAAGCCCGAGCGACGACGAGACGCGCAACATGGAAACGCTCGACTCGGAATACCGCACGAACGAGACGCGCTATCGCGCCGCGCTGATCTCGGAAGACACCGAACGTCGCGACGCCAAGCGCGACCTGGAGACGCGCGGGGGGAACGAATGGGCGGAGCTCGTCGGCAAGTTTGAACTACGCCAGGTTGCGCTTGCTCTCGACGAAGGCCGCACGATCGACGGCGCTACGGCGGAAGTCGTTTCCGAACTGCGCTCGCGCGGCGGCTATCGCGGCGTTCCGGTTCCGTGGGCGGCGCTCGAAAAGCGCGTGGGCGAAACGGTCGCGAGCGGCACGCCGAATCCGGTCTCCACGCGCCCTATTATTGACCGTCTCTTTGCCGCGTCGGCGGCGGCGCGCATGGGCGCGAACATGTTCAACGTCGACTCGGGCGAAGTGGAATATCCGGTGACGACGAGCGCGGTTGCGGCCGCTTGGGCGTCTTCCGAGACGGGCGCCGTGGGCGGACCGACCGCCTACGCCACGACCGACAAGCCGCTGACGCCTGCGAACACGCTCGGCATTACCATGAAGCTCACGCGCAAGGCGATGAAGCAGACCGGCGACGCGCTGGAGGCGGCTGTGCGCCGCGACATGAACGGCGCTATTGGCGTCGCTCTCGACAAGGCTGTGTTCCTCGGCGCTGGCAGCGGCGGCGAGCCCGCGGGCGTACTTGTTGGCTCCTACGGCATTACCAGCACCAGCGTCGACGCCGCAGCGTCCTGGGCGGCTTTCCGCGCCGCTGTGGTGCGCTTCATGACGGCGAACGCGGCGAATGGGCCGGCCGACGTGAACCTGCTTGTTCGGCCGGAAATTTTCGACACGATGGATGACGACGTTATCAGCGGGACGGCGGTTTCTCAGTGGGACTTGCTGAACGCGAAGGTGAAGAACGTCGTCATTTCGAGCAACGCGCTCGCCGCGCCGACCGGCACGCCCGCGGCGTCGAAGGCGCTGCTGACGACGACGATTAACGGCGTTCCGCCTATCTTCGTCGCGACCTGGGGCGCAATCGACATGATTCGCGACCCCTATTCGGACGCGGCTTCGGGCGGGCTGCGCCTCACGGCGCTGGCGACGATGGACGTTACCGTGTCGCGGCCGGCGCAGCTCGAAATTCTGACTGGGCTGCAGTAATGGAAAGGCGCGCCTTTCACCTCGAAATCCGGGCCGCGCGGGGAAACCCGCGCCGCCTGGAGGGCTACGCGGCGACATTCGGAAGCGAAACGCGCATCGGCAACTTTACCGAGACGATCCGCGCTGGCGCTTTCGCCGCGTCTCTCGCGTCTGGCGCGGACGTGTTGGCGCTCGTCGACCACGATCTGGCGCGCGTCCTGGGCCGCACGGGCAGCGGCACGCTGCGGCTGTCGGAAGATACACGCGGGCTCGCGTTCTCTCTCGACATGCCCGACACGACGCTGGCGCGCGACACGCTGGCGCTCGCCGAGCGAGGCGACCTGGGCGGAATGAGCTTTGGCTTCAAAGCGCAGGATGAGAAGTGGAGCGGAAGCCGGCGCGAGCTTCGCGCCGTCGACCTTCGCGAAATCTCAATTGTGCAAAGCTGGCCGGCATATTCCGACACAGTGATTGAGGCGAGAAGCCAGGCGAACGCGGGGGGCAAATCGTCCGTTGCGGGCGCCCTTCGCAGGTGGAGGGCATGACGATGGCGGCGACGATCAAACAAGATGAGGAAATCCCCGCGAGCTATCCCGCCGCGCCGAGCGGACTTTCAAAGGAAGCCGCTGCGGTAAGCCGCGCGATGATTTGGCAGAGGATCGAGTCCTATATTGCGCGCCGCTGGACGCCGCGCGAAGTCGTCTGGATTGTTGAAGGCGCGGGCGAATGGCTCCCGCCACTTTCGCCTACGGAAGTCACGACAACGGAAATTTGGGAGGGCGTCGCTTGGGTTTCGTTCACGCCGACGCCGAGCCCGAGCGGCGGCTACATGCTCCACGGCTGCGGGCCTTACCGTTTCACGGCGAGCGTTGGCGGCGGCGACGTTCCCGCGGCCGTCAATGAAGCGTTTCGCAGGCTCGCCGAGTATTCCGCGCAAGCGATGGCGAACATGACGCCGGGCATTCGCAGCGAGGACGTGCCCGACCTTGGGGGCTCCGTATATGACAACACGGCGTTGGCGCGCGCGATGGATAGGAGCGGCGCGGGCGACCTGCTGCGCCCATACCGGAGGGCAAACTAATGGCGTGGCGATGGCCTTGGAAGAAAGTCGAAAAGCGCGCGGCCGCGGCCGGCTTCACAGCGGAAATCATCTCGGCGCGCGAGTCGTACATTGCAGGGCGCTCGGGCCTCGCCG
This sequence comes from Methylocystis sp. JAN1, assembly GCF_052186135.1. GTDB lineage: Bacteria > Pseudomonadota > Alphaproteobacteria > Rhizobiales > Beijerinckiaceae > Methylocystis. Next base: position 2,687,892 of record NZ_CP181499.1, on the reverse strand, counting down.
AACTGACGGCGACGGCGCAAAGCTGCATTTCCCTTTGGGAACACGGTTTCGCGTTGGCAGATGTTATCGGAACTGATCTTCTCGACCGGCGCACGCTCGCGCTCGTCGGGCGCTCTCTCGCCCGGCGCGGCGAGGCTGTCTTTCTCATTCGCGACGAGGGCCTTGTGCCGGCGGCGGATTGGGATTTGTCGACGCGCAACGGCAAGCCGACTGCTTATCGCGTCTCAATCAGTGAAGCGGGCGGCGGGCGCACGGAAACCGCGCTTGCGGCGGAAGTGCTTCACTTTCGCGTCGGCTGCGATTCTGCGTCGCCATATCTCGGCACAGCGCCGTTGCGCCGCGCGCCTTTGACGGCGAGCTTGTTGAACGCGCTCGAAGCCGCGCTCGGCGAAGTCTATGAGCACGCGCCTCTCGGCAGCCAAATTGTTCCTATGCCCGAAAGCCAGAGCGTCGATTTGGAGACGATGGGGCGCGGCTTTCGCGGTCGCCGTGGCCGGGTGCTGCTACGCGAGAGTGTGAACGTGTCGGCGGCGGGCGGACCCGCTCCCGCGACCGACTGGCGCCCGGCGGATGTGACGCCGAATCTGCAACAGGCGATGACGACGGAAAGCCTCTCGGGCGCGCGTGAAGCCATCTGCGGCGCGTTCGGGGTGCTCCCGGCGCTGTTCTCGACCGCGACCACGGGACCGCTCGTCCGGGAGGCGCAGCGGCATTTGTGCGCTTGGACGCTGCAACCAATCGCGGAATTGATCGGCGAGGAAGCTTCCGAAAAGCTCGGCGGGGAAATCCGTCTCGACACGCTGCGGCCGACGCAAGCCTTCGACGCTGGCGGCGCGGCGCGAGCGCTCGGCGCGCTCGTGTCGGCGATGGCGGAAGCCAAGGCTGCTGGTCTCCCGCCCGAGGCGCTGGCGAGCGCGTTCCAACGGCTCGATTGGGAGTCATGACGGAAAAGGGGAGGGCCGCCCCTGGGTTGTCACAGTCCCTGAATCGGCCCCGGTTACTCGGCGAGTGCGTAAACCCCGAGAGGGCGCGGCGGTTCTCCTTTCCCGCGCGGCGCCCAAGTGCCGGGGGCCGGGATGGCTCCCGGCGCTAAATAATATGAATTTCTGGGCAACTGGCCTCAGGCTCCCCCGCGCCAGACGCAATTACCGCTTCGAGGGCGGCGATTGCCGAATGGATTGCGGCAAGCGTCGTAAGACCTTTGTCGTCATAGGCCCCGGCAAGTTGATACGCCAATTCAACGCGGCGCTCGACCAATTCAGTGAGCTTTGTTTTCAAATCTTCGGTTGTTTCAGCCATCGTAAAACCTCTTCGCTTGGGGCAACCGTTGCAGTCTGACGGCACATTCTGACCGGTCAACAGATTTTGCGCGGGTCAATCCGACTCATACTACAATGACGGTTGACGCCGGGCCATTGTAGTATTAATAGAATGGAATGGCTACACCAGGCGAACTCGTCAAAGTCGTTGCCGCCGCTACCGGTGAAGACGAACCAACCGTGGCGCAGATTGATCGCAGTCTGCATCTCGCAGGCCTGCGGACCAAGGGCGGGCGCGGTCCAGCGGCTGCAAAAGTAACGCCACGAGACGCAGCACATCTATTGACAGCGATGACGGCAAGCACCCGCCCGCGCGATGCTGTCGAGGCTGTGCATCGGTATCAAAACAGCGCGTACCACGAGACCGACTTCGGCCCGGAATTTCCCCAGCTCCGTTGGGCAAATACCGGTGTCCCTGAATTTGAAGCGCTTAGGCCGGGGCATAGCTTCATAGATGCTTTGGAGGCCATAATTGCGGTCGCCATGCAAGGCCGGCTTTGGCCGCTGCTGGGTCTTGGCGCCGGGGAATACCCACAGACCGAAGCAACAAAAATTTTGTCCCTAAGGATAAACGTGTGGTTTCCTCGGACGCACGGGCGCATTTACCTTAGTTTTGGCAAGAGATTGAATGGTTTTATCGGCATAACGGCTGATTACACTTCAACAAATCCTGCGAATGACATTGTAAAAGGCATTCCCCGCGTTGCTGAAATTGGCGCCGTGCCAATTTTGATGGTCGGCGCGCTGCTCGCGGGGAAGCTTGACGAGCTGCCGCCTATCACGGGGGATGCAGAGTGATGAACACGCCCCGCAAACCCCGCGTTTCTCAGTCTGAAATGACGAAGGCGCTCCGCGCCGCGCGCGATTCTGGCCACAACGTCCAGCGCGTGGAAATCGAGCCGGGCGGTCGCATCATCGTCATTATGGGCGAGCCTGAACAGCCGATCGTAAACACGATCGACGCTGAGCTTTCCCGAATCCTGGGGGCACCGCAATGAAGTGGCGCTACCTCAAACGCGACGTGTCACGTCACGGGCAGGTGCGCTGGTATTTCAGGCGCGGCGCCGAGCCCAAGGTAAGGCTTCCCGACCATCCGAGCGCATCCAAGGAAGCCGAAGCGGCTTACTATTCCGCGCTTGATCGGAAGCCGCTGGCGCCGGCGCCGATGGCGGACAAGTGGCCAGCCGGATCATTCGGGGCGCTAGTTACGAGCTACATCCGCTCGTCAAAATATCAGGCGCTCGCGCCAGTGACCGCTGCGGGCTATCGGCGGCAACTTGACCGGCTTCGCGCCGACATTGGCCATCTGCCCTACAGCGAGTTTCGGCGGCGCCACGTCGTCAGGATCATCGAGAGGAAGGCGAACGCACCGGGCGAGGCGAACAACGTCCTAAAGGCGCTACAGGCTCTTTTCACCTATGCTGTGAAGGCCGATCTTCTCGACCGGAGTCCGGCGGCGGGCGTCGAAAAATTGAAGGTCACTGGCGACCGCGCGGGCGGTTCCGAAACATGGCGCCCCGAACATGCCGAGCTTTTCCGCGCGCGCTGGCCCATCGGCTCGCCGCAGCGGACGGCGTTTGAAATTATGTGGAATACAGGACTGCGCATCGGCGACGCGCTACGCCTGGGGCCGCAGCATGTCCGTGACGGTCGTGTGGCTATGAAGACGAGCAAGAAGGGCGTCGTGATTGAAACGCCAATCCTGCCCGATCTTGCGGAAGCGCTCGCCGCAGCACCGACGCCGCATCTCACGTATCTCGCGACGCAGGCGGGGCGCACCCGGTCTGCGAAGTCCGCTTACAACTGGTTTTCGGCTGCGGCTAAGGCGGCCGGACTCCCGCCGAAATACACGTCTCACGGGTGCCGAAAGGGCATTCTGACGGAGGCGGCAGAGGGAGGCGCGAGCGAGCATGAATTGGCTGCGCTCGCCGGCCATGGCTCAACAAAGAGCGTTTCCGCCTACACGAAAAAAGCGAGGCGCAGCGCGCTCGCTGACGCCGCGATAGCGCGTCTCGAAAGGGGCGAACATGGAACATCTGATGGCCCACCTTCTAAAAAAGTGGGCCGAAATGGTGCGTAACTAGCTGATATAAAAGGAGAAATTATCATGACTGGCAGGAGTGGAGGGGCTCGAACCCCCAACCCCCGGTTTTGGAGACCGGTGCTCTACCAGTTGAGCTACACTCCTGCAGCGCCGAAGCGCGCGCCTTATTGCCGCAACGGCGTCGCCGACGCAAGGGGTTCTGACGCAGGCCGCGGAAAAGTTTTGCCGCCGCGCGCCTTCAGGTTCGGGCGAGAGGCCGATGGTCGAGGATCGCGACCTTGAAGCGGCGGAAGGCCGGCGCGCCCGCGATGTCGCGCAGCGGGCCGAACAACGCCCGCGCGGGCTTTCAGGAGTTCCCGCCCGCCAGCACGGTGACGACGCGGCGGTTCTGGGACCAGCAGGAGATATCGTCGCAGGTCGCGACGGGCCGCTCCTTGCCGTAGCTCACCGTGCGGATGCGCGAGGCGGCGACGCCGCGAGAGACGAGATAATTTTTCGCGGCCTCGGCGCGCTGGGCGCCGAGCGCGAAGTTATATTCGCGGGTGCCGCGCTCGTCGGCGTGGCCCTCGAGCGTGAAGCTGTAGCGGCTGTAGCGATTGAGCCATTGCGCCTGATGGTCCAGCGTCTGCTGGGCCGTCGGCGTCAATTCGGTGGAATCGGTCTCGAAGAAAACGCGATCGCCGATGTTCTGCGCAAAATCCTGGGCGCTGCCCGGGGTTGCCGGCAGGCCGCTACGGGAGACGCCGCGGCCGCCGGGCCCGCCAACGCCTCCGGCGAGATCGCCTCCCGCTTCGTCCGCCGCATTTTTCGCACAGGCCGCCATCGCCAGCGCCGCCGAAAGGGCGACGGCGAGTTTGGCGCAACGGGCGGCAGCGGAAACCAGCATGGAAAACTCCTGTTACGTGGCCGATTGCGGTCAGTCCTATTCTCGCACGGTTAAGCGAAGGTTCCATCAACCTTGATCAGGGGTGTGTGGAACTGATCACATTTGAACGAATTATTCGCTTCATTAATAAAAGGTTAATTGGTTAACAAAGTATGAACGGCCTTGCTTGCGTCTCGCCGCGCGGGCCGTCGTCGCCCACTCCTTCCGGCAAGAGGGCGCCCTGGAGCGCCGGTGCGACAAAGTCGCGGTGACTTTTGTCAAAAATCTGTAGTCTTGTTCTCACCGCGCGGCCGCCCGCTTGCCGCACGAGCAGGGCAGACTATCATTACGCTGCGGCTGCGAGTTGGGGAGGATGAGATGAACGAAGGGATCGCGCCGTTTTTGTCGCCGCTCACGCTGATCCTCGGCGGCGGCCTGCTGGTCATCGGCGTCCTTTCCCTGTTCGATCTCCATTTCCTGAAGTCCAAGACGCAAGAGAAGCTCGCGCTGATCGCCGGTCTCGCCCTGATCCTTGCGACGGAAGCCATGTTCGTCACCAGCGGCGCCAGCGGCCGTTATTTCGAGGGCCAGAAGATCGACGTGACGGATTGCGAATTTCAGGTCGAACGCGACTTCCCAATGGAGCGAAAGGCCAATCCGAAGCTCATCGAGACAAAGATCAGGGCGTGCATGGACACGCTCGGCTATGACTGGTCCGAAGAGCATGAGCATTGCCAGGAGGCGAGGCTCTCGACCAATGTTTTCTGTTACATGCCCCGCGCGCCCATGCAGCGCAGCATCGTCGCCTGGCAGATGCGGTTTGAATAAACCCTCGGCGGAGCCGTTAAACTGCGACAGGCGTAAGGATATGCTTCTCGCGGGGTGAAGTTTCAGACAAAGATACCGCGCAAGCCCTTCTAAACCTGCATCTCAGAACAGCGAGCCCTGATCGCCCGGCGTCTTGCGGGGTTTGCGCTTCGCGGCGGCAGGCTGCGGATCTGGCTGTCCGGCGGGCCCCGCGCGCGCGGCGATGCGCCCGTCCGCAAATTCGATCGTGAGCGCCGCACCCGGCGGCGCCTGGGCGGCGCTGCGCACCAGCGCCTCCTGCTCGTCGCGCACGAGCGCGAAGCCGCGCGCCAGCACGGCCTTGTGACTCATGGAGTCCAGAAGGCGGCCGAGCCTTTCGACCCGATCTTTCTTTTGCGCCAGTTGCGTCGTGAGCGCCAGTTTCATACGCGCCGAGAGCCCTTCGACGCGCTGCCGCGCGCCGGCGTTCTGGTGGCGCGCAAGCGCGACATTGGCGTCGAAACCCGCCTTGAGCCGCGCGCCCAGGCCTTTCAGTCTCTCCCTCTGTCCGGCAAGCTCCGCCTGGGGCGAATGGCGCGACAGGAGGCGCGCCAGATCGGCCAGCCGCAGGCGCCGCCCATCCCGCCCGGCGCGCAACGTCGCGCGCAGCCGTTCGGAGGCCCGGTCCAGACGCTGCCGGGGCGTCTGCAGGAGTTGCTCCGGCGTCGGCAGCAGACGCGCATAGGTCGAAAGCTGCGTGCGGCGCTGCTCCATCGCCCGCGTCTTCGCGATGGCGAGCCGGCGCGCGCGGACGGCGAGATGTTCCGCGAGTTCTGCGCGGACGGGGACGACCTTCTCGGCGGCGCCGGTGGGCGTCGGCGCGCGCAGATCCGCGACGAAATCGAGGAGCGTCGTATCCGTCTCGTGGCCGATGGCGGCGATAAGCGGAATGTCGCTCGCCGCCGCCGCGCGCACGACGGCCTCCTCGTTGAAGCTCCAAAGGTCTTCGAGCGAGCCGCCGCCGCGCGCGACGATGAGCACGTCCGGGCGGGGGATAGGGCCGCCGGCGGGAAGGGCGTTGAAGCCATCGATCGCCGCCGCGACTTCGGCCGCCGAGGTCTCGCCCTGCACGCGCACGGGCCAGACGACGACGCGGCGCGGAAAGCGGTCGTTGAGGCGATGGAGAATGTCGCGAATGACGGCGCCGGTGGGTGAGGTCACGACGCCGACGACCTGCGGCAGGAAGGGCAGGGGACGCTTGCGGTCTTCGTCGAAAAGTCCTTCCGCCGCGAGCTTCTTTCGCCGCTCGTCCAGAAGCGCCATCAACGCGCCGACGCCGGCGGGCTCCATTGCCTCGATGACGATCTGATAGGAGGATTTGCCCGGGAAGGTGGTGATGCGCCCCGTCGCGACGACCTCCAGCCCCTCCTGCGGCCGCGTGCGGATGCGCAGGAAGGTTCCCTTCCAGATCACGGCGTCGAGCCGCGCGCCTTGATCTTTCAGGCAGAAATAAGCGTGACCAGAGGCGTGCGGCCCGCGATAATTGGAAATTTCTCCCCTTACGCGCACGCGGCCAAAACGATCCTCGACCGTGCGCTTGAGGGCGTTGGCGAGTTCGGTGACGCTGACTTCCGGAGCGTTGGTGAGGGCGACGGAATCAGGCGGGTTCAGGTCGGACATGGCGGGAGTATAGTGGGGCTTCATGCGAGCCTGAAGGCTCGCGGTCTGGAGCGCGCGCCTTCAGGCGCGCCTGAAACCGGCGGAAGACCAGGGCCAGTCGACGGGATCAACGGCAAGCCCCGCAACGACTGGGTTTCTTTCGACATACTCCACCGTGGCGGCAAGGTCGCGTTCGTTCCGGATATAGCGATCGAAATAATCGGGCGCCCAGAAGGCGCCGCATGTTCCCCGCCGCCGGTTGATCTCGGCGGCTGTGAAGGCTTTCCAGCTCTTGACTACGGCGCCGAGCGGAAAGCCGGCGAATAGCGCTGCGACGATGTGAACGTGATTGGGCATGACGCACCAGGCGACGAGGCGGTATTTGACGCCGTCGAAATATAGCAGCGCATTCTGGACGATCAGGGCCGCATCCGGATCGCCGAGGGGCTGGGGGCCGTAGCAGCAGCGATCGAGGACGGCGTCGATTTCGTCACGTCGCAGATCCGGTTGGTCCGGCAGCGCGTCGAGGACGGATTTGGGCAGGCTGCCGAAAGTTCGGAAGACGATGTGCTGGGCGCATTCCGGTGAATCAAAATGCGGAAGATAGCCGCGCGAATGCCAGCCTTTGTGGTCTTTGGTCATGAAATGGCTTTTTAGAATGCGAGCCTGAAGGCTCGCGGTCCATGTAAAAAGGCGAGCCTGAAGGCTCGCGGTCCGGACCGCACGCCTTCAGGCGCGCAAACGGCGCGGGGACGCCGCGCCGTTTGTTTTTATCAATATTTCCGAACCAGCGGGCCCGGAGGCGGCGGGGGCGGGGGGACGAGCGTCGGGATGATGTAGCGGAAGCCCACGCGAATGTCGTTCGAGGCGACGTTGAACGAGTGCCGCTCTCCGAAGCAAGGCAGCGAGTTGCAACTGATCGGATTGCTGGTGATCTTGCCCATGTCGAGGTAGCGGTAAGCCACTTCCAGCCGGAGATTCGGCGTGACCGCATAGCCCAGACCGCCCATCACGGCCCAGGCGAAATTCGTCTGATTGGTGTCCGCCGCGAACCCATAGCCGCCGTTTGCGACGCCGAAACCCGTATCCGTCAGGCCCGAGAAATTATGGAAAGCCGCGCCAATGCCGGCGCCCACAAATGGCGTCAGGCCATACCAGGTGCCGAGATCGAAATAGGCGTTGGCGAGAAACAGGGCGGTACCCAGACTCGCATTGTATTGATCGAAGCCGTAACAGGCCGAGCCGCAGCCCGGAAAGGTAAATTGGTTCGCCGCGCGATAGGACGACTGGATGCGGTATTCGCCAGTGAGATCGAAGCGGAACCAGCTATTGACCTGATAACCGACGCCCGCGCCGGCGAAGGCCGTGTCGTTCAGGCTGTGATAGCTGTTCCAGACCGGCCCGGCGGGAACCTGGACGTTGCCAAAATTATCGATGCCCGGCCGCAGCGAGTAGCTCCAATCGGAGATTTGGGTCGCGCCCACGCCCACATCGCCGCGCAGATACCAGCCGCCAAACTCGACGGGCGGCGGCTCGATCGGCGGCGGGGGCGGCGGGAGCAGATCGGCCGCCTTTGCGCCGCCGGCTCCGGCGACGATTGCGGCCGCTAAAAGGAGGGCGAATGAACGGCCCATGATTACTTCCCCTTTTTGCGTAAAGCGGGCCGCAGAGCGGACCCGTGGCGCTTTGCCATCGGGGGTAAACATGACCGACAAGACTTAAAGCGAAGTTAACCTTACCGCTTAACCAAATTTAGTCGTAAGCTACTATGTTTATTAAGTTTTTCGCGACGAAAAAGGCGCTGCGAGCCGACGGCTTTTCGACCCGCCCACGCCCTTTTTTCGCGGCCGCGTTACGCGGCTTCGGCCGATTCCTTTAGCGCGTTGCAGACTTGCGCGACGAGCGTCTCGACGAGATCGCGATCGTCGCCCTCCGCCATGACGCGCACCACCGGCTCCGTTCCCGAGGGCCGGACGATGATTCGACCGGAGTCTCCGAGGCGTGCGCGCGCGGAGTCGATTGCGACCGCCACCGAGTCCTTCTCGAGCGTCCGGCCGTTGACTCGGACGCTCTGGAGCACCTGGGGCAGGGGCTGGAAGCAACGGCAGATCTCGCTCAGCCGCCTGTCCTTGCGTTTGGCCTCGGCCAGCACCTGCATCGCCGTGACGAGGCCGTCGCCCGTGGTCGAATAGTCGGACAGGATCACATGGCCCGACTGCTCGCCGCCGACATTGTAACCCTCCTTCCGCATGCGCTCGATCACATAGCGGTCTCCGACGGCCGTGCGCTCCAGGGTGAGGCCCATTCCGTTGAGATGCCGCTCCAGGCCGAGATTGGACATGATCGTCGCGACGACGCCGGGCTTGGCCAGCAGGCCCTGCTCGCGCCAGCTCTGGGCGACAACCGCCATGACTTGATCGCCGTCGACAATCGCGCCGGTCTCGTCGACCAGAATGACGCGATCGGCGTCGCCGTCGAGGGCGATGCCGACATCGGCGCGCAGCTCGCGCACCTTGGCCCGGAGCGCTTGCGGCGAGGTGGAGCCAACGTCCCGGTTGATGTTGAAGCCGTCCGGCTCGACGCCGATGGCGATGACCTCCGCCCCGAGCTCCCACAACGCTTCGGGCGCGACCTTGTAGGCGGCGCCGTTGGCGCAGTCGATGACCACGCGAAGCCCTTCGAAGCTCATATTGCGGGGCAGCGTGTGCTTGGCGAACTCGATATAACGCGCGCGCACGTCGTCGATGCGGCGGGCGCGGCCCAACGCATTGGCGCCGGCGAGGCGACGGCTGAGATCGCTGTCCAGAAGGCGCTCGATCTCATGCTCGATCTCGTCCGAAAGCTTGTGCCCGTCCGGTCCGAAAAGCTTGATGCCGTTATCCTCGAAGGAATTGTGCGAGGCCGAGATCATCACGCCCACATCGGCGCGCATGGAGCGCGTGAGCATGGCGACGGCCGGCGTCGGCATCGGGCCAAGGAGCAGGGGGTCCATGCCGACGGAGGTGAAGCCCGCGACCAGCGCATATTCGATCATATATCCTGACAGCCGCGTGTCCTTGCCGATCACGACGCGGTGCCGGCCTTCGCCGCGCTGGAAAATGAGGCCGGCGGCCTGTCCGACCTTGAGCGCAAGCTCTGGCGTGATCTTGACGTTGGCGAGGCCGCGAATGCCGTCCGTTCCGAAATAGCTACGCGCCATCTTCATCCCTTTTCGTATGACAAGCGCAAAATTCACGCGGAGTTAGACGTCGGTCCGATGTGTGCAAATTGCCCGATTTAGCCGCGGGCGTATTCCAGAATCTGAATCATAAGTTAATTTGAAAGTCCAACTTGATCGCAACCGGAGCGAAAATGCGAGCGATTATCTATCATAATCCCGCCTGTGGAACCTCCCGCAAAGTTCTCGCCGCCCTTCGCGAGGCGGGATATGAGCCGGAAGTCGTCGAATATTTGAAGACCCCTCTCGATCGAAAGACCTTGCAGGGGATTTTGGCGCGCATGGGTAAAAATGTGCGCGATATCCTACGTAAGCGCGGCACGCCGTACGACGAGCTTGGACTGGACAATCCGGCTCTCTCGGACGACGAAATTTTCGATGCGATAGAGAAGCACCCCATCCTCATCGAACGGCCGATCGTTCTGGTCGGTGAAAAGGCCGGTTTGTGCCGCCCCGCCGAGACTCTGCAGGAGCTGATTTCGTAGCGTCCAAAAAGAAAGCCCGGCGGGACCGTCGGGCTTTCGCTTCTTAGACCGGGTTCGGCGAGAGGCCGCCGACATCCGGCTCGGGTTTTTGGCCGGTTGTCGGGACGGCGGATCCGCGCGGGGGCTGGGGGGCGGAGGAGCTGGTGTCCTCGCGCACCGGGCGCTTGCCCTGCAGCAGGCCCTTCATCTCCTCGCCGGTCAGGGTCTCGAACTCCAAAAGGCCATTGGCCAGCGTGTCGAGCTGCGCCCGCTTCTCGGTCAGGATCTGCCTGGCCTTGTCGTAAGCCTCCTGGACCAGACGCCGAACCTCGGCGTCAATCGTCTGCTGCGTCGCCTCCGAGAGGGTCTGCTGCCGCCCGATCGAATAGCCAAGGAACTGCTCCTGCTGCGGCTCGGCGTAAGCAACCGTCCCCAGCTTGTCCGAGAACCCAAGCTGCGTGATCATCGCCCGCGCCACCCGCGTGCACTGCTGGATGTCCGACGCCGCCCCGGACGTCACCTTGTCGTGGCCGAAGATGATCTCCTCCGCCACCCGGCCGCCCATCGCAATCGCCAGCATCGCCGTCAGCTGCTCATAGGTCTGCGAGACCTGGTCGCGCTCCGGCAGGCCCTGCACCATGCCCAAAGCCCGGCCGCGCGGGATGATCGTCGCCTTGTGGATCGGCATCGCCCCCGGAACCGTCAGCTGAACCAGCGCGTGGCCGCCCTCGTGATAGGCCGTCAGCTTCTTCTCCTCCTCCGTCATGGAGAGGGTTCGCCGCTCCGCGCCCATCATGATCTTGTCGCGCGCGTCCTCAAACTCCTGGTTCGTCACGATCCGCTTCGAGCGCCGCGCCGCCAAGAGCGCCGCCTCGTTGACCAGGTTCATCAGATCGGCCCCCGAAAAGCCCGGCGTCCCGCGCGCAACCACCTTCAGGTCCACATCCGGCGCCAAAGGCACCTTGCGGGCGTGAACCTTCAGGATCTTCTCGCGCCCGATAAAGTCCGGGTTCGGCACGGTGATCTGGCGGTCGAAGCGGCCCGGACGCATCAAGGCCGGATCGAGCACGTCCGGACGGTTCGTCGCGGCGATCAGGATGATGCCCTCATTCGCCTCGAACCCGTCCATCTCGACCAGCAGCTGGTTCAGCGTCTGCTCGCGCTCGTCATTGCCGCCGCCCAGCCCCGCCCCGCGATGCCGCCCAACCGCGTCGATCTCGTCGACGAAGATGATGCAGGGCGCGTTCTTCTTGGCCTGCTCGAACATGTCGCGCACGCGGCTCGCGCCGACGCCCACGAACATTTCCACAAAGTCCGAGCCCGAGATCGAGAAGAAGGGCACCCCCGCCTCGCCCGCAATGGCGCGCGCCAGCAGCGTCTTGCCGGTGCCCGGCGGGCCGACCAGCAAAACGCCGCGCGGAATGCGGCCCCCAAGGCGCTGGAACTTGCCGGGATCGCGCAGAAACTCAACAATCTCCTGCAAATCCTCCTTCGCCTCGTCAACCCCCGCAACGTCCTCAAACGTCACCTTCCCAGCCATCTCCGTCAAAAGCTTCGCCTTCGACTTCCCAAACCCCATCGCGCGGCCCGCCCCTCCCTGCATTTGACGGGAGAGGAAAATCCACACGCCGAGGAAGGCGACGAGCGGGAGCGCGTTGAGCAGCAGCGTCATGATCCAGCTCGAGCCGTCGCTCAACGGCTTGGCGCTGATCGAAACGTTATGCGCCTGCAGGCGCGGGATGATGTTCGCTTCGTTCGGGATGTAGGTTGTGAAGGGCCGGTTGTCGTTGAAGTGGCCGGCGACTTCGTTCCCTGCGATGGTCACGTCGTGGACGCGGCCCTGGTCAATCTGCGTGAGCAGCTCGCTGAACGAAATGTCCCGGATCGGCGTGCGCTGGCCGGGCTGCTGGAACAGCATGACGAGCGCCACCACCAGCAGGCCGATGATGGCCCACAAGGCGAGGTTCCTGAAGTTTGCGTTCATTGCCTATTCCAAATGGGAAGGGCCCGCGCGGGACGATTCCCCGGAGCGCTTCAAGTTGCAAATAATCTAGGCGCGCCCTCGTTCCTTGCCAAGAGAGGCCTGGCTGAGGTCAAGCGTCGTCGCGCGCTTCCCGCGAGGCCGCGCGTCGGGGCGGCGCGGGGGAGAGCGTGACGCTGTTCGCCCGAGATTCCAGCAGCAACCCGGCGAGCGTCAAGCGCAGCGGCTCGCCGCCGCGCAACGCGTCGGACAGACGTCGCGCGGCGCGCTCCAGCCGGTCGAGGCGGATCGGCGCCTGCGGGGCGAGCCGTTCGATCTCCCCGGCGAGGACGCGCTGGAGAAGCTCGAGCGGCAGATCGCACAACGCCGCGGGGTCGAAGCGCGCATAGGCCGCGTCGCTGTGAAGAAGCGCCCTGGCGCGGGCCGCTTTCGCGCAGGACTCCAGGGCTGCGTCGGCGCGGGCGGCGCGGGCGGCGAGCCTCAGCAGCGCCTGCGCGTCGAGCCCCAGTTCCGCGAGGGTCGGCATCAGCTTGCGCAGCCGCGCGCGGGCGTAGGCGTCGTCCTTGTTCGAAGGGTCCGAGTAGTAGGCGTGTCCGGCTTTCTCGCAGATTCCGATCAGTTCCGTTTTTCTGAAGCCGAGCAGCGGGCGCAAAAGCGCAACCGTCCCGCAGCGCGACGCCGCCGCCATGCCCGCAAGGCCCGAGACGCCGGAGCCGCGCGTGAGGCGAAAGAGGATCGTTTCCGCCTGATCGTCGGCGTGATGGGCCGTGACGATCGCGCTTGCGCCGATTTCCCGGGCGCATCCTTCGAGCAGCGCGTAGCGCGCCGCGCGCGCGCGCTCCTGTATCCGCGTCGACGGCTTGTCGCCTTCCCATGTCAGAAGATGATGGGAAAAGCCCAGCGCCCGCGCCCACGCGCCGACCTGTTCGGCTTCGGCGCGCGCGGCGCCGCGCAGGCCGTGATCGACCGTCGCGACGGCGACGTCGTGGGCGCCGCGCTCGGGCCAGTGCGCGCAAAGGAGCATGAGGGCGACCGAATCCGGCCCGCCGGAAACGGCGAGGAGAAGGCTCCGATGCGGCTTTAAAAGGTCGAGCGCCGTCGCGTCGTCCAAGGTCAGCGCTCGCCGCGCTTCGTCAGCACGAGAGCTTCTTGCTCTCGCGCGACGCCGCGTCGCGTATGCGCGCCGCCGAGCCGGGATATTTCATGCCGATCTCGTTGAAGGAGGCGCAGGCCTGCTCCCGCGCCCCCATGGCGCCGAGCGACTGGCCGAGCCGGAGCAGGGCGTCCGGCGCCTGGGCGGATTGGCCGTATTTCTGGGAGATTTCGAGATATTTTTCGGCCGCCTCGCGGTGGCGGCCGCGCAGGAAGAAGCTCTCCCCCAGATTGAAGGTCGCGGCCGGAGCGTATTTGCTCTTGGGATTCTTGGCGAGGAAGGCTTCCAGCTCCTTCTCCGCCGCCTCGAACCTGCCCGCCTTGAGCGTGGCGACGGCTTCTTCATATTCTTCTTTCGGCCCCGGAGGCGCCGCCGCGGGAGCCGGCGCGATCTGGGGCGTGGCGGCCGGCTGGTCGCCGACGAGGCGGCCATGGGCGATGTCCAGAGGCTGGCCGACCTCCCGCGGCGGCGGCGCGGTCGTGACGGCGCCGGCGGCCGTCTTCGGCGGATTGGGGAGCGGCGCAGAGGGCGTGGTGGAGCCCAGCGGCTTCGGAACCCCGGGGGCGGCGGGATCGCTCGCGGGGTCGAAAGCGTCGCCGCGTTTCGAGCCGGCGACGGGGGCCGGCGCAGGCGCCGTCGCGGGACGCAAGGCGGGAGCGGACTCCGCCGGATGGGGCGCGATCTCCCTGGCGGCGCGCAACTGTTCCTCCAGCAATTGCACCTTGTGCTGCAGTTCCTCGTTCTGGCCGGTGAGGCGACGAATATCGCGCTCGAGCCGATCGACGCGCGACATCAAGGCTGCGGCGTCCGGACCGCCATTGTCGATCTCGCCGGGCGGCGGACCGTCGAAATCCGCCGGCGGCCGGTTGTAGCCTTGCGTCAGCTCGACGTCGGAGTCCGGCCGGGCCGGTCCGTAGGGATCGTAAGCCGGCGCGGCGCCCGCGCTGAGGAGGAGGGCGGCGGTGAGGGCGATGCGAGAGATCATGGGCGTGATGTGGGAATGGAACGGCCGCGCTGTAAGGTCGCCGAATTGTCTGCGGCCGCATCATAGGCGCGGGTTGGGCGTAATTGGGGCGGGAGATTGCCTTGGTCTGCGCCATAAGCGAAACTGCGGCGGTTGACTCCCGGAACGCGACGATTGACGGCTGAATTCCTTCCAAGGCGTTGGAAAATCGCTTCGGGACGTTTGCTCCCGGGGCCAGGGCGATTTCGCGCCGCTTCCTTCTCCCGCATGCGGAAGAGGGAAGGAACCTGCCTCGCGCTCGCTCTTGCTCTTGTCCTTTCGACGTCCGCCCGTTCCCTCGCCGCCGCCGCCGAAACGGGCGCCTGCTCGCTGGAGAACACGGTCCCCGCCACGGTCGCGGCGGTCGACGACGATTTCGACCTCCTTTTGGACGACGGGCGCCGGGCGGTTCTCTCCGGGCTCGAATTTCCGCCGTCATCCGACAAAGGCGCTCCCGATCTTCGCGCCGCCGCCCGCAAGCGTCTCTCGGGCTGGCTCGCGGGGAAGGACGTCTTTCTCGCCGAGCTCGCCGCCGGTTTCGACCGCTGGGGGCGTATCCCGGCGCGGGTCTTCGCGACGCAGGGAGATGGGCCCGAGGCGCCGCTCGTCTCGGTGGGAGGCGCCGCGCTGGAAGAAGGTCTCGCGCGATTCCGGCCCGACGCGCCGGCCGCGGCCTGCGCGCGCGATTATCTCGCCGCGGAGGCGCCGGCGCGGGATGCGGGCCGGGGGCTTTGGGCCGATCCCCGCTTGCGTCCGGCCGACGCCGCCGACGGCGCCGGCTTGCTGCAGCGCAAGGGGATGGCGGTGGCGGAGGGCAAGATTTCGAGCGTCGGCGAAAGCCGTGGGGCCATCTACCTGAATTTTGGCCAAAAGCGCGCCGAAGATTTCGCGGTCGTGATTTTGCGTCGCAATTTGGCTATGTTTCGGGCGTCGGGAATCGAACCCCGGGCGCTGATCGGGCGGCGGGCGCGCGTGCGAGGACTGATTGAGACAGGTTTGGGACCGCGCATGGAAATCTCAGCGCCAGCCGAGATCGAGATCCTTGAGAATCAGCCCTAAGACCGCCGGCCGCGCGCTCGCGGTCGCCTGCGCCTTTTTCCTTGCCGATTGCGCCGAACTCGAGCGCCAGGGGCAGCTCTTCGCGCCGGTTCCCTCGCCGCCCTCGCCGAGCAAGCCCCCGCCGCCCAGGTCCGAAAACCGCAGTTCCGTCCAGCACAAGGAATTGCTGGCGCAGTTCGGCGGCGAATATCAGGCGCCCAGCGCCGAGCGCTATCTCGACGCCATTCTCGTCAAGCTCGCCCAGTCGAGCGACACCCCCGGCCAGACGGCCTACAAGGTCACGATCCTCAACACCCCCGTGGTCAACGCCTTCGCGCTGCCTTCCGGCAATCTCTACGTCACGCGCGGCCTTCTGGCGCTCGCCGGCGACGCCTCCGAGGCGGCCGCGGTCATGGCGCATGAAATCGCCCATGTCACGCTGCGCCACAGCGCGCTCCGGGCGGAAAAGGAGCGCGAGGCGGCGGTGATCTCGCAGGCCGCGACCGTGATTCAGAGCCGCCAGAAGGGCGAGGAGGAGCGCTCCAAGCAGCGTCTATCGGTCGCGAGCTTTTCGCGCCAGCAGGAGCTGGACGCCGACGAGACCGGCGTGAAGGTCATTGCAAGGGCCGGCTACGACCCCTATGGGGCCGCGCGCTTCCTGACGGCGCTCGGCCGCTCTTCGGAGCTGCGCGCCGCGCTCTATGGCAAGCGCAAGGATTCCATGAGCTTCGACATCATGTCGACGCATCCTTCCACGCCTGAGCGCGTCGCCCGCGCCGTGGCGGTCGCCCGCCAGATCAGCGCGCCGGGCATCGGGCAGCGCGACCGCGCCGGCTATCTCGCGGCCATCAACGGGGTCGCTTTCGGCGACGACCCGATGGAAGGCTATGTCCGCGACCGCAAGTTCACGCATCCGCGCCTGCGCTTCGCCTTCACGGCCCCGGAGGGCTTCCTGCTTGAAAATTCGAGCGAGGCCGTTTTTGGCGTCCGTCAGGCGGACAATGAGGCGCTGCGGCTCGATACGGTGCGCAATCCGCAATTCGAGAGCCTGGAGGCCTATGTCGGCTCGGGCTGGGTGGACGGCCTGCTGCCGTCCTCGGTGAAGAAGCTCGACGTCAACGGCCTTCCGGCCGTGGCGGCGGTGGCGCGCGCGGGGGAATGGAACTTCCGCCTCGCCGTCATCCAGTCGGGGGACTATCTCTATCGCCTGATCTTCGCGGCCAAGGCGCTCACGGAGCAGACCGAGAGGGAGTTCATGGAATCCATCATGACCTTCCACCGCCTCACGCCGGAGGAGGCGCGCGAGGCGCACGGACTTAAAATTTCTGTAATCTCCGCCGCTCCGGGAGACACGGCGGAGAGCCTCGCCGCGCATATGACGACGCCCAATCGACCGCTCGAATATTTCCGTCTTCTCAACGGCTTGGATGAAGGCGAACAGGTCGTGGCGGGGGAGCGTTACAAAATCGTAACGGAGTAGGGCAGGCGCGGCCGGGAACATGAGGGCGGCCCGCGGGTTGAACGCTTAGAGTTGTTCAAAACGCGCGGATATCTCGCTTCGTCACAAAAAAAGAGATAGCGCGCTATGGAGATTTGGCCATGGCGTATCTTCCCGGTCTCGGCAGAGAGTTGATGAAGGCGGCGGCCGACGCGCCTTTTCTGGAGAGAGAAGAGGAAAAGGAGCTCGCGATCGCCTGGCGCGACCATGGAGACCGGCTCGCCCTTCATAAACTGACGGCGGCCCATATGCGGCTGGTGATCGCCATATCGGCCAAGTTCCGTCACTACGGGCTGCCGATCGCGGACCTCGTGCAGGAAGGCCATGTCGGTCTGCTGGAGGCGGCGGCCCGATTTGCGCCGGAGCGCGACGTTCGCTTCTCGACCTACGCCACCTGGTGGATCCGCGCCTCGATTCAGGACTATGTGCTGCGCAACTGGTCGATCGTCCGCGGCGGCACCAGCTCCACGCAAAAAGCGCTGTTCTTCAATTTGCGCCGGCTTCGGGCGCGGTTGGCGCGCGAGCCGGAAGCGTTCAGCACGGGCGACGCCTATCAGAGGATCGCCGAGACGCTGGGCGTATCGCGCGCCGACGTGGAAATGATGGATTCGCGGCTCTCCGGCTCGGACGTGTCGCTCAACGCCCAGCTCGTCGACGATGAATCCGCGGGTTCGGCGCAGCGCATGGACTTTCTGGTCGACGACGCGCCGCTGCCCGACGAGGTGGTCGAGCAGAATCTCGATTCGGATCGCCGCGCGCGCTGGCTGAGGGATGCGCTGGCGATTCTTTCCGAGCGCGAGTTGCGCATCGTGCAAGAGCGGCGGCTGACGGAGAACCTCGTGACGCTGGAGACGCTCGGCGACAAGCTGGGCATATCGAAGGAACGCGTCCGTCAGATCGAGAGCCGCGCGCTCACCAAGCTGCGCCGCGCGCTCTCGAAGCTGAAGGACGACGACGTGCCGGACGAGGCCGCGCCGCCGATGGCTTGAATGGCGACGAATCAAAGAGCCCTCCGCTCGACGAGCGGAGGGCTCTTTTTTGCTTTTTATACGGAGCGCATGTCTTTACGCGGCGCGCTCGACGTCCTCGTCGTCGGCGTCGTCCGCAACATCGGGGTCCGACTTCTGACCACGGCGCGGTCCCTTTTGCAGGAACGACTCGATCAGCTTCAGCGCCTCGGAGTCGATCAGCTTCCGGACCGCCGCGACTTCGCGCGCCATGCGATCGAGCGCGGCCTCATAGAGCTGGCGCTCCGAGTAGGACTGCTCCGGCTGCGTGTCGGAACGGTAAAGATCGCGCACGACCTCGGCGATGGTGACGAGGTCGCCCGAGTTGATCTTCGCCTCATATTCCTGGGCGCGGCGCGACCACATTGTGCGCTTGATGCGCGCGCGGCCGCTCAGCGTGGTGAGCGCCTTGTCGACGACGTTGCCCTCGGCGAGCTTGCGCATGCCGACATTGCCGACCTTGCTCGTCGGAACCTTGAGGATCATCTTGTCCTTGATGAAGCTCACCACGAAGAGCTCGAGACTGAATCCCGCGACTTCCTGAGTCTCCACGCCGACGATCTGGCCGACGCCATGCGCCGGATATACGATGAACTCGTTGAGCTTGAAGCCGTGTTTCGGCGCCACAGGTTTCGCCTTGGCGGGCGTGGGCGTGGGCTTCGCCACAGCCTTGGTCTCGATCGCAGTCTTCTCGGCGGCGACGGGCGTCGCCGTCGTAGCGGGGGGCTCGTTTCTTTTTGCCAATTTTTTGTCTTCGCCGGCTGTCGTGGTTGAGGAGGTCTTACCAGCCGCCACGACGGCCGCGCGCGCGGCTGCCGGAGCGGGGGAAGCGGGAGCAGCGTCCTGCGCCGCCCGGGGCGCAGCGACGGTCGCCGCCGGCGCAGCCGCCGCGACGATCTTGGAGATGGTTGGAGCCCCGGCCTTCGCCGGCTCGGGAGCTTTGGTCGCCTCGGGCGTCTTCACGACCTTCGCAGGCTTCGCGGCTTCCGGCGCGCTGGCGCTCACGGGCTTGGCCGTGGCAGGCTTCGGGACCGCAGCCGCGGCAGGCTTCTTCGCGTCGGGGGCGGTGGCCTTGACGGAGACGACCGCATTTTTCACGGCCTTGGCGGCAGCTTTGTCGGGCGTCTTCGTCGCGGGAGCCGCAGCCTTTACGGCGGGTCTGGAAACGGCCGACTTTGCCGCCGGCTTCACGACGGCCGTCCTGGATTCGGCCGACTTCGAACCGGACGTTTTGCTCGCACCGCCGCGCGTCGCGGAATTCTTGACCGCCGCCGCGCGCGGAGACGCCGGCGCGGCCGCGCGGGCCGTCGCCTTCGCGCTCGATTTCGCGGCGGCCGTCTTGGCGTGCGTCACGGTCTTGGCGTGCGTCATGGTCTTGGCGTGCGTCATGGTCTTGGCGCTGCTGGTCTTGGCAGCGGTCTTCGCGGCTTTCGCGGCTGTCTTGGCCGGCCCCTTCACGGCGGCCCTCGCCGGCGATTTCGCGCTGGAGGCCGTCTTGCTTCTGGCCGGCGTCTTGTCGGCCTTCGTCTTGTCGGCCTTCGTCTTGGCGACGTTCGTTTTAGCGGGGGTCTTGCCGGCCGCGGATTTGCCGGATTGGATCGAAGCGGCGGCCGTCGCGCGAGACCGAGCCGATTGGGAAGCGTTCTTCGACGCCGCCCCCCGGGCGCGCGGCGACGTTGATGTGACGCCGGCCCCCTTCTTCTTCTCGTTTTTCTTGGCGGACGGCATACGCGGGACACTCCTTCTGCGCCCCGCTGTGGAGACGGGGCGAAATTGCAGATCCCCTGCTGTCCCGGGCGGAGCCACGCGACGGCAAGCTTATCGATCTGACACCTTAGCTAGAGCGGCGGCGACGTAGTCGGGCTTTGGACACAACGGTCAAGCGCGCGCTTTCTCTTGCTGCGAGGCAAACTTAGGGATTCATCCGGTCGCCAAAGGGGCGGCGATCCTCTGTCGGACTCTATATCATGTCGTAGCGCAAAAATCAAAGATAACCCTCGGCTTCGATCAAGCCTGAAGGTTGCGAGCTCATCGCCAAGTTCAAGAGAATAATACGTATTTCGCGCGATTAAGGATGTGGAAACTATTTGTTGGGCCAGACGCCGCGCCTGTGCATTAAGCTGATTCGATTCGGCGCCTTATCATTAGGCGCCGATCTCGATTAATCGCCCTGGCCGGGTTCGGCCGAGAAATAGGCCTCAAACTTGCCGGGCTTGCCGTCCCATTCCTTCGCGTCCGCCGGCGGCTCGCGCTTGATGGTGATGTTCGGCCAGTTCTGCGCCATCTCCGAGTTGAGCTGCAGCCACTTCTCCAGCCCTTCCTCGGTGTCGGGCTTGATCGCTTCGGCGGGGCATTCGGGTTCGCAAACGCCGCAATCGATACATTCGTCCGGGTGGATGACGAGCATGTTCTCGCCTTCGTAGAAGCAGTCCACCGGACAAACCTCCACGCAGTCCATATACTTGCACTTGATGCAGTTTTCCGTGACGACGTATGTCATGTGGGTTCTCTTGGGGGCCTCGCGCGGATTGCTGCGCTAGCTAGCGTTTTTACAGCCGTCATGCAAGGCATGCATGAAGGCCATTTTGGCGCCGCCGCGAAGTGGTCCACAATGCGGCTTACAGCAGGCTGAAATGACCGATATCGAATTCAGACCGACGCCCGCCGTCGCCCACGCCGTCACGGCGCGCGCCCTGTTGCTTGGGGAGCGCATCGACACTGTCGGACTCGAGCGCGCCGACCTCGTATCGACGTCGCCGCTCGCATTTCACGTGGGGCAGGCTGGCTTCGCCGTTCTCTACCGCTTCGGAGTCGCGGTGCTCTTCGGCCTGTCGCCGCTCGAAGAGGACGAGATCGTCACCAAGATCGGCGCGCGGGTCGCCGGCGCGTCGCGCGGCGACGACGAGACGCTCGTCATCGAGACGATGCATGACGGCGAGGAGAAGGCGTTGCCCAACGGCCGCCTCGCGGTGAAGGACCTCTCCGAGGCCCGACTGCTCGTGATCGCCGACGCCTTGGCGAAGAGCGTGGCCCTCGCCCGCGACGAGCGGCGCGTGAACGCCGTCTTCGACACGATCGAGCCTTTCGCGGCGGAACTCGCCAGCAAGGGCCGTCCGCCATGGAGGCGCAAGGCGATGCTGGAGCTCATCGGCCAGACGCTGCTCGTGCGTCACCGCGTCTCGGGCCGCGTCGCGGTCGAGGACAAGCCCGATGTGCTGTGGGACCGGCCCGACCTCGAGCGTCTCTATGCGCGCCTCGAAGACGAATATGAGCTGGAGGCGCGCGGTCGAACGCTCAACGCCAAGATCGACGTCCTCGGCGAAACCGCGCGCGCGCTCACCGATCTGATCGACGCGGATCGCTCGGTGCGGCTCGAATGGATCATCATCGTGCTCATCGCGATGGAGTTCGGCCTGTCGCTGTTTCAGATTCTTGTCGAGCAGCATCCCAGGGCGCAGCACGCGGCTTCCACTGCCGCGCCTGTCTCCGCGCCGGACAGCCATGCGAAGTGAGGCAATTGATGCCTTGCGAAAGTGAATTGGCGCTTGGCGTAATGGCGCGTGTCGAGCTTGCCGCGCATGATCGCCTTGTCGAGCGTCGCGCGTCCGTCGAGATAGGCGATCAGGCCGGGCGCGCCATGCGCGCGCATGGCGGGGAGCGCGGGGTCGAGCTTCCTCTCGCGTAAACGAGCGATTTCGTCGAGCGCGCCCATTTCCATCATCCTGTCGAAGCGCGCGTCGATGCGCGCATAGAGCGTCTCGCGTTCCGGCGCCAGAAAGAAGGCCGGGCATTGTGCGGCGTCGAGGAGCGGCGCGCCGCGCGGTCCCTGGAAGGACGCAAGCGGCTTGCCCGTCGCGGCGAAGACTTCCAAAGCGCGCAAGATGCGTTGCGGATCGGTCGGGCGCAGCCGCGCGGCGGTTTCCGGATCACGCGCCGCAAGCTCGGCGTGAAGCTCCTGCGGCGTCTTTCCTCCGGCCGCCTCGCGCACTTGCGCGCGCACCTCCGCCGGCACGGCCGGGATGTCGGAGAGTCCGTAAAGCGCCGCCTTGAAATACATGCTTGTTCCGCCGGCGAGCACGGGCGTGACGCCGCGCGCGTCGAGTTCTTTCAGCGTCTGCGCCAAGTCTGCGAGATAACGGCCGACGGAGTAGTTCACGCTGGCGTCGACATGGCCGAAGAGAAGATGCGGGACTTCCGCTTCTTCCTCGGGCGTGGGCCGCGCCGTGATGATGCGCAGGTCGCGGTAAACCTGCATCGAGTCGGCGTTGATCACCGCGCCGCCAATGCGCCTTGCCAGCTGCATCGCCAGGGCGGACTTGCCCGAGGCGGTCGGACCTGCGATGAGAATGGCGCGCGCGGGCAGGACGCTGTGGGACATGGCGCTATTGCGGCGTAAATGATCGAGATGTCAAAGGCGATCCTTGCAAGGGCCAAAAAGCCTTTCTTCATCCTGACGAGCGCGCCCCTTGGCGCGCGTCTCGAAGGACGAGGAAAGGCGTCGATGCGGGTTGACGCTCTCTCGTCCTTCGAGACGCGCGCTGCGGTCGCGCCTCAGGATGCCGGGCAATCGGGTGAACAACAATCCTGGACGTTGGCCGCCCAATACCTCCCCTTTACGGGGAGGTCGGCGGTCGAAGACCGCCGGGTGGGGTTCGCGCCGCATGACCTTGATGGAGCTGTACCCCACCCGACCCCGCTCCGCGGGGCCGCCCTCCGCGTAGAGGGGAGGGATGGGCTCATGCCCCGCCTTCGCCCGTTTGCCCCGTCTCAGGACAAGGTCGCTCTGGATAGAGTTGCGATATGAAGAGCGTCGCGACCTTTGTCGCAGGGCAGGGCGCGTCGCTGAGCGAAGCGGCGGTCCGCTGCGCATTGCCGAACGCAGGCATTGCTGTGTTCGCGCTGGATTGGCTTGCGCATGACCTTGCGTGCGATGCGTTTTTTGAAAGCGACGCACTCGATGCGTCGCGGGCGCGCCTTCAGGCCGCGCTGAGAAATGAACCGATCGACGTGATCGTCCAGCCCGTCGCGGGCCGGCGCAAGAAGCTGCTCGTCGCCGACATGGACTCGACCATGATCGAGCAGGAATGCATCGACGAGCTCGCAGGGCTCATCGGCATTCGCGACCGCATTTCCGTCATTACCGAACGCGCCATGGCGGGCGAGCTGAATTTCGAGACGGCGCTGCGCGAACGGGTCGCGTTGCTTGCGGGCGTGACGCTCGACCAGATCGAGACGCTGGTGACGCGCATCACGCTCACGCCCGGCGCCCGCGCGCTGGTGCAGACCATGCGCGCGCATGGCGCGCATACGGCGCTCGTCACCGGCGGCTTCACGCCCTTCACCGAGCCGGTCGCCGCGCGCATCGGCTTCCACGAGGCCTTCGCCAACCGGCTGGAAATTGTCGGCGGCGCCTTGACCGGCGTCGTGCTCGATCCGGTGCAGGGAAGGGAAGGCAAGCGCGCCGCGCTCGCGGGTTTGCGCGGGCGCCTCGGACTGGCGCGCGACGCGACGCTCGCCATCGGCGACGGCGCCAATGATCTCGATATGCTGCGCGAAGCGGGGCTCGGCGTCGCCTATCGCGCCAAGCCGAAAGTGGCGGAAGCGGCCCATGCGCGGGTCGACTACGCGGATTTGACGGCGCTGCTTTACGCGCAGGGATATTCGCGCAAGGACTTTGTCGCGTGAGGAGTCAGGCGCCGTCGTAAGCGCGTTGCAGCGCCGCGAGGTCGAGCTTCTTCATCGTCAGCATCGCCTCGGCGACGCGCTTCGCCCGCGCAGGGTCGGCGTCCTTCATCATCTCGCCGAGCGCTTTGGGCGCGATCTGCCAGGAAAGCCCGTAGCGATCCTTCAGCCAGCCGCAGGGTTCGTATATTCCGCCGTCTCCGAGCGCATCCCATAGGCGGTCGATCTCAGCCTGGTCGTCACATTCGATCTGGAAGGAGACGGCGTGATTGAAAGGCTCGAACGGCCCCGCGTTGAAGGCCATGAAGGGCTGGCCGAGCAGGGTGAACTCGACGATCTTGACCGAACCCGCCGGCCCGCTCGGGCTGTCGGCGGGGAGCGCCCTGACGCTGTCCACATGAGATTTGGGGAGGAGAGAGGCGTAGAAGGCGGCGGCTTCCTCCGCCTTCTCCGCATACCAGAGGGTGGGAATGATGCGTGGCGTCATTGTCGACCTTTCCCAACCAGAGCGCGACGGGAGGGCGTCGCGCCTTCATTCCACCGGCAGCGCCACGAAATGCGCGTCGCCGGCGCCGTTGGCCACGATCAGCAGGGCGGTCTTCTTGCCCGCGTCCTTCAGCGCCTTGATCTTCTTCACGGCGTCGGTGGGATCGCTTACCGGCTCCTGATTGACCTCGAGCAGAATCTCGCCCGCCTGCAACCGCTTCTCGGCCGCGTTGGAGGACGGGTCGACCGAGGTGATCAGCACGCCGTTCTTCACCGTGTCCTTGATCTGGAAGCGCGCGCGCAGGTCGTCGGTCAGCCGCGAAAGCTCCATGCCCAGCGCGCTCTGCGAAGCAGGGCCGCTCGATTCCGGCTTTTCCTTGTCGCCCGCGTCCTTCGAGGCGACCTTTTCGCCGTCTTCAAGGCGGCCCAGCTTTACCTTCTTGGTCTCTTCCTTGCCGCCGCGCATGATCACGAGCTCGACGTCCTTGCCGACCGGCGTCGCCGCGACGAGCTTCGGCAGGTCGCGCGATTCCTTGATCGGCTTGCCGTCGAACTTCACGATGACGTCGCCGGCCTTGACCCCCGCCGGCTTCGACGGGCCCTTGTCGTCCACGCCAGCGACCAGCGCGCCGCGCACCGAGCCGAGATTGAGCGTCTCGGCGATGGCGTCGTCGACATTCTGGATGCGCACGCCGAGCCAGCCGCGGCGCGTTTCGCCATATTGCTGGAGTTGCTCGATCACCGGCGTCACAGTGTTCGCGGGCGTCGCGAAGCCGATGCCGACCGAGCCGCCGGAGGGCGAGAGAATCGCGGTGTTGATGCCGATCACTTCGCCGTCCATGTTGAACAGCGGGCCGCCGGAATTGCCCTTGTTGATCGACGCGTCCGTCTGAATGTAATTGTCGTAGGGGCCGCTATCGATGTTGCGATTGCGGGCCGACACGATGCCGGCGGTGACCGAGCCGCCGAGGCCGAACGGATTGCCGACCGCAAGCACCCAGTCGCCGACGCGCGCCTTGTCGCTGTCGCCGAACTTCACCGCCTTCAGCGGCTTCTCGGGCTTCACGCGCAGCACCGCCACGTCGACCTTCTGGTCCTTGCCGATGATCTCGGCTTTCAGCTTCTGGCCGTCGTTGAAAATCACCGTCACTTCATTCGCGTCGGCGATGACGTGGTTGTTGGTGATGACGACGCCCGAGGCGTCCACCACGAAGCCGGAGCCCAGAGACGACGATTTGCGCTGCCGCGGCAAGTCGGGCATGCCCTGGCCCTGGCGGCGACGGAAAAATTCCTCGAACAGATCGTCGAAGGGCGCGCCCGGGCCCATTCCCGGCGGCATGCCCGGCATGTCGCCGCCGCCCTTTCCGCGCTTCGCCTCTATGGTCTGGGTGGCGGAAATGTTCACGACGGCGTCCGAAACCTGCGCCGCAAGATCGGCGAGCGAATCGGGGCCCTTTGCCGAAGCGGGGCCGGCGATCCACAGAGAAGTGGCCGTCGCGAGCGCCAGCGCAGCGCGGCGAAATGCGGATATCATGCGTGCTGTCTCCTGCGGACAAGAATTCGGCGCAGATTCGCAGAAAAGCAGAATCTGCGCCAGTCTTTTGATTCCATTGTAAATACGCGACCGTAGCCGCAGCGCGCGCTGCCGCCCCGCTTTCGCTATTGACGTTTTTGCGACGACCCCGCCGGGGTTTCAGCCGCGTTCTGCCGCGCAACCACGCCCTCCGGCGCCGAGAAGAAACGGAAAAACTCCGAACGCGGACTGACGAGAAAACGCGTCTCGCCCGGCTTGAAGGCGGCTTCGTAGGCCTGCATCGAGCGATAAAAGGCGAAGAAATCGGGATCCTTGCCGAAAGCTTCGGCGAAAATGCGGTTGCGCTCCGCGTCGCCCTCGCCCTTGATCTGGTCGGCTTTCTGCTGCGCCTCCGCCTTCAGCACGATCACGTCGCGATCGGCCTTGGCCGTGATCTTCTGCGCCTGCTCGGCGCCCTGGGCGCGATATTCCGCCGCCTCGCGCTGACGCTCGGTCTGCATGCGCCCATAGACCTTCTCGGAAATCTGCTGGGGCAGGTCGACGCGGCGGATGCGGGCGTCGACCACCTCGACGCCGAACCTGCGGGCTTCCATATCGGCCTGCTTTTTGATCTTCGCCATCAGCTCGGCGCGCTCGTCACGCACGATCTGCCGCTGATTGGCTTCCGACAGCACGCGGCGCACAGCCGAGTTCAGGACGGAGCCGAGCTGGTTGTTGGCGCCCTGCACGCTATTGACCGACTGATAGAACTTCAGCGCGTCGATGATGCGGTAGCGGATAAAGCTGTCCACCTCAAGGCGCTGGTTGTCCGCGGCGAGCACTTCGAGATTCGGGCTTTCCACGTCGAGAATTCGGTTATCGAAAGTAACGACGTTCTCGATCACGGGAATCTTGAAATGCAGACCGGGCTCGGTGATGAGGCCGCGCCCCGCCACCGGCTCGCCAAACCGCAGCACGAGCGCCTGTTCCGTCTGCTCGACGGTGAAGAGCGCGCCGCCCGCGACGGCGACGCCGATCATCGCGAGAAGGGCGAGTGCGAAAAGGAGGCTGTTCTTCACTTCTGTCCTCCCTGAAAGGGCGCAAAGGAGGGCAGGGGCACGAAGGGCGCGACGGAGGCGCCGCCCTTCGAAGGATCGTCGAGGATGACCTTCTCCGCGCCGCCGAGCACGCGCTCCATGGTCTCGATATAGAGGCGCTGGCGGGTCAGGGCGGGCGCGTTTTTGTACTGCTCGTAAATCTTCTCGAAACGCGCCGCCTGGCCGCGCGCCTCGGCGACCGTCTGCTCGCGATAGGCCTCGGCTTTCTGGAGGATTTCGGCCGCCGCGCCGCGCGCTTCCGGCACAACGCGATTGGCGTAGGCTTCGGCCTCGTTGCCCAGGCGCTGCAAATCCTGCTGGGCGGCGGTCACGTCGCGGAAGGCGGCGATCACCTGCTGCGGCGGATCGACGGAGAGAAGCAGCACTTGCAGGACGAGGACGCCGCTCCTGTATTCGTCCAGCACCTTCTGCATGAGCGCCTGACAGGCGGGCTCGATCACCTTGCGGTCGGCGGTGAGAATTTTCTGGATCTGCGACTCGCCGACGATCTCGCGCATGGCGCTTTCGGCCACGGCCTTCACGGTTGTGTGCGGATTGGCGACGTTGAAGGCGTAATCTTCGGGCTTCGACGGATCGATCTGCCAGATGACGCGGAATTTCACATCCGCAATGTTCTCGTCGCCTGTCAGCATCAGGCTCTCTTCCGGCGCGTCGGGGCCGAGACGGACGGCCTGCGCATTGCGGCGGCGACCTTCGACCGGCGCCGCCTCTTCCCGGAAGCCGACGTCGGTGACGTTGCGGTCCGTGACCGCGAGCTTGACGACCGAGCCGACCGGGGCAGGGAGGTTGTAATTCAGGCCGGCCTGCGTCTTGCCGCGATATTTGCCGAAGATCAGGTTGAGGCCGATCTCGTTCGGCCCGACCGTGTAAAAGCCCGACAGAAGCCAGGCGAGCAGGGTGAGGAGGACGAGAATCGCGAGTCCGCCGCCGCCGAAGCCCGACGGCAGAAACTGCTTCAGCCCTTCCTGGCTGCGCCGCAAAAGCTCTTCGAGGTCGGGCGGTTGCGCGCCGCCGCCTGGTCCCTGGCCCCAAGGGCCGCCCGGCTGCCCCCACGGATTGTTGTTCTGATTTCGTGGGCCGCCTTGATCGCTCCAGGGCATTTCGTCTCGCGGAGATTTGTTGTGGCCTCTGGCGCTGCGGCTTCGCCGCGCCTCCCATGTTATAGGCATTCGCCGGCGTGGCGGCAATGACGGCCTAAACGCCTAAATCGCGCTGCGTTTGGGCGCAATCGCCTTAACGCGGGCGACGCGATCGATTTTAAGGGTTAGATCGCGTTTCACGCGAAAGCCGATTCCCGCTTTCGTAACGCGCTCTACGCGGAAGGTGAAGCGCCGATGATCAGGGATTACGCCAATCTGGCTGCGAACGAGCGCACGTTTCTCGCCTGGATTCGCACTGGCGTGGCGATCATCGCGCTGGGTTTCGTGATCGAGCGCTTCAATCTTTTCCTGCTGGCCATGGCGACGGAGGCGGGCGCGGCCACGACGACGCTACCGGGTTTTCACCGGCTTTCGAGCCCGACCGGACGCTATGGCGGGATGGCTCTCGTCGGCGCGGGCGTCCTTTTGATCGCCGTCGCAACGATTCGCTTCCTGCACACGGCGCGGCTTCTGGAAGACGAGGTGGCGCATCGGCCGCAAAAAACTCATGCGACGCTCGTCCTTCTGTCCGGCGTCGTGTTGTGCGTCGCGGCCTTCAGCGCCTATCTGGCGATCGGGTGATCAGCCGCCGAACCAGACGTAAGCGAAGGATACGAGCAGCGTGAGCGCGAAGCCGATCACCGCGTTCACGAGGAAATTATTGTTGCCAAGATCGTCCATGACGAGCGCTCCACGCCGGACTGGCGGAGACGGTGACCGCTCTTCCGCCGTTTTTACTGCCCATATCGCCAACCACATCGTTGACGTTACTACAAAAGTCGATATGGTCAATACGGATGTTATGACAACGGGCGTAAAAATTGCCGCGCCATAAGCTTTCGGAGTCCAACCTCAGACGCCTCACCAAGCCCGGAATCTATTCCGATGGCGACGGCCTTTTTCTGCGCGTCCGCAAGGGCGGATCGAAGCAGTGGATCTTCATCTATCGCCGGGGAACGTCCCGCAACGAACTTGGCCTTGGCGGATATGGGAGCGGAACGGCCCCGGTTTCGCTCGCGCTCGCCAGGGAGAAGGCCGAGATCATCCGCGACAAATTGGCGCGCGGCGTCGATCCGACAGCCGACCGCCGGCCGCCGCGCGTCATCACCTTCCGACATTGCATGGACGAGCTACTCGCGGCGAAGGCGAGCGAATGGCGCAACGACAAGCATCGCGCGCAATGGGAAATGACGCTGCGGGAATATGCGAAGCCCCTGCACGATCTGCCCGTCGCCGAGATTGTCCTGGGGGACGTGAAGGACTGCCTTCTGCCGCATTGGGCGGAGCGGCCCGAGACGGCCGACAGGCTGCGGTCCCGCATTCAGGCCGTCATCGACTACGCCATCGCCCACGAATGGCGGACCGCCGGCAACCCGGCCCGATGGAAGGGGCTACTGGACAAGGTTATGCCGGCGCGCCGGAAGCTCGCGCGGGGCCATCATGCGGCGCTCGCCTATGGCGCCGTTCCCGAGATGATGGCGAGCTTGCGTGCGGCGAACGGCGTCGGGGCGCGGGCGGTCGAGTTTCTGGCGCTGACGGCGGCCCGCTCCGGCGAGGCGCGCGGCGCGACCTTCGACGAAATCGACCCACAAGCCCGGACATGGTCCGTTCCGGCGGAGCGCATGAAGGCGGGGAGGGCGCATGTCGTGCCGCTCTGTGACCGCGCGCTGGCGATTGTGGAGGCCATGCGGCAGCGGGCGACCAGCAAGCTCGTTTTCGGGGGCGCCGTCGAGGGCCAGTCGATCAGCGAGACAGCCATGACCAAGGCGCTGCGGCTTGCGTCTCCTGACAAGACGGCGACCCTTCACGGGCTGCGCTCGTCATTCCGCGACTGGGCAGGGGACCGCACGGCGTTCCCGCGCGAGGTGGCCGAGGCCGCGCTTGCCCATGCCGTCGGCGACGCCGTAGAGCGCGCCTATCGACGCGGCGACGCGCTGGAGAAGCGGCGGGAGTTGATGGACGCTTGGGCGGCCTATTGCTCGGGCGGAAATGCAGAGGAAGACGCAGCCGAAGATCGGAGGCGCGCTTGAATGACGATCTAATCCGCAGCCGATTGACGAACTTGCTTGAAAAGACCGCCAGCGCCGAGAATCTCTCCGGGGGTGGCTACTGGGTTGGCGACAAGGCGGAAGAGCGGCGCGTCCTGGATGATTGGAAGACTGGACGGCTGTCCTGGAAGATGGTGCGCCGAGCCGCAAAGTTGGGCCTTGAGGCTCTAGACAACGGCGACCATGAAGCGGCGCTAGAATTCGCCTGGATGTCGACCAGCTACTATATCGAGGTGCTCGAAAATCGAGTTCGCCCATCAGACCTTGCTGAATTGGGAAGACCAGCAAAGAAACGCGGGCTTAAACCAAAAAATAAACTTCCAGGCTAAATCGCCGCGCTATTTTTCACCCTCAAAAATGTGATTATTAAGGGGGCCGTTCAACACGAGCGGCCATCCTGTCCTTGCCGCTCAAACATAGGAGCGGCAATGAAAGACGCACCTGTCCTCGTCTCCCTGAATCAGGTTTGCCAACTCACGAGCTTAAGCCGCACGGCGATTAACCGCTGGCGCGACAAGGGTCTCTTTCCCAAGGCTGTCCCGCTCGGCGATCGACGCGTCGCATTCGTGCGGGCCGAAGTCGTCGCCTGGATCGAGGCGCGCATCGCAGAGCGCGCTGTGAAGGAGGCCGCATAAGGATGGCCTCCGAAAAACTGAACCCGGCGCAGCGGGCGGCTGGCCGGGCTCTGGAATGCATCGCTGTGGCGGCGAATGTTCCTGAGCATAAATCCCCCGTAGCTTCCCTGCAAGAACTCCGCGCCGCTTGGATCGCGCGCCGCTACGCAGTCTCCCCCGACCTCGCGGTTTTTCTCGCGACCGTCGCCCTTGGGGAGGTCATGCGATGACGTCAGCAAACGACAACCGCGAAGTTATGTCCCTCTTGCCGGCGGGGCTCACCTATCGGCTGTTCTTCGTCGGCTGGACAACCGCGGATGAACTGCGGACGGCCACCCGGTCCGCCCGTCCGCGGCCGACAACCGACGAATTTATCAAATGGATTTCTGCCGCACGTGAGACGCGCGAGCGTCGTGCGCTCGATGTCCTTCTCGATGCGGTCGAATGGGGAGACGAGACGCCCGGAGACGAAATTGAATGGGCCGCAAGCCGCATAGCTCGCGAGGGCTTCGACCAATATTTTAAGGAGGGCCGCTGATGATCCTCCTCGGAATCGACCCCGGGCTCGACGGCGCCATTGCTATCCTGAACGAAACCGGCGGCCTCGAGGCCATCCACGATATGCCGACGCTGCTCGACGGCGCGAAAGGCCGCCGCGCCGTTAATCCGGCGCTCCTCGCCAGCATCGTCTATGCGACGCACGCCGATCGCGCTGTCTGCGAGCTGATCGGGCCTCGCCCGACCGACGGCACTACTGGCGCCTTCGGCTTTGGTCGCTCGCGGGGAATCATCGAGGGCGTGCTCGCCGCCGCCGGCATTCCCGTCGAGATGATCGCGCCGCCGGTGTGGAAGCGCGCGAGCGGCATTGCCCCCGGCCGGGAAAACAAGGACTCGGCGCGCAGCGTCGCGATCACCCGCTGGCCGTCGCAGGCCGCGCTCTTCGCGCGCAAATGCGATTGCGACCGGGCAGAGGCGGCGCTGATCGGCCTCGCCGGCCTGATGCGGGAGGGCCGCTGATGGCATTGCCTCCTATCTCACAGGATCGCGGCGCCATCGTCTCGGCGCCTCTGATCCGCGCGCACGCCGTCGAGCTCGCGGACGACCTCGCAAGCTTGGCCGTATCCCTTCGGGAAGCGCTCTGGCGCGGATCCGATGTGCTCGTGGCAATTCACTCGGATGAAATCCGGCTCGTGTGGCGCGAGATCGCGCGATCCTACAACGAATTGCAGAAGATCGAGGGACGCGAATGAGAAGCGCGCCCATTTCCGAATACCTCGAAGAGGATCAGCCTCGCGCCATATCACGCGAGCTTCCGAACAGCGTCATAGACGACCCGCGGCCGCCTGCGTTCTCAGACGACGCCCTTGCCCTGCGCTTCGCCGATCGTCACGCCGATGAACTGCGCTACGTCGCGGCCTGGGGAAAGTGGCTCTTCTGGACGGGCACGTATTGGGCTTTTGACGACACGCTTCGCGCTTTCGATATGGCACGCGCCATCTGCCGGGAAGCCGCGGCGGACTGCAACAAGCCCAAGATCGCCAGCGTCATCGCAAGCGCAAAAACCGTCGCGGCCATCGAGAAGCTCGCCAAGGCTGATCGCCGCATCGCGGCGACGATCAACCAGTGGGACGCCGACCCGTGGATCTTGAACACACCCGGCGGCGTGGTTGATCTGCGGACCGGCTCGACCCGGCCGGCGCAGCCTGACGACTATCTGACGAAGATCACGGCGGTTGCGCCCAACCCGGCCGCAAGCTGTCATCGTTTCCTTGCCTTCCTTGGCGAGATCACGGCCGGCGACGCTGAGCTTGTCGCCTATCTTCGCCGTGTATTGGGCTATGCCCTCACGGGCGACACCCGCGAGCACGCGTTGTTCTTCGGATACGGGACCGGCCGCAATGGCAAGTCGGTCCTGCTCAAAACCGCAGCGGATATTCTCGGCGCCTATCACAAGACGGCGAGCCTCGAGACATTTACGGCAAGCAATTCCGACCGTCACCCGACAGATCTCGCAGGCTTGCGCGGCGCGCGCCTCGTCACCGCGTCAGAGACCGAGGAAGGGCGCCGTTGGGCCGAGAGCAGGATCAAGCAACTAACGGGCGGCGATACCGTCTCCGCTCGCTTCATGCGCCAGGACTTCTTCGAATATCGCCCGCAGTTCAAGCTCGTCATCGCCGGCAACCATAAGCCGAGCTTGCGTTCCGTTGACGAGGCTATCCGTCGGCGCTTCCACCTTATCCCGTTCGCCGTCACCATCCCGGCCGAGCAATGCGACCCGGAGCTCGCCGAGAAGTTTAGAGCTGAATGGCCAGCCATCCTCGCGTGGATGATCGAAGGCTGTCTGGAATGGCAGCGGGTGGGCCTCCAGCAGCCGCAGGCCGTCCGCGAAGCAACCGCCGCTTACCTCGAAGCCGAAGACGCGATCGCCGCGTGGATTGATGACAAGTGCGAGCGTGACCCAAAAGCTTGGGCAAGCAGGGCAGCGCTTTTCGCTTCATGGAACGCCTGGGCTTGTTCAGCCGGAGAACCAGCAGGCTCGATGAAAGGTTTCATCGAGAAGCTGGAGACGCGCGGGTTTCACCAACACAGGAAGCCACACGGGCGCGGATTTTACGGCCTCCACGTCATCGGTGAGGCTGACCAATGACACTTATGACACCTAATTCGGAAATACCCGTTACGCACGCGCGCGCGCGATACGCCGATAATCTGGGAACGTGTCATAAGTGTCATTCGGTGGCACTCGTGGCCGGGGGGGAGGGACGAAAGCTACGAGCGGTCCCCTATCGACCTGATGCGCCACCTCCATTTGCACCGAAAGCAAATTCAAACTCGAAAGTTGCGGCCTACCCCTACGGGGTAGAAGCGTCATGAAGAGTGCCACCCGAATGCGGCGCCTCCGCTCGCGACGGAAAGAAGGCCGCCGCATATACCGCGCGGAAGCCGACGAAGCCGCCCTCGAATGCCTCCTGGTGGCTCTTGGCCATCTCGATGCCACCGCCACCGATGATCCGCGACGGGTGGAGGAAGCACTAAGCCGAATGCTCGCGCGACTTTGCAAAAGCTATCTTGGTGACGCGTAACGCCATCGCCGAATGAAACCTGCCATCTTGCGTCCGACACATGATCGGAAGGACGCAGCAAATTGAGCAGGGAAACGTTGAACCAACTCTTGGGCGCCAGACGCCGCGACCCGGCGAAGTCACTCACGCGGGCGGGGTGGTTGTCCGTCTTGCGCTCGGCTCAGCAATACGACGCAGCCGCGCGGCTCGAAAAGGCGGACCCGCTGGCGAACGTGATTTTCGACCCTTACGCGTTCGGCTCGGTGGCGAAGGCCGATGTGACCGTCGGATCTCTGGGCGACCATTCCGCCGTCTTGCAGGACGCGACCCAGGGCTTTTTCTCGAACCTGGAATCCGCTGGCGCGAAGCTGATTTCGGCCGGAACAAAGATTCAGTTGGGCGCCCGGTCCGTCGTGCGCTTCCCACGCTCTGACGCCGCGCCGACGGCCGCCAGTTGGGTTGCCGAAGGCGCGCCGATTCCGGTTTGGGAGGCCAGCCTTGTGGCAGATGAGCTTGGCCCAACGAAGAAATGCGCCGGGATGTTTGTCATCTCGAGAGAGCTGGCGTCTGCGCCAGGCGGGCTTGCCGCCTTTGACGCGCTCACGCGCGAGAAAGCGGCTGCGACGCTCGATGCGGCGATTTTTTCCGCCGACGCCGGCGACGATACGAAACATGCGGGGCTGCGCTACGGGCTGACGCCCGTCGCATCGTATGGAAACCCGAGCGACGATGTTGCAGCGCTCCTCGCGGACCTCGGCGCCAAGGGCGGGAGCGGCGCGGCCGCGATTATCTGCCATCCGGTCGAACATGCGATCATTTCGACGAAGCTCCCGAACCTCTCGACCCCTATCTGGCCGTCTAAAGCATTGCCGCAAGGTGTTTTGGTCGCGGTTGACCTCGCCGCGTTCTGCTCATCGTTTGCCGGCTTCGATATTTTGGCCTCGGAACACGGCGCCGTTCACATGAGCGACACGCCGCTGGAAATCGTGTCTGGCACCGGCCCGACGACCGCAGACCCTGTTCGCTCGCTTTGGCAGACTGGAACCATCGGCATCCGCCTGATTGTCGAGCTTGCCTTCTGCGCTCGTGGCGGCCTGGTTTCTTGCATGGAGGGCGTGTCGTGGATCTGACGACCGACATGACCGACGCTGAACGCGCCGAGCGTTCGGCGCGTGTCCACAAAAGGGCGATGGAGCTGATTGCGAGCGTCGATGCCATGGAGCCGTATCAGCCCGATTACGAATCCGAAAGGCGCTGGGCCGAGTGGGAACGGGGCCGCCGGGAGGCCGAGCGTCATCGACAGTGGGAAGCACAATTAGAGCGCAGTCGCTCGAAATCGCCGCAACTCGCGCCAAAGCCGGCAGCGGCGCCCGTCGCCAGCTATGCTACGAAGGACGACTTGAGCGACTTCTACACTAAGGAGGTCATTCACAGGCTGTTCATCGACATAATCAAGGAAGAGCGCCAGCGAACAGTGGGAGCGGCGGACAAGCGCCAGGACGCGCTCGAGCGGGCGATCGGCGAAATGTTCCGGCGCGAGCGGCAGACCTGGCAGGAACGCGTCGCCGCGCTGGAAATCAGAATCGACGCTTTGACGAAGGGCCGCCGAAATGACGACGAACAGTGACCGCGACGACCTAATCGCCCGCTGCAAAGCCTCTGGCATGGACGACGAGATGGCCGAGGAGTTTGCCGACGAAGTGATCGAGTCCGCACCGGCCGAGGAGGAGCGCGCTCGTCACCGCCTGGCAGAACACGCCAAGCAATTCGTTGCCGAAGCCCCGCCGAGCCGCGCGAAGCAGCAGCGGCGCGCATTCCATTAGACGGACGGGGGGATGAGCAGAAATCCCCGCGGCGGCGCTATTGACCGAACGCCCCCATTTTCTTTCGCTAAATCGTGAGGTTTCGATCGCGATAGCCAGAGAAGTCGGCTAAATCTCGACCTCCCGAACCATCACGGTTTTTGTCACTTGATAGATCCGCAACGTCCCCGGCTTGAAAGAAAACCACCACGGCTGTCCGTCGGATTTATCCGCCCACACTCGCGCCCCTAACTCGCTCTTGAAGCGCTTGGCGTCCTCTTTGTAGATCGTGTTTTTCGGGTTGCCTTTTTCGTCCTCGCCCAGCCATGCGACCGTATCCTCGGCGATCATCAATCGGCCGCGCTCGTTTGACGTCGCCCGGCATCGGACAGAGGCGATGATGTATTCCTCGACGGTTTTTTGTGGTCCAGCCACGGCTGAGGCCCGCTTGACTCTGGGGTTTCACGAGGAACACAAATAGAACATGCCATATCGGAAGCGACCCCAACGCCTACAGCCGACGGCGGCGCGCGGCGTCTTTGATGCGGTGCTCGCATGCCGACGACAAGTCCTGATCGCGTCGACGGAGGTTCCCCGGTTCGGCCCCGTAGACCGCTCCCTCGCCATGATCGTCGCCGCGATCGACGCGCTGTGCGTGTATCTGCGCTGCCTCGACAGCGAGCTGTGGGAGATGGATTCGGAGTTTGGCGAGGCCGTGTGCGCACCGGAGAGGTCAAACCGACCGGACGTCATCGAGAGCCCGTGGCTCCTGCTCGGCGACCTTCGGACGTGCAGGGACGAGTTGCTACGGGCTCTCCCGACAGTCGCAGCCCAAGGGGCGACCGCCCAGGCGCTCGCGATGGTCTTGGCCGCCATAAGCGCGACCGCCACGCTGTTGACCGGCAACCGGGACTATTTCCACGAGGCCGGCGCCGGCGCGACCGCCGGCGAAGTCGGCTATCATATGCGGAAGCTGGCGAGAGAAAGTGGCGAGCCTTCGGACTGACTCGCGCCCGCAGGAGAGGAGCGATGTGCGGACGGTTCACGCAAGCCTATACATGGGCCGAGGTCTACGCCTTCCTGAGCGTGATCGGTCCAGCGCGCAATCTGCGCGCCCGCTACAACATCGCGCCGACAACGCAGATTGACGTGCTCAGGATCGGCGACGCCGGCCGCGAACTCGTCCCCGTGCGCTGGGGGCTTGTCCCGTTATGGTGGAAGAAGCCCCTCAAAGAGCTTCCGGCGACATTCAACGCCCGCGCCGAGACGGTCGCCGAAAAGCCGATGTTCCGCTCGGCGTTCAAATCCCGTCGCTGCATCATCCCGGCGTCTGGCTTCTATGAGTGGACAGGCAAGCCCGGCGCGAAGACGCCGCACTACTTCTCGGCCCACGACGGCCGCCCGCTCGCCTTCGCGGGCCTGTGGGAGCGCTGGCGCGATCCTGAGACGCAAGAGCCCGTCGACTCGGCGACGATCATCGTGGGGCCGGCCAACGCCTGGATGAGTGCCTATCATGATCGCATGCCGGTCATTCTCGATTGGAGCGACGCCGGCGCCTGGTTAGCCGGCGAGCGGCCCGGCGACCTGTTGTGCTCTCCACCCGAGGACGCGCTTCAGGAATGGATTGTCTCGGCGCGCGTGAACCG
Source organism: Methylocystis sp. JAN1 (assembly GCF_052186135.1). Taxonomy (GTDB): domain Bacteria; phylum Pseudomonadota; class Alphaproteobacteria; order Rhizobiales; family Beijerinckiaceae; genus Methylocystis. The sequence continues at coordinate 2,650,748 of NZ_CP181499.1, read as the reverse complement.
CTCTGGCACGGGTGACGACGATCCGGCGTTGATAGAGCGCACGGCCGCCGCCAGCCAATAGCTACGCTTGCTTGCATCATGAACCGCGCCTTAGCTCTACTTGCGGAGTCTGACCGGGGCAGCGGATCATGGGCGAATCCAGGAAGAGCAAGCGGGGGTTCGCCTCCATGTCGCTGGAGAAGCGGCGCGAGATCGCCAGCAAGGGCGGCCAGAGCGTGCCGGCCGAGCGGCGCAGCTTTTCTCAGGACCCGGGATTGGCCGCGAAGGCCGGCAAAAAAGGCGGTCAATCGGTCAGTCCTGCGAACCGCTCGTTTTCCAAAGACCATGCGCTCGCGGCTAAAGCTGGCAAGAAGGGCGGCATGGCTGCGTATAAGAACCGACAAAAAGACGAATGACTGGCGTCGGTTTAATGCAAGACAAGCGACTTTAAGGGTTTTTTTCATGCGTACGTCTGTGTTTTGCGCCGTCTTCGCGTCCTGGGCGATGAGTGCCGAAGCGAAATCGCCGCTCAAGCCGCTCATACCTGGCGGAGCGGCAACTGGCGTCCGCGCCTACCTGATGATGATCGACTTGGATCATGTGGGCGTCTCGCGGATTTTGGAATCGACGCGAAAGGCCAAGGACGCGGCATAATTTTGCTGCTTGGCACGACCTAGCTCAAAAAAAACGCCCCGCCGTTACATCCACGGTCGGGGCGTCTCATTGTCAGGCGTAAGGATGCTGGACCGTCAACTTGGGTTCCGATAGACGACCCGCTCGATTGCCTCAATCAGCCGGCGCGCGACTCGCATGTGAGGGCCGCGGTAACGGTCAGTGACGCGCGCCAGCCAAAGCAGGAAGCGCGCGGCCTTCAACCGCCACAGGAGCAAGATCAGGGCCGGCAAAGACGGACGTGAGGTAGAGGGCGTCATGACGCGCCTCCCTTGGCGGCCGTCTCGAGCACCGCGATCGCCTCGCGCATGGCAGGTCCAAACCGCTCCTCGAGATCGCTGGAGAGTCCGCGCTCATAGGCCTCGTCGATTTGTTCGGCTGCTATTCGTAAGAGATCAAGTGCTCCGGCGCGCGATGTCGGGGATGTCTCAAAAGCCGCTATGAGCGCTTGATACGCTTCCTCTTGCGCCTCCGTCGCTATTGCGTCCGCCTCTTCATATCCGCTTTGATCGTATGCTTTGTCGTGCGCGGTCTGGAGCGGTTCGAGCAGCGCTCGCACCGCTTCATATTCAGCCTCAGGCAAGCCGGGATAGTCGCGGATGGCGTTTAGACGCCAGACTCCGTAGACCAGCTCGCCCTTGATTTCGACAGCCCCGATCTCCTTTCGCACCGCCTGCAAGGCCTCGAAGATTTCGTCGTACTTCGCATAGGCGGCAGTCTCGATTTGCTTGAGGCGCTGAAATTCACGCGCGGCTGCCAGCGTCGGGCAAGATGGCGCGGACGCGGCGGCGAGGGCTGCAGGAAGCCCTCCAACCGGCGAAGCGGCAAGGCCGGCGACAATCGCGCGGCGGTTCAGTTCACGAATGCTCATATCATCCTCCATACGAAAAATTTTCGTTATGGCAGGCGATATGAAACGGCAGATTTCTAGCTGTAAGTCACTGATTTTGCTAGAAGTATGGCGGAGACGGTGGGATTCGAACCCACGATAGGGTTTCCCCTATAACGATTTAGCAAACCGTCGCCTTCAGCCTCTCGGCCACGTCTCCGTTCACGCGGCCCAACGGGCCGTGCGGATGGGCGACATATGCCAAAGCGACCGTGACTTGGCAAGCGAAGGGCCGCGCGATTTCCCGCTTTGTCGGCGGCGCCCGGTTTTTTCGCATTTTGCGCGCGGGGATCGTGTCTTCCGCGCAACAGCTCGGACGAAACTGGCGTCCGTCATCGCGACAGAGCTGGAAGTCGTTGACTGTGCAGGTCTCCCGCTGCTGCAGTCTCACTTGGCTCCGGGAGAAAGAATCATTCTCCAGACGGGCTTGGCAACAGCATTGGGCGCGTGAGCTTGGGCGCGTCTCCGATGAAAATTTTTATGAGGCTGGAATGAAGAAAATCGCTCTTTCGGTCGCCGCCCTGGCGGTGACCGTCGGCTCCGCCGTCGCGGCGGACCTTCCCTCCCGCAAGGGCCCGCCGATCCTTCCCCCGCCGCCCCCGCCGCCGCTGTGGACGGGCTTCTATGTCGGTCTGAACGCCGGCGGCACCTGGGCGAATAGCAACACGATCAACGTCGCCTCTTTCGGCGGTCCGTGCACGAGCGGCGGCGGCGGCTGCGTCCTGGCTCCGAACTACGGCCTCACCAGCGCGGCGCTGGCGACCTTCTCGGCGTCCGCCGGCAATAGCGGCGGCTTCATCGGCGGCGGCCAGATCGGCTACAACTATCAGTTCTACAACAACTTCGTTGTGGGCATCGAGGCCGACATCCAGGGCATTGCGGCTTCCAACAGCACGGCCAGCTTCCTGTCTCAGGGCATCAATCCGAACTTCCCGGGCTTCCCGATTCTTCAGGCGGCGTCGGTCAACCGTTCGATCGACTACATCGGCACGGTTCGCGGCCGCCTGGGCTGGCTCGCGACGCCCACCCTGCTTATCTACGGCACCGGCGGCCTCGCCTATGGCGGCGTGACCCTCAACTCGGGAATTTCGCAGCAGGTCCTGAACGACCCGGGCATCCCGAATCCGTATTTCAGCGGCTCCGCCTTCTCCGACACGCGCGTCGGCTGGACGGCCGGCGGCGGCGTCGAGTGGATGTTCTGGCCGAACTGGTCGGCGAAGGTCGAATACCTCTATTACGACCTCGGCAGCGTCACCACGCAGGGCGCTCTGGTCAATATCCAGACCAACGGCACGATCTTCAGCAGCGCTTTCCCGACGACGACGACGCGCTTCAACGGCAACATCGTCCGCGCGGGCCTGAACTATCACTTCAACTGGGGCGCTCCGGCTCCGGTCGTCGCGAAGTACTGACCGAGGCTTGACGTCTCAAACCGAGAAGCCCGGCCGAAAGGCCGGGCTCAGACTGTTGACAAAGTAGCGGCGACGCCCCTCGCGCTTCGAGACGCTTGCCGCGCAAGCTCCTTTAGCATGAGAGGCTTCTTCCTTCGGCGCCAAACAGTTAGGCCGCATCCTGAGGCGAGTGCAAGTCGGGTTTTCCCGACTTGCACAAATAAGAATGTCGATCTCGGGCAGATCGGAGATCGCAGCTCGTGTCTCGAAGGACGAGGCCGCCTTGGGAAGTTTGTTGATGAACCCCCGTCATTTCTGGCGGGGGTTTTGTTTTGGCTGGAGCGGGGGAAAGGGCGGCTTTTTGTGAAGCCATGCCCCGGTGAATCAAAAACGCCGGCTCACGCCAAGGGTTTGCCGGCATTCCGAGCCGGGCTCAGGCCCGGGCTTTTGTGTCCTTGGCGCCACAGTGCCGGACAAAGCGTATCTCCGGAGGCCATGGAAGCGGAATTCGCTTTGACTATGCACTCGTTCATCCTTCAAAAAGAGGCAGGCCCGGGGCGCGGTTATCGCGAGATGGAGCCGAACGGGTGAAGCGCGAAGACCATCGCGCCCTTGAGCTGAAGATGAGGCTGATATGAAAAAGATTGCTCTTTCCCTTGCCGCGTTTGCGGTGTCCGCAGGCGCCGCGCTCGCCGCCGATCTTCCCTCCCGCAAGGGTCCGCCGATCCTTCCGCCGCCGCCCCCGCCGCCGCCGCTGTGGACCGGCTTCTATGTCGGTCTGAACGCCGGCGGCACCTGGGCCAACAGCAACACGATCAACGTTCTCGGCGGCAACGCCTTCACGATCGCCGGCCTGAACGGCGACATCCCGGGCGCGATGGCGTTCCATTCGACCGCCAGCCTGAACTCGGGCACCAGCGGCGGCTTCATCGGCGGCGGCCAGATCGGCTACAACTATCAGTTCTACAACAACTTCGTTGTGGGCATCGAGGCCGACATCCAGGGCCTCGCCACGTCGAATTCATTCAACTCCCGCGCCATCGCGCTGACCCCCGGCTTCTTTGTTCCGGTTGGCTCGGCGTCGGTTGTCGGCGCGACGAGCAGCCTCGACTACATCGGCACGGTCCGCGGCCGCCTCGGCTGGCTGGCTACCCCGACTCTGCTGCTCTACGGCACGGGCGGTCTGGCTTACGGCGGCGTGAACCTGAACACGGCGACGACCGTGTCGCTGGGCTTCGTCGACACCCCGTTCCCCTTCGTCACGGGCGGCTCTTTCTCCGACACGCGCGTCGGCTGGACGGCCGGCGGCGGCGTCGAGTGGATGTTCTGGCCGAACTGGTCGGCGAAGGTCGAATACCTCTACTACGATCTCGGCTCGCTCACCTTCAACAGCGCCCCCCTGGTTCAGACCGGCCTCAACGGCGCTCTGCTCGAGACGGTCACGGCCCAGCAGGTCTCGCACCGCTTCAACGGCAACATCGTCCGCGCGGGCCTGAACTATCACTTCAACTGGGGCGCTCCGGCTCCGGTCGTCGCGAAATACTAACCGAGACTTAACGTCTCAAACGAGAAGCCCGGCCGAAAGGCCGGGTTTTTTCGTTGTCAAACCTCGGGGACGTCCGCGGTTTTTGGCTTGTTACGCGCCTGAAGGCGCGCGCTTTCATCTCCGGGACGCGAGCTTGTCCGCGCCGCAGGATGTGGTCCAGCAGCCCAGCTAGAAGGCCTAGCGTTTTGCTTATCGGACCATCGGATTCTCGCTAGAATGGTTGTCGACGCGACGCTCACGCTCTAACGTGAGCGTAGGCGTATGGAACCCGGCGGATCACGTGCATCCGGATGATTTTTTCGATTTGATAGATCGCCTCGCATCCGCGAATCGGGTCGAGTCGGCCTCCGAAATCATAGACGGCTTCATGAAAGCCTGGGGTCTTCGCAATGTCGCTTATGCGGCGTTGAACATGCCGACGCCGGGCGCGTCCCGGCCGCTCCTGTCGGTGACCTATTCGCCTGAATGGCAAAAGCATTACGCGCAGAGCGGATATGTGGATCTCGACCCGATCGTGCGCTCGGGGCTCGGAGGCATACTCCCGATCGACTGGGCGGAGATCGATCGCGGCGACCCCATCATCCGGAAATTTTTCGGGGAGGCGCAGGAGCTCGACGTGGGCGTCAACGGGCTGTCGGTTCCGATTCGCGGACGCATGGGCGAATTTGCGCTGTTCACCATCACTTCGAATGAGTCGCCCGCCGAGTGGCGCGCCATGAAGCGCGAGCTGCTTCGCGACCTCATGGTCGTCGCGTTCAATTTCCATGCGGCGGCGCTGCGCTCATGCGGAGTCGCCGACGAAAGCGCGGTGCATATCCCCTTGCGGGAGGCGAGCTGCCTGCGATGGAAGGCGCTGGGCAAGACGGACGAGGAGATCGGCAGGATCCTGGGGATCAGCTCTCACACCGTTCGCTTCCATCTCGAATCGGCGCGCGCGCGGCTCAACACGACGAATACGACCCATACGGTCGCAAAGGCGCTCGCGCTCGGGCTGATCAACATGTCTTACGAGCCCAGCCATCTCATCCCGAAGAAGCGCAACTGACCTCCCATTTTCGGGAGGTGATAACCCACTGTGTTTGCTTCAAGTTCTCGTCGTCAATCGATGACGACGGGAGGGCTTGGGGGATGATCAAGATCGTTCCGGGAGAATGGCGCGCGCGCTATCCCCGGCTTATGGATGAAATGCACAAATTGCGGCGCAACGTGTTTCACGAGCGCCTGAAATGGCAGGTCACCATCATTAATCGCTGGGAAATCGACGGTTATGACGCCCTCGATCCGCTCTATGTCCTGGCGCTGGACGAGGATGAGAGGGTCGTCGGCGGATTGCGCCTCCTGCCGACGACCGGCTTCAACATGCTCAACGACACCTTTCCGCAACTGCTGCCGGACGGCGCGCGGATACAGAGCCCGTTGATCTGGGAGTCGAGCCGTTTCACCGTCAAAATGACGGGGGACAGCCGGGCGGACGCGCCGACGATCAGCCGCGCCACCGCTGAACTGGGTCTCGCGCTGAACGAGATCGGCAAGGCGGCGGCGCTCACCCATATCGTCACGGTCTATGACCGCGCCATGCATCGAATGCTCACGCGTTGCGGCTGCGCGGGCGAGCCGCTGGGATCGCCTCAGATGATCGGCGGCGTCGAAACCTATGCCGTTCTCTACGAGGTTGGGGAGGAATGGGACGCGCGGGTGCGGAGCCTGGCCGGGATTTCAGGCCTCGCTTTCGAGCCCTCGGTCGTCGAGACAATGCGCGCCAGGTACGAATCCTGAGCGGCTTCGCGGCGACGCGCCATCATACAAGACTGCAAGAGGCTGGGAGGTTTCATGATCCATCTGTTGACCTATCGGAATTTCGGCCTGCTGGATCCCAGGATCGAGGACGCCTATCGTCGCCGCCACGCGGCGTGGCGCTGCGAGTGCGGGCGGGCGACGCCGGACGACCTCGTGATGTGCGGGACGAAGGAGCGCATAGCCGACGGCGCGGACTGGCTGAGGCGGCTCGTCACGGATATGGAGGCGCTGGCGCAGGCCGCCGAACTCTCGCCGCCGCGACGCAAACGCGCAGCGCGGGCCGTCGTCGCCAATGCGAAGATGCGGCGACCGGCGAGCGGAAAAAAGAGCGTTCGACACACGGCCCGCGCAGGATAGGGGCGCGAGACATGACGACGCGCGCCACGTCGAGCGTCGCGCGTCGCAAAAAAATCGACTCGGGCGTCGCGGCGGCCGGTCAGTTCACGTAAGCGGTGATCGCAAATGTGACGGCGGCGGCGGCGGCGAGAATCGAGACAATGGCGGTGAACGAATTCATGGCGCTTCCCTCTGCCTTTTGGCTTTTTCCGGCGGCGCCCCTTTCCGGAGTTCTGACCGACGGCGCGACGAAATAACGCACCCTGTTTCGCGAAGGCGCAAGCGGGAAAAGTTATTGCGTCGCACGCGACGCTGCGCGGACCTACCCGCCGCGCCTGCGTCAGCAAGGCCGGAAAATCAATGAAAATCCCGCTCATCGACGTGGCGCCGCGGCGCAATGACGATCATTCCTTCCGCCGAACGCCAAAATGACGGAAATCAAGCGATCGCCTGCAGCTTCGCTTTCAAGTCCCCGATTTCGGTCTCGGCGCGAACCTGGTCCGTTATGTCATACTGAACGCCCAGGAAATAAATGAGCTTTCCCTGAGCGTCGAAGAGCGGCGTGATGTTCAGCCTGTTGTAAAAGAGTTCGCCGCCTTTGCGGTAATTGCGCAGCGTCACCTCGACGGGCTGGCGATTCTGGATCGCCTCCCGCAGGCGCCGCAGGCTTTCCTGGTCGCGGTCGTCAGCCTGAAGGAAGCGGCAGTTCCGGCCGATAATTTCTTCCGGCTGATATCCGGTGATGTCCGCGAATCGCTTATTGGCGTAGACGATCGGCGTGTCGTCGAGATCGGGGTCCGCCAGCGTCAACCCGTTCACGCAGGCGTCGAGAATCGTCGCGAGGATTTCGGGAATGGCCTCCGAATTCTTACGCACAGAGAACATTTGCGCCTTGTCCTGGCTCTTGCTTTTCGCCCACATGCGATAGGCGGAGGGCGCCATGCCGGCATAGCGGCGAAAGGCGCGGCGAAAGCTCGCCTCGTCGATGAAGCCGGCGCTCGCCGCCAGCTCCTTCACCGGCTTGGCGCTCGTTTCCAGGAGGGTGCGCGCCGTCTCGACCCGGATGCGGTCGATAAAGGTCTTCGGCGATTCCCCGCAGGCCTGCTTCAATTTCCGATGCAGGGTGCGTTCGGAGGTCGAGAGCGCCCTGGCGAGATTCTGCGCATTGAAAGCGGCGTCGGACTGACGGACGATACGCTCCGCCTCGACGAGGAAGGCGTCCACGCCGCCGCTGACGATATTGGGCGTATAGGCCGCCGCTTTTGCGGCCCCCTTCGCCGGCGCCGTTTCGCCCAGCGCGAAATCGGCCGCGATGCGACCCGCCTCCTGGCCGCAGAGGGTGCGGATCACGTGGAGACACACGTCGATCCAGGACAGGGGACCGGCGGCGGTGACGACGCGGCGATCGTCAATCAGCCTTGCGCCCCAGGCCGTGTCCGCGCGCGGATAGCGCTTTTTGAGGTCCTCGTGGTGCCACCAGCTCGTCGTGCAGCGCCGGCCTTCCAGCAGGCCGGCCTCGCCGAGCAGGAAGACCCCGGAGCCGCATCCGCCGATAAGCGCGCCGCGCGAGTGATGGCGCCTAAGCCAAGCGGCCGCGGCGCCGAAGGACGACATGTCGGGCGCCTTCCCGTCGGGGCCGGGCGCGAAGCTCGGGACGATGACCGCGTTGCAGACCGCGATTTCGTCGAAGGAGGTTTCGACGTCGAGATTGCCGCCTGAGCCGTCGCGGATCGGCCGGCCGTCGGCGCTCGCCGTAACCACGCGAAAATTCGCGGCGTCGTTGGATTCGGATGGCGGAATGGCGGCCGCGACGGCTTTGCGGGCGAGCGCGAAAAGATCGGACAGGCCGAGGAAAGCGGACCCCAGGCATCCGTCCGATCCGGCGATGACGATCTTGATCATGCCTCCCCGCCAGTTGTTCTTTTTGGCGAAATATGGACTCGATTTGGCTATTTCGCCATCCTGACCTAGGATGAACCCAACCTCATCTTGGGAAAAAGCGAGGGCGTCCGTCCCTCCGCCCAAAGATGTAAATTCGAGCGATGACGTTCCCAGAATTTCTGCGAGGTCACGCCTGAGGAGGTGGAAATGAAGGCGAATTGGAAGAAATATTTGCCTTGGGTCGTCTTCGTCGCCGTCGCGGGAATTCTGTTTGCAATGTTCCAGCAGCAGCAGTCCCGCACGCCCGCGCGCGAAATCACCTTCAGTGAGCTGCTCGTGCAGATCGACGAAGGCCGCGTTCACGACGTGACGATCGCTGGCAATGAAATCTCTGGACATTTCAACGACAACCGCACCTTCACGACCTACGCGCCGAACGATCCGACGCTGGTCCAGAAGCTGGAGGCGAAGAAAGTTCAGATCAGCGCGAAGCCTGCGGGCGACAATCCGGGCTGGCTCTCGACCCTCCTGGTGAACGGTCTGCCGCTGCTGCTGTTTATCGGCGTGTGGATCTACATGGCGCGCCAGATGCAGGGCGGCGCCGGCGGCCGCGCGATGGGGTTTGGGAAGTCGAAGGCGAAGCTTTTGACGGAGATGGCTGGGAAGGTGACGTTTGAGGACGTTGCGGGGGTTGACGAGGCGAAGGAGGATTTGCAGGAGATTGTTGAGTTTCTGCGCGATCCCGGCAAGTTCCAGCGCCTTGGGGGCCGCATTCCGCGCGGCGTTTTGCTGGTCGGCCCGCCGGGCACCGGCAAGACGCTGCTGGCGCGCGCCATTGCGGGCGAGGCGGGGGTGCCCTTCTTCTCGATCTCGGGCTCGGACTTTGTGGAAATGTTCGTGGGCGTCGGCGCGAGCCGCGTGCGCGACATGTTCGAGCAGGCCAAGAAGAACGCGCCCTGCATCATCTTCGTCGACGAGATCGACGCGGTTGGGCGGCATCGCGGGGCGGGGCTGGGCGGCGGCAATGACGAGCGCGAGCAGACGCTGAACCAGCTGCTGGTCGAGATGGACGGGTTCGAGGCGAATGAGGGCATCATCCTGATCGCCGCGACGAACCGTCCGGACGTGCTCGATCCGGCCTTGATGCGTCCGGGCCGCTTCGACCGCCAGATCACCGTGCCGAACCCGGACTTTATCGGGCGCGAGAAGATCCTGAAGGTTCACGCCCGCAAGGTGCCTTTGGCGCCGGATGTGGACCTGAAGGTGGTTGCGCGCGGGACGCCGGGCTTTTCGGGGGCCGATCTGATGAACCTGGTCAACGAGGCGGCGCTCTTGGCGGCGCGGCGCTCGAAGCGGATCGTGACGAACCAGGAGTTTGAGGACGCGCGCGACAAGATCATGATGGGCGCGGAGCGGCGAACCCTCTCCATGACGGAGGAGGAGAAGAAGCTGACGGCCTATCACGAGGGCGGCCACGCGCTGGTTCAGCTGACGGTTCCGGGGGCGATGCCGATCCACAAGGCGACGATCATCCCGCGCGGCCGGGCTTTGGGCATGGTGCAGGGCCTGCCGGAGCGCGACCAGGTCTCGCAGACCTATGAGCAGCTGACGGCGATGCTGGCGATTGCGATGGGCGGCCGGGTGGCGGAGGAGATCATCTTCGGCCACGACAAGGTGACGTCCGGGGCGGCGTCGGACATCCAGCAGTGCACGCGGGTGGCGCGGGCGATGATCACGCAGCTTGGGTTCTCGGACAAGCTGGGGACGGTTGCTTACGCCGAGCCGCAGCAGGAGCAGTTCCTTGGCTATTCGATCGGGCGGCAGCAGACCCTCTCGGAGGCGACGCAGCAGACGATTGACGCCGAGGTTCGGCGTCTGGTCCAGGAGGCTTACGACAAGGCCAGGCAGATCCTGACCGAGAAGCGGGCGCAGCTCGACACGCTGGCCAATGGCCTTTTGGAGTTCGAGACCCTGACCGGCGAGGAGATGAAGGGCCTGCTGCAGGGCAAGCGCCCGGTGCGCGAGGACACCAGCTCCTCCGCCCCCCAGCCCCCGCGCGGATCCGCCGTCCCGACAACCGGCCAAAAACCCGAGCCGGATGTGGATGACGGCGTGGCGCCCCAACCGATCTGATCGCCGCCTGCGCAAAGACGAAAAGGCCCGGCGCTCGCCGGGCCTTCAGTTTGTTGACAAACCTCCCGAGGCGGCCTCGTCCTTCGAGACGCGAGCTTTGCTCGCTCCTCAGGATGAGGCCTAAGTATTTGGCGCTGAAGGAAAAAGCCCCTCATGCTGAGGAGCCTGCGCAGCAGGTGTCTCGAAGCACGAGGGGCGTCGCCGCTACTTTGTCAGCAGCCTGAAGGCCCGGCGCTCGCCGGGCCTTTTTTCTGGTCGGCGTAAAGTCTTTCTCTTTGATCGACAAAGGGATGTTGCGACGCGCAATCAATAGATCGCCGGTCGCCCGATGGCGGTTTTTGCCTCTACATTGGCGACAAAGTCACTGTTGTATGTCGCTACAGAAAGCATGATGCGACAGCTTCGAGGGAACCCGCCTCGAGTGCTCACAATAGGGGAGTTAACCAATGAGCTCGACGACTAGCGCTGCTGCTGGCGCAGCTGCTGAGGTAGAGTCCGTAGTCGATCTTCGTGGCATGTGGATTGGACTGGCTCTGCTGAACACGTTTTATCTGATCGTGCGCATTTACGAGCAGATCTATGGCTGGCGCGCTGGCCTGGATTCGTTTGCGCCGGAATTCCAGACTTACTGGATGTCGATCCTTTGGACCGAGATTCCTCTGGAGCTGGTTTCCGGCCTGGCGCTTGCGGGCTATCTTTGGAAGACGCGCGACCGCAACGTTGACGCGGTTGCGCCTCGTGAGGAGCTTCGGCGCATTGCGGTGAACATCCAGTGGCTGGTTGTTTACGCGTCTGCGATTTACTGGGGCGCGTCGTTCTTCACGGAGCAGGACGGCACCTGGCACATGACGGTTATCCGTGACACGGACTTCACGCCGTCGCACATCATCGAGTTTTACATGAGCTACCCGATCTATTCGGTGATCGCGGTTGGGGCGTTCTTCTATGCGAAGACGCGGATTCCGTTCTTTGCTCATGGCTACTCGCTGGCCTATCTGATCGTGGCCATTGGTCCGTTCATGATCATCCCGAACGTTGGCCTGAACGAGTGGGGCCACACCTTCTGGTTCATGGAAGAGCTGTTCGTGGCTCCGCTGCACTGGGGCTTCGTGTTCTTCGGCTGGATGGCGCTGGGCGTGTTCGGCGTGGTTCTTCAGCTCCTGGCCCGCATTCATGCGCTGATCGGCAAGGAAGGCGTCGCCCTCCTGACCGCCGAGTAATGACGGACAAGGCCGCTCGCGCCCAAGGGCGCGGGCGGCGCCCATGAGACGGAGGCAAAGCCAATGCTCGCCAATCTGCTGATCGCGGCGTCGCTGCTTTCGCCCCTGGCCTTTTGGCTCGCTGCGCCGCGCCGGGTTCCGGCGCCCGTGAAGAGTCGCCGCAGGGTGAGAGACTGAAGCTTACGAGATTCGTCACGTCTCCCAGCTTGACGGTCTTTGCCCGCCGGCGCCGCGTGACGAGGGGCGCCGCGCGGGTAAGCTTTTTTGGAAGCTTTTCCTCGCGGCGGCGTTTTCCCCGTTCACTTTTCGCTATGTTGCGTTTGCATTGTAATTTCATCCGGCTCGACTAGATCGAATGGACGGCGCGTCGAACGTCGTGACACCGGGAGTTCCCCCATGAACGATTTGCTCGTCATCGCTTTCCCCTCGGAAGCCAAGGCCGAGGGCGTGAGACAGAAGCTGTTTCAGATGCAGAAGGAATATTTGATCGAGATGGGAGACGCGGTCGTCGCCGTCAAGGACGCGGAGGGTCACGTCAAGCTCAACCAGCTCTTCAATACGACGGCGATCGGCGGCGTCTCGGGCATGTTCTGGGGCGCGCTCATCGGCCTGATTTTCATGATGCCGCTCGCGGGCGCGGCTTTAGGCGCCGCCTCCGGCGCCGTTTCGGGCGCGCTCACCGATTTCGGCATCGACGACAAGTTCATGAAGGACGTCGCGGAAGTCATCCCGCCCGGCGGCGCGGCGCTCTTCGTTCTCGTGCGCAAGATGACCGCCGACAAGGTTCTCGAAGGCCTCCAGGGCGTTGGCGGCACGGTGCTGCGCACCTCCTTCGACAAGTCAATGGATCAGGCCATTCGCGCGGCGCTCACGGCGCATTCCGCGGCGAGCTGATCGCGCTGCTCGCGGCCGGCGGGCTCAGATCCCGACTGTGCATTTAAGGATCGATCGGGCGAGCCCGAGATCGCAGCGGCAGCCTCGGAGCGCGAGGGCGTCAGCCTGTTGACAAAGTAGCGGCGACGCCCTTCGCGCTTTGAGACGCTTGCTGCTGCTCGTGTCTCGAAGGACGAGGCCGCCCTAGGAAGTTTGTCGACAAACTGAGCGGCGCTCGCGCGCCGCTTTGCTTTTGCGGATGCGCGCCCGCGGTCTTTCGCATTCGACCGGCGTCGTCAGGCGCGCCGGTTGACTCACGCCGCCTCGGCCCGCTTCTCCCGCCGCTGTGCATGGAAGGTCATCCACAGGCTCACAGCGACGAAGATAAGCCCCAGCGCCGCGACCATGATGAACAGGGACGAGCGCTGCACGATCGCTATCGCGGGAACGAAGAGAGCGAGGATCAGGCCGACGACGCAGATCTGCCAGGCTTCGGCATGGACGCCGGCTACGAAAGTGCCGAGCGCCAGCAGAACCATCAAGTTGAGGCCGGTGGCGTTGACGTCGACCAGCGCGCGCATGGTCGGCGTGTAGATCAGCCACATGGCGGCGAGGAAGGCCGCCCAGTGCAACACTTGCGTCCAAACGAGCTTGATCTGCTCCGGCCGCGTTTCCGCATGTCGCCAGCCGATATAGATGCACAGGGCGCAATAGACGATCGTCAGCAGCTCCCAATAGAAGCCGATCGGCTCGCCGGTGAAGGTGACGAGCCCGATGCCGATCACGGCCATGGAGAGCATGATGATGTAGGGGAGGTCGACCTTGAGCACGTCGACGAAAAGCACGTCGGCCGACTGCGTCTTGATCTCCTCTATGCCTTCCTCGATCGCGGCGACCCACGATCCTTCGGACGCGCGCTCATGCGGCTTCTCGGCCTCCTTGTGCGGTTCGGCGTCGCCGCCGGCAGGCGTTTCCGGGTGGTTGGACATTTCAAGATCCTTTTTGAGAAGCGCTGGAGATGAACGCGCTCAATCCCGCGCCGAGGACCGGCGGGGCAAATGCTCCCGGAGGATAGAGCGCGCCCCAAAACTCGGCAACCGCCGGAATCTTTCCGGTTTTGAGCTTGTGGCGGCGAGGGCGCGCCGCTTCAGCTAGGGGAGGGCGTTTCGAACCGGGCGCGTTCTCCTTCCTGCCGGCTTGTTCGTGACGGCCTTTGGCGAGGGTCTCTTCTCGTCGGCAGCCTTTATTTTTCATTGCCGTCTCGTTTAAGCGGCATAACGCGATCAAGCGCCGTGACCGAGGCGAAACCGCCGATCCAGGCGCCGGCGGCGGCGAAGAGCACGTAGGCCCAGTTCGGCGTGTAACTGATCACCGCAAAGGCCGAGAGCATGTACCAGGCGCTGCTCCAACTCGCTGCGGCGACGCGGCGGCGCGCCGAAACGGCCGCATTGAAAAATACGTAGACGGCGTCCGTCGCCGCGGTGGAGAGCGTTACGCCCATCGCGACCAGGGGATCAATCGGCGGCAGCTCCATAAGGATCAGCGATAGAAATGCTCTTCCCGAAGCCTGGTCGTCCGCGTCGGCTCGAATTCGCGCCGGCAGGCGGCGCTGAGACGGGACATGTCGCCCTCAAGGCAGTCCTCGATCGCCGAGACGAAAGGAATGTCCGCGCTGCAGAAACGCAGCGCGTCTCCCATGCAGTCTGAACGCTCCTGCGCTGTGCCCTGGGCGAATGCCGGGGCGGCGGCGAACATCAGGAAAGAGAAAAGAATTTTACGCATCGCGACGCCTCCCGAACGCTGGCCTCAAACGCCTCTGGGATGATGCGCGCACGGCCGAGCTATTGCAACCCTGCGTCGCTCTGGCTGGATCGCGCCGCGTTCAGGCGGAAAGGGATCAGCTCATGCCCGGCGTTCACCCGATTACTTGATTTCCGGTCGCCTCCATCTTCCGGCCGGCTTTTTGGCCGTAAGATCGATTCCGCGAATCGCAGCGCGGGGGCTCGGGACCATGAGGGAACTCATTCTTGTCGGAATTTTCCTTGTCGCGGGCCTGGGTCCCGCTGCAGCGAGAGGCGGCATGCAGACATGGATTCTCGTCTGTTCGAAAAGCCTCGCGAAGAGCGAATGCAATCTGACGACGGCGAAGCGCTGGTATCACCTGCCGTCCCCGCAGCCTTCCGCCGCCAGCCCCGCCATCAATGCGGCGAAGTCGCAGCTTTCCGGCGCGCTGGACGCGGGCTCCTATCTCTCGGTCGAGCAGTTCCCGGCAGGCGTCTCGATGGGCGCGCGCGGGAACGTGTTCAGAGCCTGCGATGCGAAAAACGCCGCCGCGCCCGCCGATGCGCAGATGGCCGAGTGGGCGCAGCGCGGCGAATGCCTGCGCTGAGCCCAGGTTGGAGCGCGCTTCACGCGAAAAGCCGATCCCAGCTTTTTCGCGAGCCGTCGCGAGAATGCCTGCTTTTTGAGCGCCTGCTTCGCCATCGGGCGCCGGCTTGCGGGAGGGCGGAGGGAATATCAGTTAATTCAAAGTAAAAATGTTGGCCCGCGGCTTGCTGTCTGAAACCGGACGTTCGCCGGGAGGTTTTGAACAATGAGGACAATCCTGACCGCAGCCCTGCTTTTGGCGAGCGTCGCGACGTCGAATGCGGAGCAGGCGGGGCAAGCCACGGCGCCCAAAACAACCACGGCGGGCGACACGCAGGAGTTTTTCGACGCCAGAGGACATCTGCTCGGGAGCGTCACGAAGATCGGCGGCGTCACATATTTCAACGGCCCCGACGGGAATTTGGTCGGCACCGCCGAGACGGTCGAGGGCCGGCGGATCTACAAGTCTTACTGAGCGGCCGCGGCGGCGCGGAAATGCGCGCGCCGCCAATGCGGGATCAATCGCGCGTCCACTGATAGGTTTCGTATCCGTCCACCACCCGGCCTGCATCTCTGAAGCCTTCGCGTTGCTGCACCGGCTTGATGAGTTGCTTGGGACAGGCGATCGTTCCGGGCTGCGCGTATTTCTGCATGTGTCCGGCAATGTCGATGACGCGGTCGCTCATCTCTTCCATCGGCGTTTGCTCATCGTAGTAGACGCGTCCCGCGTTGATCCCGCAGCGAACCGTGAAGTTCGATCTGACGAGCTTCACATTCGCGTTGAAGGCGTCGAGGCCGGAGATCACCTCCTGCGCGGCCTTCACCGCCGCGTCGATCGTGGGAAAGCACGCCATGACGCCATCCGGCGTCCACGCCGCCTTCAGGGAGCCGTTGCTGCGAAGCTTGCTGTCGACCAGATTTTTATATTCGCGGAAGTCGTGCTCGATATCGGTTTTCTCCTCGCCGACCTTCATCTTCGTGGAGTCCGCCACGTCGATGGACAGGAAAGCGAGGTCGCGGCTCATCGATTCGAGCTTGCGCTTTGCTTCCGCCATGACCTGGAGCAGTTCGGCGCGACTTTCGTCATTGCCGGGGTCGAGCTTCCTAATCTTCTCCTTGATCGGCGCGACGAGCCGCGCTCCCGCTCCGCTGGGCGCCGCCACCTGCAGCGCCTCGAGGTCGCGTTGAACGGACGCGCGATAGGCGGCGTTCTTCACCCTGCGCCGCATGCCGCCCAGCACCGTCCGCACGATGTAAAGCGCGCCGGCGAGGATCCACCGGGTCAGTTCGACTCCGCCCAGATCCACCGGCGACGCGGCTCTGACCCATTTGATCGCGCGAGCGTCAAGGGTTTGAACCTGATCAATCCAGGCGTGCGACACGCCGGCTTTGAGATAGGGAATGATAAGCGGCAGAAGGACCAGCAGGATCGCGATCAGGAGCGCCAGCCGCGACAACCAGAGCGTGAATTGGACGATCCTGAGATGAAGAGGGATAGCCGGACCGGGGAGTTTCGCCATGAGGAGCTTTCAGTGGAACCGCCAATGAGACGCGTAGTCGCCGCCTGATCAATTCGATCGGCCCAATTTTGCTTGGAAGCCGGTCGAAGGCAAGGCGGCGGAAGCGGGTCAGGAAGGAAAAAAACCAGTTGTCAGCTGGATTTGCACGCTCCCTGATGCGGCGGGAGCCACCGGACGATGAGATCGGCGCAGAATTACTTTTGACGGGGCGGAAGCGCCGAATGCGTCAAAGACAGGTAGCGGGGGCGCCCGCGAGGCGAAGCGCCCGGCCGTGATGTCGACGGGGCGCTTCAGCTCGGTCATTTGTATTGGATTTGTCCAATCGTCCCGCTCGTCGGCGTTAGGCAGGCGATCATATTGTCGTTGGTGCTGTTGATGACGCCGGCGACATTGTTCAGCCCCGTCCCGCAACCAAGAATGTTCGAGCGTGAGATCCCGACGAATACGCTCTGCCCATTCGTCGTAACGGCCGACCCGCCAAGAAATGACATGGACGTGTTGGTGATGAAACCAAGCGCGCCCGTTCCGGTCGAATTCGCAGCGACGCCGTTTCCGACGATCTGATCGATGGCGCTGTTCGAGATTGAAAATCCGGACCCGATGGAACTCGCATTGAAGTTTCCGACAAGGCCGTCATGGGTTTGATTGATGGACACATGATCCAGAAGAATCTGACCTCCCATCGAGGTCAGGTTTGCGGAGACTGCGGGACCATTAATTTTTGTAAACCGAGAATAGGAAAGCTTTAAATATCCTCCAAATTGCGAGGGGCCTGTCGGAGCGAATTGAACGCCGGCCGTCGCAAGGTTTTGAATGACGCAATTAACCAGGTTGACTGCGAAGGCGTTGTTGACCTGAACGCCCACGCCGCCGGTTTGCAGGCCGTCTATTGTGATGCCCTCGAGGGTTACGGTGTCGGCCGCCGACGCATTGATCGTGATTGAGGGAGAAAAGGCGACGCCTCCCTGGCTCGTGACGGTGATGGCCTTTGTAATGACCAGCGGACCATATGCCGAGGGGTCGCGAACGAAGATCTCCCCGCCGGGGGAGATGATGTTGTCGTGGGCGTATTGGAACGTGCGGCAAGGCCCGGGCGTTCCTCCCGCGCCGCCGCAACCGGCGACGTCCTGACCGGATCCGGAGACCCACGCCTTCGTTGCGGCGCTCGCCGCTTCCGAGAAGTCGAAAAAACCGAGGACGGCGAGAAGCGCCGTCGCATAGAAAAACCCACGTTTCATTAAGCACCTATATCGTTCAGCCGGAATTGGAGATCGGCGGAAGTCTCAAAGATGATTCGCTCGAATGAGCGTAAAATTCTGGCGTCACTTGCGCGGCATATGCAAGCCAAATTACAGCCAAAACTCATTCAGCGAGACCCGGAAAATACTTTGATCCAAGGTCGCTTTGCTCGTATCCCTCTGCAAATGCTCATGAATGCTTATAAAGCAGTGAAATTGTCAGGAAGAAGCTTGAGACGTCCGCCATTCGCCGGATTCATTGGCGGCGGTTGAGGGATTCGAACTCCCGACCAACTGATTACAAATCAGATGACCATTTCTGTGACGTATCGAGAGCAGCATGGGAGGCTGCGTAAAGATATGCCTATCGCCGCGCCGGCTATGCCGCGATCATCACGCTGAGGGTGCGCTCGACGAACCATCGTCTAGGCAAGACCTCGAAGCCCTATTCGCCGTCTTTGCGGCGGATGAATTCAACTGCGAAGTCGAGATAGGCGCCCTTGCCCCACGCGTCGCGCGGTCATACGCGCCGTCGGCTAACAGATGTTTCAGGCCAGCGCTTGCAGATCCCCTCCAGGACGGGCAGCGCGCCAGCGCTGTCGGCGGCGCCCTTAGCCAATCAGTAGTAGTACGGGTGGTGGTAGTAGTAATGACGTCGGTAAACACGCCGACTGACGCGCCGATTAACGCGACGCCAGTGACCATAATACGCCTCTTCGATATGCACCGTCTCCATATCTTCCGGAGTAGCGACGCTTGGCTCCGGCGTGTTAGCCGAGTCACGCTCCCCTGTAGTCAGCGGCATAACCATGTCAAGAGCTTGGGCGGGCGACGCAACTGACATAACGCCGATCCCGGCGCAAAGCAGTTGCAAAAATGTACGTCTCTCCATTGAAATCTCCCAAATTTGGGCCGGCATAGGGAAACGCTCAGGGGTTTCGATCGTTCCAGCCTCAGCATTGAAGGTTCGAGCCATCGGAAGCCGATGTTTGCGCTGAACCCGGCATTTCCCAAACGCTTCACTGCTATGGCCTAACATTCAGAGCGGATCGCTCAATAGGGTTAGTCATCGGCAATGCCGTCATCATTATAGCCGTAACCGTGCCCGTGTGGATTGCACACATGGCTGTCAAGCACGCGCGGGACTCAAAAAGTCTGACGGATTAGCATCGGCGAGTAATCGACACCTAACTTCTCGTCGATCTTCCGCTTAGGCAGCTCAATCTTTCGCTTCGGCGCTTTTTCATAAGGGATGGAGTCGAGAATATGCGTGATGACATTGAGCCGTGCACGCTTCTTGTCGTCCGACTTCGCAACATGCCAGGGGGCCCATGGAGTATGGGTTGCTGCGAACATTTCGTCGCGGGCGCGCGTATAGTCGTCCCAACGAGTATAGGATTTCAAATCCATCTCAGTCAGCTTCCACAGTTTCCGACCGTCATTGATGCGGTTTTCGAGCCGCCTCGTCTGTTCGTCGGGGCTGACCTCCAGCCAGTATTTGAGGAGGAGGATCCCTGACTCGATCATCGCCTGCTCGACTTTGGGCGTCGCACTGAGAAAGCGTTCGACCTGCTTGTCCGTGCAGAAGCCCATCACGCGTTCAACGCCCGCGCGGTTGTACCAGCTTCGGTCGAAAATCACGATCTCGCCCCCCGCCGGAAGATGCGGCAGGTAGCGCTGGATATACATTTGAGACTTCTCGCGCTCGGTCGGCGCCGGCAAGGCGAGGACGCGGAATGTGCGCGGACTGACTCGTTCGGTCAGCGCCTTGATCACGCCACCCTTACCGGCGCCGTCTCTTCCTTCGAAGAGGATGCAAACTTTTTTTTGCTCGCTTCTCACCCATTCCTGAAGCTGCACGAGCTCAACATGCAGTCTCTCGAGCTCGGCCTCGTAAGTCTTCCGAGGCAATTTTTCCGAGGCGCCCGCTTCAGTCGATGCAATCTGAGAAGGCTCAAATGCGTCTCTCTCCTTGACCTTTTCCTTATTTTTCTTACCCATGGCGCAGCCCGATCACTAGAAGAGAAGCAGCTGAGCATAGCGTCAGCAGCGCAACGCGCCTATCGAAACATTTCTTGATCGATCGCTGTCAGCGCGAGCTTTACTATGAAGGGGCGGCAAAGAGGCGCAGTTCGTCCTGGAATATTTACTCGTCACCTTTGGCTCGCTAGACTTTGTGCACTGCAGCGCCGGTCCCGCTGTCCTAGCACGGCGCCACAACGAGGAATGGCGTATGGCCGAGACCGCCCCTTCCAACTTGTTATTTGATTATTGGCGCGACGCTTGTGAGCGTTCGATTCTTTTCCTGGACATCCTTCGGCGCCGAGGCAACGACTACCTTGAGCAGAGCGCGCGTATTGCGCCCAATGTTTTGAATTTCGAACCCGAAGTGATCGTTGACGGACGCACGCTGCGACGACCGGTCAATTACTGCCTCGTCCGTATCGTCCCGCCGGCTGACGTTACGATTGATTCCCAGAAAAGGCCTTTCATAATTTTCGACCCCCGCGCCGGTCACGGGCCGGGCATTGGCGGGATGAAGCACGACAGCGAAATCGGCGTCGCCCTGCGGGCGGGTCATCCTTGCTATTTCGTCGGCTTCCTGCCGCACCCGGTCACCGGCCAGACGATCGAAGACGTCTGCCGCGCGGAAGCGCAATTCGTCCGCAAGGTCATTGACCTGCACCCGAATGCCGAAGGCAAGCCCGTTCTCATCGGCAACTGCCAGGCGGGCTGGCAGATCATGATGATGGCAGCGCTCGAGCCCGACCTGCCGGGCCCCATCCTTATCGCCGGGACGCCGCTTTCCTATTGGGCCGGCGTGCGCGGCAAGTATCCGATGCGCTATCTCGGCGGGATGCTGGGCGGCACATGGCTCACCGAGCTGACGAGCGACCTCGGCGACGGCGTCTTCGACGGCGCCTGGTTGGTCTCGAACTTCGAGTCCAACAATCCGTCGAACACGCTCTGGACCAAGCAATACAACGTTTACTCAAAGGTCGATACGGAGGGGCCGCGCTATCTCGAATTCGAGAAATGGTGGGGCAACCCCGTGCTGCTCAATGGCGGGGAGATCCAGTTCATCGTTGACGAGCTCTTTGTCGGCAACCGTCTCACGGCCGGCGAGATCACAATGGGCGGCGATGTTGTCGACCTGCGCAAGATCAAATCCCCGATCATCGTGTTCTGCTCCTTTGGCGACGACATTACGCCGCCCCAGCAGGCGCTCGATTGGCTGCTCGATCTCTATAAGGATGCCGGCGACATTATCGCCAGCGGCCAGACGATCGCTTACTGCCTACATCCGAGCGTCGGGCATCTCGGCATCTTTGTCTCCGGGAAGGTCGCGAAGAAAGAACACGAAGAATTTGTCTTCAACATCGATCTGATCGACGTCATGCCGCCGGGCCTCTATGAGATCGTGCTGGCGGAAGCCGGCCCCTCGGCAACCCACGCAGAGCTGATCTCCGGCAAATATATTGCGAAGCTGGCGCCCCGCACGCTCGACGACATACGCGCGCTCGGTTGCAACGACGCCGCCGACGAGCGGCGCTTCGAGACGGTCGCGCGGGTTTCGGAGATCAACAAAGGGCTTTATGAGCGCTTTCTGCAGCCGGCCGTTCAGGCGGTTTCGACGCCCGCCACGGCCGAATTCTTCCGCGAGACGCATCTCAATCGCGTGGCGTTCCGCGCCTTCAGCGACCGCAATCCCGCCATGCGGGCTGTCGCCGCCGCGGCGGAAAAGATCAAGGCCAGCCGCCACCCCGTCGAGCCAAACAATCCCTATCTGACCTTCGAGAGGATGGCCTCCTCGTGGATCGTCACGAATCTCGACATCTTCGCCAAATGGCGGGAGGCTGCGACGGAAAATATCTTCCTGTCGGTCTACGGCACGCCATGGCTGCAGACCGCCGTCGGACTTGCCCCGGCAGGGTCGGAAGCGGAGGCGATCGCGATCGAGTCCCCCAAGGCGTCGGCGCTCATGGACGCGGCCATGTCGCGCGGCGGGCCGATCGAGGCCGGGCTGCGGGCGGTGCTTTACATCCAGGCTGGCGAAGGCGCCGACGAGCGTCATTTCAACGCGATCGAAGCGCTACGCAAGCGCGCGCCCGAAGGCGTGCAGGTGAGCAAGCGTGAACTCAAGGAGATGATGGGCGCGCAAGCCTCGTTGCTGCGCGCCGATTCCGCGGCCGCTCTCGACGGGATCTCGAAAATGTTGCCCAAAGACACAGAGCGCCGCGCGAGGCTGCTCGCCACGGTCTATGACGTCGCGACAGCCGACGGCGCCCTTCCGCCTGACCAGATGATGCGCTTCGATCGCGTCAAGGAAGCATTCGGCCTCGCGGATGGGCGCATCGGCGCCCTTGCCGACCTCACGACAAGCAAGGTGGCCTGATGAAGTCAGCGCGCCAACCCCAGGCCCATGAAAAATATGACCGGCTGATCGAAGCCGCGGCGGGCGCCGGTCCCATCGCAACCGCTATCGCCCATCCCTGCGACGAGGTCTCGCTCAAGGGCGCATTGGAGGCCGCGCGGCTCAAGCTGGTCGAGCCCATCTTGGTCGGTCCGGCGGCGCGCATTCGGGAGGTCGCCGCCCAGTGCGGCGTCGACATCGGCGCCGCCACGCTTGTCGACGCCGCGCATAGCCACGAGGCGGCGGCCAAGGCCGTCGAGCTTGTCCGTAACGGCGAGGCGGAAGCGCTGATGAAGGGCAGCCTGCACACGGACGAGGTGATGTCCGCCGTCGTCGCGCGCGAGACAGGCATTCGCACCTCGCGCCGCATCAGCCACTGCTTCGTCATGGACGTGCCGGACCACCCCGACCCGCTCATCATCACAGACGCGGCTGTGAATATCGCACCCACGCTCGAAGACAAAGTCGACATCGTGCAAAACGCCGTCGATCTTGCCCATGCGCTGAGGTTTCCCGAAGTGCGCGTCGCCGTGCTCTCGGCGATGGAGACGGTCAATCCCAAGGTGCAATCGTCGATGGACGCGGCCATGCTCAGCAAGATGGCCGACCGGGGCCAGATCACCGGCGCCTTTGTCGACGGCCCACTTGCGCTCGACAATGCGATCGATGAGGAAGCGGCGGCCACGAAGAAAATCATCTCACCGGTCGCCGGCAAAGCCAATGTGCTGGTCGTTCCCGATCTCGAAGCCGGCAACATGCTGGCGAAGAGCCTCACCTTCCTCGCTGGCGCGGACAGCGCGGGCGTCGTGCTCGGCGCGCGCGTTCCGATCATCCTCACGAGCCGCGCCGACTCCCTCATTGCGCGACTCGCCTCCTGCGCGGTGGCGGCCCTACTCGCCAAAGCGCGCCGGGATGCGGCGGCGAAACGGAGTTGAACGCAGCCATGGAGACGGAAGTCGCGCAGGTTCTCGCCGGCAAAAAGGCGCTCGTTGTCGGCATCGCAAATGATCAGTCGATTGCTTATGGCTGCGCAAAGGCCTTTCGCGCCGCTGGGGCCGACCTCGCCGTCACCTGGCTGAACGACAAGGCGCGGCCGCATGTCGAACCGCTTGCGAAGGAGGTCGGCGCCGAAATTGTTGCGCCGCTCGACGTGACAAGGCCCGGCGAGCTTGAGGCCGTCTTCGATCTCGTTTCAGAACGATGGGGCCGGCTCGACATTCTCGTCCATTCCATCGCCTTCGCGCCGAAGGAAGATCTTCAGGGCGGGTTGCTCGACTGCTCGGCGGAGGGTTTCGCGAAGGCGATGGACATATCGTGCCATTCCTTCATCCGCATGGCCCGCCTCGCGGCGCCGTTGATGGCGGAGGGCGGCGCGATGTTCGCGATGAGCTATCTCGGCGCCGAACGCGTCGTGCCCAATTACAATGTCATGGGGCCGGTAAAGGCGGCGCTGGAGTCGGCGTGCCGCTATCTGGCTTATGAACTCGGACCCAAAGGCATTCGCGTCCACCCCATCTCGCCGGGTCCGCTGAACACGCGCGCCGCCTCCGGATTGAAGGACTTCAACCTGATGCTCAACGAAGCGGCCTCTAAGGCCCCACTCGGGGAGTTGATCGACATCATGGATGTGGGCTGGACTTGCGCCTATCTGGCGACGCCCTTCGCCCACAGGCTCACGGGCGACACGGTCTATGTCGACAGCGGCGCAAGCATCGTGGCCTGACGGGAGAGAGCATGTCCGCCATCGCCGTCGTCAACGCCGGGTCCTCGAGCGTCAAATTCGCGATCTTCGACGCTGGGGAAACGGCGGCGCTCAGACTCAAGGGTCTCATCGAGGGCATCGGCGCGACGCCTCGTGCGAAGCTGTCCGGCCCCTGCTCGCAGATCATCCGCAGGTCCCGCAGGTGGTCTGCTTCGACACGGCGTTTCACACGAGCCAGCCTCCCATCGCACAGGCGTTCGCTATCGCGCACAAATATTCCGAGGCCGGCGTTCGGCGGTTTGGCTTCCACGGCATTTCGTATGAATATGTCGCCGGCAGGGTGGAGGAGATCGCACCGGACATCGCCGAGGGCCGCATCATCGTCGCCTATCTCGGCAATGGCGCGAGCCTTTGCGCCATGCAAAACGGCAAGAGCGTTGCAAGCACCATGGGCTTCACCGCGGCCGACGGCCTTGTGATGATGGACGATCAGGCCAATCGCGTCGCAGACATAAAGATCTCTACATCTAACTCGACCGTAGACGTTTACGTCATCCCCACGAATGAGGAATTGGAGATCGCGCAAAGCGCGTGGCGCACGATTTTTTCATGATCGAAGAGTCCCGGAAATCTTGTAAAAGACCTTCCTTGGGTGCGCACAGGCCGAGCCGATTAATGTTAACCTATCGTTAACATCGCGAATCACCACGCTTTCGGTCTTGCGTGACGACCTCGGGGAAAAGGCTCTGATGGCGGGAAGAACTACACTGTTGATCGCCGCGGCCGTCGTCGGAGTCGGGGCCTTCTTCGGCTACCAGTACTGGCGGGATAAGCAGAATGCGCTGCCCGCCGGCATCGCCTCGGGCAATGGGCGCCTCGAAGCCAAGCTTGTCGACATCGCGCCGAAGGAGTCGCTGCGCGTCAAGCAGATTTTCTTCGAGGAAGGCGATCTCGTGAAGCCGGGCGACGTCGTGGTGCAGATGGACACCAATACGCTCCAGGCGCAGCTCGAAGAAGCCAAGCTGAACGTCGTCGCCACGCAGGAGAAAGAGGCGGTCGCCAAGGCGACCATCGCCCGCAGCAAGGCGCAGATCGATCTCGCCAAGGTCGAAGTCAATCGCAGCAAAAATCTCGTGGCTCAACGCGCCGGTTCCCAGCGCGAGCTCGATGTGCGCAACACGACGCTGAAAACGACTTCCGCCGCGCTTCAGGAAGAGGAAGCGAAGCTGCGGACGATTCAGCAAGAGGTGAATGTCGCGAAGGCGAAGGTCGCGACGATCCAGACGCGCATAGACGATGCGACCCTGCGCTCGCCCATTCTCGGCCGCGTGCTCTACAAGCTCGCCGAGGTCGGGGAAGTGCTGGCGGCCGGCGGCAAGGCGATGACGCTCGTCAATCTCGAAGACGTCTATATGGAGATCTTCCTTCCCGCCGCCGACGCTGCGAAGGTGAAGCTTGGCGCGGATGCGCGCATCGTCGGCGACCATATGCCGGGCCGCGCGGTCCCGGGCGTCGTCAGCTTTGTTTCGCCCGAGGCGCAATTTACGCCCAAGCAGGTCGAGACGAAAAGCGAGCGCGAAAAGCTGATGTTTCGCGTAAAGATCAAGGTGCCCGAAAAGACCGTCAGCGCCTATATCGACTACATCAAGACCGGCGTGCGCGGTGTCGGCTATGTGAAGCTCGATCCCGCTGTCGAGTGGCCAGCCTTCCTCCAGAGCGCCGTTCCGCCTTCGGGTGCTGCCGGCAAGGACGCTCAGCATTGACGCGCGCGAAGGCTCGCAGACCATGAGCGGGGAGCCGCTACAGGCTACGCGACCGGCGGAGCAGGGCGCTTCGGGGCGCGCGCCTGTTGTATCGGTTTCGAGCGTCACCCATCGCTACGGGGACGCCATTGCGGTGGACGATTTGTCCCTCGACATCCCGGCCGGAATTATGGTCGGCATCATCGGTCCGGACGGCGTCGGCAAATCCACCCTGATGGCGCTCATCGCGGGCTCCAAGAAAATCCAGCAGGGCAAGGTGATCGCGCTAGGCGGCGATATGGCCGACGCCCGTCATCGCCGCGACGCCTGTCCGCGTATCGCCTATATGCCGCAGGGCTTGGGCAAGAATCTCTATTTCGAGCTGAGCGTCCAGGAAAACGTCGACTTCATGGCGCGGCTCTTTGGGCTTTCGGCCGCCGAGCGGCCGGCGAAGGTGAAGGAGCTGCTGGACGCCACAGGTCTCGGCCCCTTTCCCGGCCGCCCCGCCGGGAAGCTTTCCGGCGGCATGAAGCAGAAGGTCGGTCTCTGCGGCGCGCTGGTGCACGAGCCGGACCTGCTCATTCTCGACGAACCGACGACAGGCGTCGACCCGCTGTCCCGGCGCCAGTTCTGGACGCTGATCGACGACATCCGCGCCGACCGGCCGAGCATGAGCGTCATCATCTCGACGGCCTATATGGACGAAGCCCAGCAGTGGGACTGGATCGTCGCGATGGACGCCGGCAAGGTGCTCGCGACCGGCACGCCTGCGGAGCTGATGGCGCGCACCGGAACGAGCGATCTCGAAAAATGCTTCATCCAGCTCCTGCCGGAGGAGAAGCGCACGGGTCACGTCGATCTCACTATTCCGCCCCGGCCCGAGGGCAAGAAAGAAATCGCCATCGACGCGAAGGGCCTCACCCGCCGCTTCGGCGATTTCGTCGCGGTTGACCATGTGACGCTGACCATCGAACGCGGCGAGATCTTCGGCTTCCTCGGCTCGAATGGCTGCGGCAAGTCGACGACGATGAAAATGCTCACTGGCCTGCTGCCGCCGACGGAAGGTTCGGCGACGCTGTTCGGCCAGTCGGTCGAGGCTGGCAGCATCGAGGTGCGCAACAATATCGGCTATATGACGCAGGCCTTCTCGCTTTACGGCGAGCTGACCGTGCGCCAGAACCTGGTGCTCGACGCGCGGCTCTATCATATCGAGCCCAAGAAGGCGCAGGAGCGTATCGACCAGCTCGTCGAGAAATTCGGCCTCGGCCCCTATATGGATGCGCTGGCTGGCGATCTGCCCATGGGCCTGCGCCAGCGCCTCTCGCTCGCCGTCGCCGTGCTTCATGACCCGCCGCTGCTCATTCTCGACGAGCCGACTTCGGGCGTCGATCCGGTCGCGCGCGACAGTTTCTGGGAATTGCTGATCGACCTGTCGCGCAATCAGGGCGTCACGATCTTCGTCACCACCCACTTCATGAACGAGGCGATGCGCTGCGACCGCATCTCGCTCATGAACGCCGGCAGGGTGCTCGCCTGCGACGACCCGCAGAAGCTCATCGCGGCGCGCGGCGCCGCGACGCTGGAAGAGGCCTTCATCGGCTATATGGAGGACGCGATCGGCGCCTCCGCCGCCGGCAAGACCGAGGAAGCCGCCCAGGCGGCGGCCGACAAGGCGCTCGCAAAGCCGGAGCCCAAGCATCTCTCCGGCATAGCGCTTCGCATCGGGCGCATGCTCGCCTACAGCGCCAATGAGGCGATGCAGATCCTGCGCGATCCCGTGCGCCTCGCTTTCGCCTTTGTCGGCTCCGCCGTTCTCATGCTCGTCTTCGGCTTCGGCATCACGACCGACGTCGAGCATGTGCGTTACGCGACCTTCGACCAGGATCAATCCCCGGAAAGTCGCGCCTATCTCGAGCAATTCGCTGGGACGCCGCGCTATTTTCTAGAGACAAGGCCGATCAGCTCGGCCGAAGACGCGCTCCGGCGGCTGCAATCGGACGAAATTTCCCTCGTCGTCGAAATCCCGCCGAGTTTCGGTCGCGACCTTCTGAAGAACGCCCGCCCGGAGGTTTCGGCGCAGGTCGACGGCGCCAACACCTTCCGCGGCGAGACCGTCTCGCAATATGTGCAGGGCGTCCAGGACAAAGCCTTGCAGGATCCGTCCAACGGCCTGGATCTGAAGCCGCCCAAATACCGAGCGAATTTCCAAGACCGTTACATGTATAATCCGACGTTCGAGAGCGTCTATGCGATGGTTCCGAGCGTTCCGCCCATCCTGCTGATCCTGATCCCGGCGATTCTCATGGCGATCAGCGTCGTGCGCGAGAAGGAGCTGGGTTCGATCATCAATTTTTACGTCACGCCGACAGGGCGATTGGAATATTTGCTCGGCAAGCAGCTTCCCTATATCGCCATCGGCATGCTGAACTATTTCATCCTCGTCGCGATGGCGGTGGTGGTGTTCGGCATTCCGATCAAGGGGAGCTTTCTGATGCTCACCCTCATCACCCTGCTTTACGTAACGACGACCACGGGCCTCGGCCTCGTCATCTCCACCTTCGTGTCGAGCCAGGTCGCCGCCGTTTTCATCACGGCGATCATCACGCTTGTGCCGACGATCCAGTTCTCCGGCCTGTTGCAGCCTGTCTCGACGCTCGCGGGGCGCGCCAAATTCGTCGGCACCATCTGGCCGACGACCTATTACATGCATGCGAGCAAGGGCGCCTTCACCAAGGGGCTCGGCGCCGATCTTCTCCTGCAGGACGTGATCTTCCTCGCCTGCTGCGTTCCCGTGCTCTGGGCCGTCAGCACGCTCGCGCTCCGGAAGCAGGAGAAATAGGCGATGAAGTCCCTGCTCAACATTTTCTGGCTCGGCATAAAGGAGCTGCGCAGTCTTGGCAGCGACCTTGTGATGATGTTCTTCGTCGCCTACGCCTTCACCGGCACGATCTATATTCAGGCGACCGGCACGTCGAGCGAGGTCAACAACGCCTCGATCGCCTTTGTCGACGAGGATCATTCCTCACTCTCGAAAGAGCTGATCAACGCCTTCTATCCGCCCCGCTTTCAGGAGCCGGAACTGATTGACGCCTCCGAGGTGGAGACGGCGATGGACGAGGGACGCTTCATGTTCGTCGTCGCCATCCCGCCGCGCTTCGAGTCGGATCTGCGCGAGGGGCGCCACCCGGACATTCAGCTCAGCATCGACGCGACCGCCATGCAGCAGGCGGCGATCGGCGCTGGCTATATCAAGAACATCATCAATCAGCGCGTGACCTCTTTCTTCAGCCGCGCGAGCGGCGCCACAGAGCAGCCGGTCAATCTCGTCATCCGCCGGCTTTTCAACCCGAATGGCGTCACCTCCTGGTTCGCGAGCGTGGTCGGCATCATTAATCAGGTGACGATGCTCACCATTATTCTGACCGGCGCAGCCGTCATTCGCGAACGCGAGCACGGCACGCTGGAGCATTTGCTCGTGATGCCGCTGTCGGCCTTCGAGATCGCCATGGCGAAGGTCTGGGCGAACAGCCTCGTCATCCTGCTCGCGACGGCGGCCTCGCTCTATCTCATCGTCATGAAGGCGCTGGAAGTGCCCTTCGCCGGCTCCGTCCTGCTCTGGTTCGCCGGCGTCCTTCTCTATCTCTTCTTCGCCACGGCGCTCGGCATCTTCCTTGGCACCATCTCGCAATCCATGGCGCAATTCGCGCTGCTGATCATTCTGGTGGTCGTGGTGCTGCAGCTTCTCTCCGGCGGCAATACGCCGGTCGAGAGCCAGCCGATCTGGCTGCAATATATGACCTTCTTCCTGCCGTCGCGGCACTTCGTCAGCTTCTCGCAGAAAATCATCTATCGCGGCGGCGGCATCGAGGCCGTCTGGCCGCAATTCGCCATGGTCGCGGCCATCGGCCTCGCTTTCTTCAGCTACAGCCTTTCGCTGTTCCGTAAATCCATCGCGGTGACCAAATAATGCGCGCGCTTCTTTTGAATGCCCTCTGCAAAAGAAAGCAGAAAGGCGCCTTGCCGTTGCTTGGCCTGACGTTCGCCCTGGGCGGGTGCGCGGTTGGTCCGGATTTCCAGCCCCCAGAGGCTGCCGTCCAGGACAATTGGATCGAGAAAGGCGACAAGCGCGTCTCCAACAAGGAGATCAAGAGCGAGTGGTGGCGAACCTTTCGTGATCCGACGCTAGACCGGCTTGTCCATGCCGCGGCGGAACAGAACCTGCCCGTGCAGATTGCCGGCCTGCGCATTCTCGAGGCTCGTGCGCAGCTCGGAATTGCGATCGGGCAGCTCTTCCCGCAGGATCAGGCCGGCTCTGGCGCCGCGACATGGAACAAGATCAGCGAGCAGGCGGCAAACAAGGCCAATCTGCCGAAGCACGCATTCGCCGATTATTCGATCGGCTTCGACGCGACCTGGGAGGTCGATTTCTGGGGACGCTACCGCCGCGGCGTCGAGGCGGCCGACGCCAGTATGATGCGCACGATCGCGGACTACGACAACGCGCTCGTGTCGCTGACGGCGGAAGTCGCGCGCACCTATGTCGTGATCCGCACTTTCGAGGTTCTGCTCGAGATCGCGCGTGAGAACGTGCGGCTGCAAGAGGACGGCTTGCAGATCGCCGAGGCGCGCTTCCGCGCGGGCGCAACCTCCGAACTCGACGTGGCGCAACAAAAGGCCCTTCTGCAAAACACAATCGCCTCTATTCCCGATCTGCAGACAGGCTTGCAGCAGGCCAAGAACGCGCTCAGCGTGCTCCTAGGGCAGCCGCCAGGAGGCATCGACAAACTGCTGCGCGGAGCCCGCAAGATCCCGAGCGCTTCACCCCGGGTGAGCGTCGGGGTCCCGGCCGAATTGCTGCGTCGCCGTCCGGACATTCGCGCCGCCGAGATGAATGCGGCGGCTGAGAGCGCCCGTATCGGCATTGCGGAATCGGACCTCTATCCGCGCTTCTTCCTTTTCGGCGACATCGGCGTACAGGCCTCCGATCTCGGCAAGATATTCGCCCCCGGAAGTCTGTTCCTGACGGCGGGCCCGAGCTTCCGTTGGTCGATTCTCAATTACGGACGCATCGCCAACAACATCCGCGCCCAGGACGCGCGCTTGCAAGAGGCTCTGGTCAATTACCAGGACGTCGTGATCCGAGCGGCGCGGGAATCAGAGGATGCGCTCATCGCCTTCCTCAAGGGGCAGCAGCGCGCCGCAGCCTTGCAGAAGTCGGTCGAGGCCGCCCGGCGCGCGGTCGAGCTTTCGTTCATCCAATATCGGGAAGGCGCCGAAAACTTCCAACGCGTGCTGGACGCGCAGACACGCCTTCTCGACGAACGCAACCGCTTGGCGGAGACGCGCTCGTCCATCGCGACCAACCTTGTCGCGCTCTACAAGGCGCTTGGCGGCGGTTGGGAAATCCGCAAAGGCAAGCCGATCGTGCCTGAGGTCATGCAGGCGGGCATGATGAACCGCACCGACTGGGGCAATCTGCTGCCCGCGCAAACCCCGCCGGCCGCCGCCGATCTGCCCTTGCCAACGCCGGCAGGAGAAACGCCGCTGTTGTTGCCGCCGGATTTCGAGGCCGCGCCCATGCCGCCCGGAAGGCCGGCGAATTAGAGATGCGATTAAAGGAGGATGGTCTGCATGGAAAGCCGAGCTTCCTCCCCTTCAAGTCGCTCTCTACGCAACATCAGCGGCGAGTCGTCATCGGGACCAGAAAGCCGTTGCTGCTCGATCATAAACCCAGAGCCGGCGCCGGCGCTCAATGCTCGCTCAATAACAGGTAACGACGTTGTCATAGAATACGTATCCGGGGCCTGCCCACCCGTCGCACAACCAACGATATCTTGGAGTGAGGCGGCATCTCAGGAAGCCGCCGGCTCTTCCGGCGCCGTTGAGGTACACGACGCGGGTGTTAACCGGCTGCAGGACCGGATAGGAGCAGCCGATTTGCGTCCCCGCCGTAGTTGGCGGCGCTACTCCCGTGGCCAAGGCCACTATCAACGCAAGCCTTCTGAGCATGTCGTCGCCGCCTCCAAGCAGAAACGCCTTGTCCGAAGCAATGGTTCCCGTTCCCCGCGGTTAGCTGCGGGTAAGGGCGTCGCTGATAGGGCTGCGGCGCCGTTTCCTTCATCCGAGTCTGAAAAGGAGCGTGTCGTGGAAACGCCAATATTTAGTTAACCATGCTGAAGCGCCATCGGATTTCCGCTGATCGCCGAAAGCTTCGATCTCCGATCCGGCCGCGATGAAGGAATTATGGTGCCGGCGGAGAGGATCGAACTCCCGACCTTCGGTTTACAAAACCGCTGCACTACCGCTGTGCTACGCCGGCTCCTATGGACACCGATTCCGGCGCCTATTCGGTACCTGTTCAGATCGAGCGAACACTAAGCGCATGATCCGATTCTCTTTTTGACTCCGAGGCCCTCCGATTGCAAATCAGTTGCTCTACCAGCTGAGCTAAACCGGCGCGCCCTCGCTCCAACTAATCGTCCAAGGCGCGGACGAGGTCAATCCTTTGCGGTGCGAGCAGCGTCTCGGTTTGAATTTCCGCCTCCGAACCACACACGCAATGGCCGCGCTTGGAGAGCAGACGATGGGAAGGTGGCGTGAGGTTACCCGGCGCGCAGGCGCATGTGGATGACGCTGAGCGTTGCGGCGCAAGCGTTTGAGACGTTGAGGCTCTTGATCGGGCCGGGGAGGTCCAGGCGGGCGACAAGGTCGCAGCGCTCGCGGGTAAGGCGGCGCAGGCCCTTGCCCTCGGCGCCGAGCACCAGCGCGAGGGGTCTTGAAAGCGGGATCGTCTCGATCGGCTCCGCGCCCTCCGAATCGAGTCCGAGCACGCCGTAGCCGCGCGCGCGCAGTTCGTCCAGGGTGCGGGCGAGATTGACGACCGAGACGATCGTCACATGCTCCAGCGCGCCGGAGGCGGCCTTGGCCAGCACGCCGGTGAATTCCGGACTGTGGCGCTCGGTCACGATCAGCGCGTCGACGCCGAAAGCGCAGGCCGTGCGCAGGATGGCCCCGACATTGTGGGGATCGGTGATCTGATCGAGTGCGAGCACCACGCCGCTCTTCGACTCGATATCGCCAATATCGGCTTCGGGCAGGGGGCGCGCTTCGAGCAGCAGGCCCTGATGCACCGCCTCCTCGCCCAGATGGCGGGCGAGGTCGCGGGGATCGACGAGGCGGGGTTCGAGCCCGGCGGCGTGGGCGAGATCGGCGATCCGGGGCAGGGCGGTGTCGGTTGCGTAGAGCGCGAGGAGCTTGCGGCGCCCGCCTTTCAGCGCCTCCCTGACGGCGTGTGCGCCATAGAGCGTGACGACCTCCGGCGAGGGCGCGCGGAAGGGGCTTTTCGGCGCGTCGCCTCGCACGCGCGGCTCATGCGGCGTTGCGCCTTTGGGTCTTTCCCTTGGGCGGTCGTCGCGGCGGCGCGGCTGATCTTTCGGCGGGGGCCGGCGGCTCATCGTAACGCCGCCGTCTTCACCCACCATTCGGGGTGTTGCATCCGGATGGCTCGCGCGGCCTTCGCGGCGGCGGCGGTCGTCGAGAAGATCGCGAAACACGTCGCGCCGGATCCCGACATGCGCGCGAGCTTGCAGCCCTTGGCGGCGCGCAGCACCGAAAGAACGTCCACGATGACGGGCGCCTGCAGGCAGGCGGCGTCCTCCAGGTCGTTGCGACCCTTCGCCAGCAGGGCGAGCAATTCGACCGACGGCGCCCCGCTGCCGATCGCCGGGAGCCGTTCGGCGGCCACGCGTTCGCCCGGCTGCAATCCGAGGCGCTGAAAAACCGGGCGCGTCTCCACCGGCACGCCGGGATTGATGAGCACCGCCGGCAGCAGCGGCAGGCGCAGGACGGGGCCAAGCGTCTCCCCGGCGCCGCGCATGACGCGCGCGCGGCCGGAAAGGCAAACCGGCACGTCGGCCCCCGTGACGCGCGCGGCGTCGAACAGGCGCGGATCGTCGGCGTCGATATTGTTCGCCCGGGCGAGCAGGCGCAGCGCCGCGGCCGCGTCGGATGAGCCGCCGCCAATTCCCGCAGCCACCGGGAGGCGCTTGACGAGGCGGAAGGCGCCCAGCGCGAGGCCGTCGATTCGTTCGGCGAGCTGTCGCGCGGCGCGCAGAACCAGATTGTCGCCGCCGGCGCCGGCCGCCGTTGCGGTAGGGCCGGAGATATCGAGCGAGAGGGCAGGGCCCGGAATGAGGGAGAGCGTGTCGCCCGCGCCGCTGAAGGCGACGAGACTTTCGAGTTCGTGATAGCCGTCTGCACGGCGTCCAAGAATATGGAGTGTGAGATTTATTTTCGCGGGGGCGCGCGTGACCAGCATCGAACCCCGACCTCCGCTTTAGGGTTATCGCGGAGCTTCATTTGGAGCGGGCGAAGGGATTCGAACCCTCGACCCCAACCTTGGCAAGGTTGTGCTCTACCCCTGAGCTACACCCGCATCCGTTTGCTTCAGCTTGGCTTTCGCCATTTGGCTCGCGCCGCCGTCGCTGCAGCCTTATGCAACAATCGATCTGGCTTTGCAACAGGCGATCCGACGAAATTCGCCAGGCCTGTGGATTTCGGCGTTCCGGGCGGATCGGATCCCGGAACGCCGCGGCGTTTCCGCCTTACTGGATCATGCGCGCGGTCGAGCCGGTGTTGCCCGTGATGTTGGCGCTGTCGGGCGAAATCCACTCCGGCACCCAGGTTAGCGCAACAATCACAAAGCCCACGAAGCCCGCAATATAGAGCAGGATTTTGCCGAGCTCGCCGCCGCCATGAACATTAACAGCCATGTTTCCCTCCCATTTCTTTTAGTTGAGACGAGGCCTTTCTATTAGCCTATTGCGCCAGACAAGGCAAATATAAAAGCACCAGAAGAGGAATTTTGTACGTACAAATCGGAATGGATCTAGTATTAAGTCATTTTTCTCGCTGAACTGGTTCAATATTCATCACAAATAAGCTTGCAATACACATTGGCGCGGCCGATAAGGCTCGACCGCCTGGCGGCGGCCGAGTCTCACAACGTCGACGAGAGATGAGAGCGACGGCCTGGCGCCTGTTTTGGCCTCTCAGGCCCAAGCCATCGCTCGCCAACAAGGCAACAGGGGGGAAGCCGTCGTTGACGGTCGCAATTTGCCGGGAGAGTGCGCCGTTCGAAAAGGACCACTCGGGCGAGAGGTTGTGGTACTTTTACTTGGAGCCATCAGATTTATACTGACTGGCTCCAATTTTAGCTCCCCTGCGGCCGCGCGGAAGGGCGAAAACGAAACGCCCGCGCCGGGGGGCGCGGGCGATGCAGGCGGGGTTGGCCGAAATGATTCCGGCGCAGGCTACTTACATTCCTGCGCGACGCGCGCGAGGGCGTCCGACAATCCCTTCAGCGTATAAGTGTCGGTCGTCGAAGTTCCCTTGGACGACGACGCCTTGACGATAAGTTTCGAGCCGCCGCGCAGGGCGCCGACGAATTCCTTTTCCTTGGACTGGTCCTTCACCCAGGCGTTCTGGCCCTTGGTGACGAGTTCCCAGCCGTCGCCGTCGATCTCGGCGGTCGCAGCGGAGCCATCCTTGGTTCCGTAGCCGAGATTGATGGCGACTTCGTTGCGGACGCCGTCGCCGGGCCGTGACGAGATGAAGACATAGGCCGACGTATCCTTCAGCTTCGCCTTGGGCTCGCGGCTCTTGGGCTGGCCGAGCGCGTAGCATGTCTTGTCCTTGCCGCCCTGCGCCAGATAGGCGCCCCATTCGCCATAGGTTCCGAGCTGCTCGGGCTTGCCGCCGCCGCCATTCCTGTCGGCCTTGTCGGTTTTGCCGGCCTTCTTGCCCTTCTTGTCGGCGGCGGCGTCCGGCGCGGGCGCTTCCTCGGCGGCGGGCTTGTCCTTCGCGTCTTTCTTGTCTTTCGCCGCGGGCTTCTCCTTGGCGAGGGCGGGCGCCGGCGCGCCGACGAATGCGAGCGCGAGCGACAGGCCGAGAAGCGCGAACGCGCGGGCGAGGGCGGATGGGAGCGGCGATTCGTTGATCATCGCCGAAAGTCTAATGAGCGCTCATGGCGCGAACAAGAGCTTGTCGTCGCACGCGCCGGTCGCGGGGGGCGATCAAGAACCAATTGCGAGGAGCGTGAGAAGCAATCCGGCGCCGTATGAGCGCCCCTGGATTGCTTCGCGCGCCGCTCGCAATGACGAGCTCCGGTCATCCGTCCTTCTTGGCGGCCATGAGGTAGTTCACGTCCGTGTCGTGGCTCTTGCGCCAGGCGCGGGTGAGAGGCAGAAAGCTCATGCCAGCCCGGTCGATCTCGCGCATGCCGGCCTTGCGCAGCCAGCCGGAGAGTTCGTCCGGACGGATGAATTTGTTGTGGTCGTGCGTGCCTTTCGGCACCCAGCCCAGCACATATTCCGCGCCGACGATCGCGAAGAGATAGCTCTTCATGGTGCGGTCGATCGTGGCCAAAAAGAGCAGGCCGCCCGGCCGCACGAGGCGTGAGAGCAGCTTGACGAAGTCGCTCGGACCTTCGACATGTTCGATCACTTCGAGCGCCGCGACCGCGTCGAACTGCTCGCCTGTTTCGGCGAGCGCCTCGGCGGTGATGTTTCGATAGTCGATGGAAAGGCCCATCTTCTCCGCGTGGCGGCTCGCCACGGCGATATTATTGGGGGCGGGGTCAACGCCCGTCACCGTCGCGCCGAGTCCCGCGAGGGACTCGCTGAGAATGCCGCCGCCGCACCCAATGTCGGCGATGCGCATCCCCTCCAGCGGCCGTTCGGGCGATTCGTTGAGCGCGCTCATGTCGCCTTTGAGGAAGCGGCGGACATGGTCGCGAATATAGGTGACGCGGATGGGGTTGATCTCATGGAGGATCCCCATCTTGCCCTGCTTGTCCCACCAAAGCTCGCCGAGGCGGTTGAAGCGTGCGACGTCCTCGGGGTTGACGCTGGCGGAATGGGGGGGAGTCGCGTCTTGTGACACTGAGAACCTCTTTTCGCGTCGGGTCTTCGCCGCCGTAACTAAGGCGGCCTGCGCCGTTGACAGGGGGCGGGGCGCGGTCACATATACGCGCGCTTTTGGCGGGACGCGAGTGGGCGGCCCGCCGACTGTCGACTGCCTACTGCCCAACACCGGTCCTCATGTCACGCCTGGTCATGAAATTCGGCGGCACGTCC
Organism: Methylocystis sp. JAN1; assembly: GCF_052186135.1. Taxonomy (GTDB): domain Bacteria; phylum Pseudomonadota; class Alphaproteobacteria; order Rhizobiales; family Beijerinckiaceae; genus Methylocystis. Next base: position 2,613,913 of record NZ_CP181499.1, on the reverse strand, counting down.
GTCGCCAATATCGAGCGCATCCGCAATGTGGCGCGCCATGTGAAGCGCGAAGTCGACGCTGGCCGGGAGGTCGCGGTCGTCGTTTCCGCCATGGCCGGCAAGACGAACGAGCTCGTCGCCTGGTGCAAGGAGGCCGCGCCGCTCTACAGCCAGGTGGAATATGACGCCGTGGTCGCCTCGGGCGAGCAGGTGACGGCCGGCCTTCTCGCCATCGCCTTGCAGCAGATCGGCATTCCGGCGCGCTCCTGGCTCGGCTGGCAGATCCCGATCCGCACCAGCGACGCCCATGGCTCGGCCCGCATCGAGTCCATCGACGGCGAGGGCGTCATCGACGGTTTCAAGCGCGGCGAGGTCGCCGTGGTCGCGGGTTTTCAGGGCGTTCACGCGGAGACGGGCCACATCACGACGCTTGGCCGCGGCGGCTCGGATACGAGCGCGGTGGCGCTCGCGGCGGCGGTCAAGGCCGATCGCTGCGACATCTATACGGACGTCGACGGCGTCTACACGACCGATCCGCGCATCCTGAGCGAGGGCAAGGCGCGGCGCATGGAGCGCATCGCTTTCGAGGAAATGCTGGAGATGGCGTCGCTCGGCGCCAAGGTCCTGCAGGTTCGTTCGGTCGAGGTGGCGATGGTGCACGGGGTGCCGACCTATGTGCGCTCTTCCTTCGATGATCCGGCCAATCCGGGCGAGGGAACGCTGATCTGCAACGAGGAGGACATTGTGGAAGCCCAGGTCGTCACAGGCATCGCCTTCTCCCGCGACGAAGCGCAGATCACGTTGCGACACGTCGCCGACAAGCCCGGCGTCGCGGCGGCCGTCTTCATGCCGCTCGCCGAAGCCGGCATCAATGTCGACATGATCGTGCAGGTCGTCTCGCAGGAAGGCATGACCGACATGACCTTCACGGTGGGCAAGGCCGACTATGACCGCGCGACGGCGATCGTCGAGAAGGTGAAGGGCGATATCGGCTTTACGAGCATGGAAGGCGCCAAGGACGTGGCCAAGGTCTCGGCCATCGGCATCGGCATGCGCAGCCATGCCGGCGTCGCCGCGCGCGGCTTCCGGGCGCTCGCCGAAAAGGGCGTGAACATCCGCGCCATCACGACGTCCGAGATCAAGTTCTCGGTGCTGATCGACGAAGCTTACACGGAGCTTGCTGTCCGCACGCTGCATTCGCTCTACGGACTGGACGCGGCGTAAGCGGCCGCGCGTTAATTTTCGCAAACTTGGCTTGACGGCCAGGGCCAAAGCGACATTTCGCCTTCAGGTGATCCCTGAAGAAGGAGGGATGTCGAATGGAAGAACTGTCAAGACGCGTTGTCGAGACGACCTCGCTCGAACCGTCGATCGCCAAGGCGGCGATCGGGCATGTGCTGCGGTTCCTGCGCGACGAGGTTCCGGAAGGGCATGTCGCCGAGTTCATCGACAAAATGCCTGGCGCGCGGGAGGCGGTCGCCGCGGCGCAGGCCGCCAGCGACGGCGGCGTGACGCAGGCCATAGAGGGCATGACGAGCTTCATGGGCCACGGCCGCGCGGATTTGAACATCCTCGTCGGCAAGCTCGCGAATCTCGGCCTCACGCAGGAGCAGAGCGAGCGCCTCATCGAGGAGACGCTGCTGCGCGCCAACGCGCTCATCGGCGAGGAGGGGGCCGCGAAGATCCGTGCAATGCTGCCGGCGCTCGCGGAGCGTTCCGGCGTCAAGCCGAAATCCGAATCCACCGGTGAGATGCGGCCGGGCCTGTAAACTCGCAGGCGGGAGTGACGCGGCCGGAACGCGCGAAAAAAACTTGAACTGGTTTTTTCGCGCGATCACGCTGCGTCACTCCTCTTTCGCTTAATCTACGATCAATCTGTCGACATCTCTTTCTGGCTGAGATTCTTGTAACTGCGAATTGCGGGGGAAATCCTTTTCGCCCCTCCGTGCGGAAGCCGACGGGCGAGCGGTCTTGCCCTGGTCGGCGACGAGACAAAAGTCGCCAATGGGGCCTTGGGGCCTTTCCAGTCGGCGCCGGTCTTCAGCACATAAACGAGCGAGATTTCGCATAGGCGTCGCTCCTTCTGCCGAAGCGCGAGCCGCTCCCTGTCGACGCAGCGATTGCGCTGCTTGAACCAGTGTCCATGTCTCGCTGCGATTTTCGACAGCCTGCCGCCTCAATCGCCGTCATTGCTTGCAATTGTCGCGAAGCCCGGCGACAGTCTCGCTTTATAGGCAAAGGGAGGATCGAGATGGATGAATTGATTGCGCGCGTTACTGCTGTGATCGGCGTTGACGCCGGCGTCGCCAGGACCGCGATCGGCCATGTGCTCGCCTTCCTGCAAAAGGAGCTTCCCGACGGTCCCGTGGCGGAGTTTTTCGACAAGGTCGCTGGCGCGCGCGACGCTGCGAACGAAGCTTCGGCGGGCGGGGACGCCGGCGCGGGAAGCCTGCTCGGCGGCCTGCTCGGCTCCGGCCTGATGGGCCTGGCCACAAAGCTCAATTCGCTCGGCCTCGATATGGGACAGATCCAGAAACTCGGCCACGAGATCTTCGGTTACGCCAGGGAGATCGTCGGCGAGGAAAAGGTGAAGCAGATCGCCAACGCGATTCCGGGGTTGTCTCAGTTTATGTGATGGGACCCTCATCCGACCCCTGCTGACGCAGGGATCGGATGAGGGCGGCTACCGCTTCTCCCGCCTCAACCTTCCCAGTCTCACCCCCGCCAGATGCAGCGCCCCCACGAGCGTCGCCCCATATACGACCGCTCCCGCCGCCCCCAACGCGATCAGCGCCACGAGATTGGCCTGCGAGCCGAAATGCAGCCCCAGGGCGAGCGCCGGCGCGCGGCCGAACATGGCGACCAATGTCAGCAACATGCAGGCGACGAAAGTCGCGCCCACCGCCTTCGCGAAGACGCCGTCGAAGTCGATCAGCTCGCGCTCGATCGCAATCGCGATGAGGGCCCCGAAATTGATCCAGAGTCCGATCGAGGTCGCTGTCGCAAGGCCGACGGCGCCGAGCGGGCGGAAGAGGGCGACCTTCAAGGCGACATTCATGGCGAGCGCGGCGAGCGCGATCTTCATCGGCGTCGAGGTGTCGCCGCGCGACTGGAAGCTCGCGCGCGCCGAGGCGATCAGCACCAGCGCCATCAGCCCCGCGCCATAGGCCGCAAGCACGTCGCCGGCGGCGACGGCGTCGGCGGCGGTGAATTTCCCGCGCATGAAGAGGCCCGCGACGATCAGCTCCGGGATCGTGTCGAAGGCCACGAAGAAAGGCGCCGCGAGCGCAATGGTGAGCGCCATGGTGTTGCTCTGCGCCCGATGCGCCCCGGCGACGTCGCCGGCCGCGACGCGGCGGCTCATCTCTGGCAGCAGCACCGTGCCCGCCGCAATGCCGATGACGCCGACCGGTAGCTGATAGAGACGTTCGGCGTAGGAGATCGCCGAGACGCCGCCGTCGGCCAGCATGGACGAGAGGATCGTGTCGGCGAAGACGGCGATTTGCGGGCTCGCCGAGCCGATGACGGCGGGGCCGAGCATAAGAAAGAATTCGCGCACGCGCGGCCAATGCGGCTTACGCAATCCGCGCAGCACGCCGATCTGGCGCGCCCCCCACATCAGGAGCCCCAGCTCCAATGCGCCCGAGATGGTGACGCCCCAACTCGCGGCGTAGCCGGCGTTGGGGAAGAGAAACGCGACGGCAAGCGCCGCCATGACGGTGAGGTTCATGAGGTTCGGCGCGAAGGCCGGCAGCGCGAAGCGGCCATGCGCGTTGAGCGCGCCCATATGCAGCGCGAAGAGCGTCATGAACAGGAGATAAGGGAAGGTGATGCGCGTCAGATTCACGGCGAGGGCGAATTTCTCCGGCCGGTCGCCCAACCCCGGCGCCAGCAGCGACACGAATTGCGGCGTCAGCAGCCAGACGAGCAGCAGCAACGCGACCTGCGAGGCGAGCAGCAGCGTGTAGACCTCGCCCGCGAACTCCTCGGCCGGCTCGCCGCCTTCCTGTTCCAGCGCTTTCGCGTAACAGGGGATGAAGGCCGCATTGAAGGCGCCCTCGCCGAAAATGGCTCGAAAGCTGTTGGGCAGGCGCTGCGCGATGAAGAAGGCGTCCGAAATCGCGCCGGCGCCCATGATCGCGGACTGCATCGCAAGCGACAGAAAGCCTGTCACGCGCGAGAGCAGGGTGAAGCCGCCGACCGAGAGAAGACTGCGAATCATACATGGCTTCTAGCAGCTAAATTTCCAAATTCCGCTTATGCGCGCCCACTGGCGCGATTGAAGGGCTTGGCCTAACTTCCCGAAATCCCAAGCGCAGCGGGCGAGAGCGGCGCGCCAATCGGGCGAATGCCATGAAATGCCGAGCGTTGTTCAGCCTGTTGATCCTCGCCGCGAGCGCGTCCCCCGCTCTGGCCCTTCGTTGCGGGACGAATCTCGTCGCGGAAGGACAGTCGAAATTCGACGTGCTGCAGCGTTGCGGCGAACCCGCTTATACCGACAGCCACGTCGAATACCGCTCCGGCATGTCCAACCCTCTGGCGCCTCGGCCGCTCGACTCGCTCGAGCCGGGGTTTCCCTATCCGGCGGTGCGCGAAGTCACCGTGGAGGAGTGGGTCTATAATTTCGGCCCCACCCAATTGATGCCGTCGCTCGTCTTTGAAAACGGCACGCTCATCAAGATCCGGACGCTGGGATACGGGCGCTATTAGCCGATCTGCGCGGCGGCGCCGGCAGTAGCCGCCCGCATGCGTCCAGAGCCATATCTTCTTGTGCAAGCAAAGGTTCTTGGCGTCACTCGTCGAACAAATCTCCGCCAATGAGAGGTTCTCGTCGGGGTCAACCTTTGCCGTATCCTTATATGAGCGTAAATAAGCTAAGCAGTTTCAGAGTATAGTAAAAATTTTATTTATGCATTAAACCTGAGTCGGCGCTTGGGCAGATTAAATTCTAAGCGTCTGAAAATATTTATGAAGAGGGGTAGAAACTAATGTTGAAGAGAGTCGCGCTCGCCAGCTCTTTGCTGGCCTTTTCTGTGACCGGTGCGTGGGCGGTCATCCCGACAGGGATTCAGGTTCCCCCCAGTTGCGCAGGCGTCACTCCCGGCAGCGGGCCGGCCAACACGCTGAACAGCCAACTGAAAAACTTTCTGTCGCAATCGGTGTCGGTTGGGGGCTCCCTCAGCAATGGCGGCCTGGGCTTCAATATGTGGGCGACGCTCGTCGCCAACGACGGAACGGTTTGCGCCGTCGCCTTTTCGGGAACCGCTTACACGGATCAGTGGCTTGCCAGCCGCGTGATCTCCGCGCAGAAGGCCGCGACCGCCAATAGCTTGAGCCTGGGCCAGGCCTCTGGCGCGAGCGCCAAAGGCGCCTTCGCTCTGTCGACCGCGAACCTTTATTCCGCCGTCCGCGACGGCGGCAGTCTCTTCGGTCTGCAGTTCAGCAATCCGGTCGATCCGGACACCGCCTATCGCAAATCCGACGGCACGACGCCCGACCCGACCACCTTTGGCACGGGTTCGGACCCGATGATCGGCAGGCCGGTCGGCGGCGTCAACGTCTTCGGCGGCGGTCTTGCGGCCTATAGCAGCGCCGGCGTTAAGGTCGGCGGCCTCGGCGTCAGCGGCGACACCTCCTGCACCGACCACGTCATCGCCTGGCGCCTGCGCCACCGGGCCGGTCTCGACTATCTCGCGACCGCCGGCGTTACGGGCCCCGCGGGCGGCTTGTTTCCGGACAACATCATTTTCGACATTCCGGACAACAACAGCCAGTTCGTCGGCGCCAACGGCCTGAGCGTCAGCGGCTTCGGTCATCCGAAGTGCATCAACACGCCGGTCGCGGCCGCGCCGAATCTCGCCCCCGTTCAATAAGGGGAAGATTGCCCGCCGCATCGGAAACGGTGCGGCGGCTGTTATTCTTGTTCGGACTTTTTCGCTTCCACCCGCTCCGCCACGAGATAGAGCGGCCGGCCTTTTACTTCATTAAAGATGCGGGCGACATATTCGCCGAGCACGCCGAGCGAAATAAGCTGCACGCCTGAAAAGAAGGCGATCGAGACGACGAGGGTCGGGAACCCCGGCGTGTCGACGCCGAAGAGCATGGTGCGCACCCAGTAATAGCCCGCCATGCCGAGCGCGAAGCAGGAAATGGCGAGGCCGACCCAGGTCCAGACCTTGAGCGGAACGGACGAGAAGGACATCAACCCGTCCAGCGCGAAGCGAGTGAGGCGCGCAAAATTGAATTTTGACGCGCCGCTGGCGCGTTCGTCGACAACGAAGGGCACGCCGATGGATTTGAAGCCGATCCAGGCATAGAGGCCCTTATTGAAGCGCGCGCGCTCGCGCATCGAGAGCAGGGCGTCGACCGCCTGCCGGTCGAGAAGGCGGAAATCGCCGGCGCCGGGCGGCAGCGACACGTCGCCGAATTTTTCGAGCAGGCGGTAGAAGAGTTTGGTGAAAAAAGTCCGCAGCTTCGGGTCCGTCGCGCGATCGGTGCGCTGGCCGAAGACGTTCTTGTAGCCTTCGCGCCATTTCTCGATGAATTGCGCGATGACTTCTGGCGGATGCTGAAGGTCCGCGTCCATGATGACGACGGCGCGGCCCCGCGCTTCGTCGAGTCCGGCGGCGATCGCGACTTCCTTGCCGAAATTGCGCGAGAAGGAGAGGGCGCGAAAGCGCGGCTCCCCGGCGCAGATCGCCCGCAGCTCGTCGAGACTGTCGTCATGCGAGCCGTCGTCGACGAAGATCGCCTCGAAGGCGACGCCGGCGCCCTCCAGCGCGCGCGTCAGCCGTTCGCTGAGCGGGCGCAGATTGGCGCGCTCGTTGAACACGGGGATCACGACCGATATATCGGGAGGCTCGACGCTGTCGCTCATGGGTCTGCTTCAATCAGAAAATACGGGCGCGGCATAGATGAGGGGACGGGCGGCAATGTCGAAGGACCGCATCATCGCGATCTGCGCGGACGATTACGGCCTGTCTTATGGCGTGAGCGTCGGCATTCTGGAGGCGCTCGACGCCGGGAGACTGACGGCGGTGTCGGCGCTCGTCAACGGGCCCCGCTGGCCGGCGATGGGCCGAGAATTGCTGCGCCATTGCCGGAACGCCGATGTCGGACTGCATTTCAACCTCACGCTGGGCCGGCCGCTCGGCTATATGCCGGCATTCGCGCCGATCGGGACGTTCCCGCCGGTTGCGCAAGTCGTTCGCATGGCCATGCGCGGCAAGCTCCCGATGGACGAGATCCGCGCGGAGATCGACCGGCAATTGGACCGTTTCGAGGCGGTGATGGAGCGCCGTCCCGACTTCGTGGACGGCCATCAGCATGTGCATGGCCTGCCGGGCATACGCGAGGCTTTGCTCGACGCGATGCTGGCGCGCCGCCTCGCAGGCCGCGCCTGGCTGCGCGACGCGGCGGACAGCGTGCATCGCATCGCCCTGCGCGGGGCGCATGCCCGCAAGGCGCTTGCCGTGCGGGCGCTTTCCTCGGGCTTCCATCGCGCGGCGAACTGGCGAGGCTTTGCGACGAACAATGGGTTCGCGGGCTTCTCGGACTTCGATCCCGGCAAGGACTACGCGAAGTCCTTCGAGACCTATCTGCGCGCGCCGGGCAGGGCGCATCTCGTGATGTGCCATCCCGGCCATGTCGACGAGGAGTTGAAAGCGCAGGACCCGGTGACGATCACGCGCGAACAGGAACTCGCTTTCCTTTTGTCGCCGCGCCTGCCGGAGATGCTGGAGAAGCGCGGGCTGAAGCTCGGAAGGCTTGGCCCCGTCATTACTGGAAAGTCGGCATGAAGAAGTTATTGGCGATCGTTTTTTGCCTCGTTTCGGCCCCCGCGCCGGCCTTCCAGGGCAAATGCCTCATTCAGGTCGGCGGCAAGGACTATTTGAAAGGCCCTTGCGAGGTGGAGATGCTGGACAAGGACGGCAGCTTCACGGTCGGCGCCTCCGACACGGCCCCGTCGGATTACTTCGCCTATGTCGTCGTCACGAGCCCGGGCGTCGCCGATGGTTCGTGGAACCGCGACCCCAAATCCACCCACGCCCATTCGCCTCTCGGCGTTCTGAAGAGGCAGGGCGCCTGTTGGGCGAATGAGAAGGCGAAGGTCTGCGCGACGCGTTAGGCGTTCACGAGATCTCGATATCCAACCCCAAATCCAGCGCCCGCGCCGAATGCGTCAGCGCGCCGACCGAGATAAGGTCCACGCCCGTCTCGGCGATCGCGGCGATCGTTTCCAGCGTGACGCCGCCCGAGGCTTCGCAGACCATGCGGCCAGCGACCATTTCGACCGCCTTACGCAACTCGTCAGGGCGCATGTTATCGAGCAAGACGGCGTCGGCGCCCTCCGCGAGGACCTCCCCAAGCTGCTCCAGCGTGTCGACCTCGATCTCGACCTTGACGAGATGGCCGACAAAAGCCTTGGCGGCCCTGAGGGCGGGGACGACGCCGCCGGCGACCGCGATGTGGTTGTCCTTGATCAGCGCGGCGTCATCGAGACCGAAGCGGTGATTGGCGCCGCCGCCGCAGCGCACGGCGTATTTCTCGAAGGCGCGTAGGAGCGGCGTGGTCTTGCGCGTGTCGCAGACCTTCGCCCCGGTGTGGGCGATACGCGCGGCGTAAGCCGCGGTCAGCGACGCGACGCCCGAAAGACGGCCCATGTAATTGAGCGCCACGCGCTCGGCCGAAAGAATGGCGCGCGCCGGGCCTTCGATCCGGGCGACGATTTCCCCGGGCGCGACTTTGGCGCCGTCCTCCATCCAGCCTTCGAAGGCGACGCGTTGGTCCATCTGCAGGAAGGCGGCGCGGGCGAGGGGCAGGCCGGCGACGACGCCCGCTTCTCGCGCGGCGATGACGGCGCGGGCGCTGGCGGTCGCCGGGATCGTGGCCTGCGTGGTGACGTCGCCGGCGCGGCCGAGGTCCTCGGCGAGGGCGGCGCGGACAGCGTCTTCGATGAGGAGGGGGGAGAGGTCGAAGGTCATGGACGTTGCTCGCTGAGCGACGCTGGGGCCGCCATTCCCTCCCCCTTGCGGGGAGGGGCAGGGGTGGGGGTCGACAATCTTTCGCGCTTTACAAACGGTCCCCCACCCGACGCCGCTTTGCGCCGCCACCCTCCCCGCAAGGGGGAGGGATGGGATCGCGACGCGAGGGAGGTCGACTTATTCAAGAGCCCGCCTCATCCGCGATACGTAAGGCGTCCGCCAGCGTCATTTGCGAGCGCTTCGCGAGGGCCGGGTTCTCCTGCGGGAAATCCGAGCGGAAATGCGCGCCGCGGCTTTCGCGACGCGCCAGCGCCGCCGCTGAGATCAACAGCGCGGCCGAAAGCATGTTGGAGACCTCGATGTCGTTCGTCCGCGCCGCCAGGCGGCGAATGGCCTTCAACGCGCCGACGAGGCCGGCGGCGTCGCGGATGACGCCGACATTGGCGGACATGAGGTCGCGCAGTTCCTCGACAATCGCAAAATCCCGGTCGTGGGCGATCGGCTCGTCGCGCTCTGACGCGATCCGTAAGTCGACCTCTTCCTGCTGCGCCGACGAAACGTCGGCGGCGACGCGCGCGCCGAAGACGACGGCTTCCAGCAGCGAATTGGAGGCGAGGCGGTTCGCGCCGTGCACGCCGGTCGAGGCGACCTCGCCGATGGCCCAGAGGCCGGAAAGGCTCGTGCGCCCGCGCGCATCCGTCCAGACGCCGCCCATATGGTAATGCGCCGCCGGGGCGATGGGGATGGGCTGGGCCGCCGGGTCGACGCCGGCGGCTTTACAGCTTGCGTAAACCGTCGGAAAGCGTTGCGGGAAGTTGGCGCCGACGGCGGCGCGGGCGTCGAGGAACGCGCCGCGTCCCGCCCTGATGCTCGCAAAGACGCCGCGCGCGACGATATCGCGCGGGCCGAGCTCCCCGGCAGGGTTTATGTCCAGCAGGAAGCGCCTGTGGGCGCGGTCGACGATGATTGCGCCCTCGCCGCGCAAGGCCTCCGTCGCAAGCGGCGCGGGATCGACATTGATGTCGATGGCGGTAGGGTGAAACTGCACGAATTCGGCGTCGGCGATAATCGCGCCGGCCCGCGCAGCCATGGCGACGCCGACGCCACGCGCTTCAATCGGGTTCGTCGTCACTCGGTAGAGGTGGCCGACTCCGCCGGTCGCGAGAACGAGGGTCGAACAGGGAATGTCGCAGATGCGGCCCGAGGCGTGACGCGCGCGCACGCCGACGACGCGCCGGTCGCGGATCAGAATCTGCTGCGCCGAATAGCCGTCGACCACGGTGATGGATGGCGTTTCCTTCACCCGCTTTTCGAGGGTCTCCATGATGGCGCGGCCCGCCGTGTCGCCCATGACGCGCACGATGCGGCGATGCGAATGGGCGGCCTCCTGCGACGGCGCGAATTCGCCGTCGATCTTGCGGTCGAAGGGCGCGCCCCAGGCGGCGAGATCCTCGACGCGGGCGCGCGCCTCGGCCGCCATGCCAAGCGCGACCTCGCGGTCGACAATGCCGGCGCCGGCCGCGACGGTGTCGTCCGCATGGCGCTCAGGCGTGTCGCCTTCCGAGACCGCGGCGGCGATGCCGCCCTGCGCCCAATAGGAGGAGCCGCTCGACCCGACAGGCGTCGGCGCCAGAATGGCGACAGGGCGGGGAGCGAGCTTGAGCGCGCAGAAGACCCCGGCGAGGCCGCCGCCGACGATCAGGATGGGGGGGAGCTTATGGGGCATGCGTCAGTCTGGGGAGGCGGCGGAGAGCCGCTCAAGGGCTGCGGCCTCGCGCGCGACGGCCGCCGCGACCAGCGCGCGAGCGCGGTCGGGCAGGGGCAGGGCGAGCGCCGCGGCGTGGCCCCTGGGCGACATCTTGCAGAGCGTCTTGCCGAGAATGTCTACGATCTTCTCGTCGTCATAGTCCGCGTATTTGGCGAGGAAACCGTCGAAATAATACTCAAGGAAGACGACGGCCGCGACATTCTCAAGCGCCTGAGACTCCGGATCCTTTTTGAGCTGCTCCTTGCGGATCAGCGCGCCGACATGGGCGACGGACGCGTCGTCATAGCCGCTGGCGCGCATGATCTCGCCCGCGAGCCTGGCGTGATGAACCCGGCAGGCGCGCCGCCAGCCATTGTAGCCCTTGCGGCCTTCGGGGTAGTCACCGCGGGGAACTTCCCATCGTTTGAGATGCTGGGCGCGGGCGGCGATCTTCAGCAGGTCGGAGGCGTCGGGATAAAGCGCAGCGAGACGCGCGCTCATGCGCTCGGCGTAAAGGCTCTCGAAGGCCCGTCCGTCGATCTTGCGGGGGTCTTCGGCGTTGGCGGCGTCGATGGCGGCGAGAGCGGCTTCGAGAGAGGGCATTGGAACTCCGGACGCCTTGCCGCCTCCCTGTCCCTCCCCCGCTTCGCGGAAGAGGGGACGCTCGCAAGCGGCGTTGCCGAGAGGGCGACGATGTGCTTCCTCTCCCGCTTTCGCGGGGGAGGGTTGGGGAGGGGTCTCACCCCAGATCGATCATCCGCTGCACGCTCTCGCGGGCGCGGGCGGCGATGGCCGGGTCGACGACAACTTCCTCGCGGATATCGAGCAGGCTGTCGAGGATCTTCGGCAGCGTGATGCGTTTCATGTGCGGGCAGAAATTGCAGGGGCGCACGAACTCGGTGCCCGTGGTCTCCGCCGCGATATTGTCGGCCATGGAGCATTCGGTGACGAGCAGCACGCGCGCGGGCTTCTTGTTGCGCACATAGTCGATCATCGCCGCGGTCGAGCCGGAAAAGTCCGAGACCTCAACGACCTCGCGCGGGCATTCGGGATGCGCGATGACCTTCAGGCCCGGATGATCGGCCTTGAAGCCTTCGATCTCCTCGGCGGTGAACAGCTCGTGCACCTCGCAGGCGCCTTCCCACGCGATGATCCTCACCTTGGTCTGCGCGGCGACATTCTGCGCCAGGAAGCGGTCGGGGACCATAATGACCGTGTCGACCCCCAGGCTCTCCACGACCTTCACCGCGTTGGAGGAGGTGCAGCAGATGTCGACTTCCGCCTTCACCTCAGCCGAGGTGTTGACATAGGCGACGACCGGCGCGCCCGGATATTTTCTGCGCAGGGCGCGCACATCCGCGCCCGTGATCGACGCCGCGAGCGAGCAGCCGGCTTCGGCGTCCGGGATCAGAACCGTCTTGTTCGGGTTCAGGATCTTCGACGTCTCGGCCATGAAGTAGACGCCGCCCTGGACGATCACGTCGGCGTCGGACCGGGCCGCCAGCTTGGCGAGCTGCAGGCTGTCGCCAATATAGTCTGAGACGCAATGGTAGATTTCCGGCGTCTGATAGTTATGCGCCAGGATAACCGCGTTGCGCGTCTTCTTAATGTCGTTGATCGCCTTTACGTAGGGCGCGTGAAACGGCCACTCGACCGGCGGAATCACTTTCGAGACGCGCTCATAGAGATGCGCGGTCGCGGCTTCGACTTCCGGCGTCCACTCGAGATCGGGGCGCGGCAGCACGGGGAAGCGCGCCTTCGGCCCGACGCCGAGCGGCGTCTTGGGCGCAAGCCCGCGCAGGAGTTCGACGGTGTGGGACGTCATGTGTCGCTTGCCCCTTGCTTTGCCTGCGCCCTCTTATGCTCGAATTGAGTATAAGGGGTCCATACAAAAACCCCGGGCGAACCCGCCCGGAGCGCTCATGCTGCGAAGTTTAATGACGCGACGCCGCGCCCGCAACCCCGACCGTCAAGGAGATGTGCTCGGCGGGAGCATAAGTCAAGCCGTCGAACGGCGGCGGCGCCCTCAAACAATTAACCTCGGCGCGATTTGTCTCCCAAACTTTAACAAATAGCAACGGGTGCCGTGGAATCTGCTCGGATCAGATCCCTCTGTTCGAGCTGCGGCGCGAGGAGAGGAAAAAGGTTCGATCGGGTCATGCATATTAGGACTGATATTTCCGGGGTCCTCTCGCGATTGGGGCGCCATCTCGGCGGCGAGACGGGCGGACTCGCGCGCCTGCGTCATTTCCTGGAGGGCGATCCGCTCGCTTTCGACGAAAACCCATTGCCGCCTGCCGTGCGGGCGCGCTTTCGCGCCGAGCAACTGGGCGACCTCGATCGGTGCACCCCGGCCGCGATGCTGGTCTCCTGCTTCAGCGCGCTGACCTTTTGCATTTCCGTCTGGGAGACGCCCATCGCCGCTCAGGCGAAGGTCTGGGCGGCTTTGATCTTCATGCTCGCCGGCGTGATTTATGCGCGCCGAATGACGGCCCCGGCGCGCCACGTCCGGAACGCGTCGCCAAACGGCGTCTGGCGCGCCACCGCCAATGCCCTGCTGCATGGCACGCTGTGGGGGGCGCTGCCGGTCTTCTTCTTCGACGACGCCACGATACGCCTGCAATTCGTGATGTCCGGCTTCGTCTTCGCGACCTTGTTCGGCGGCGCTTTCTCGCTCAGCATGATTCCGAGCGCGCTGCTCGCGCATGTGCTTCCCATCTGCGCGGGCTTTATTGCCGCGATCCTCTCCGAACACGATCCGGTCGTCGATATCGTGGCAGGCACGGTCGCCATCTACGCCGTGGTGATGGTGAGCGCGGCGTTCAAGCGCGCCGGCGCGGCCGCTCGGCGCTGCGCGGCGGAAGCCGCGGCGCAGGAGGGCGCGCTGCGCGACGAGCTCACGCAACTGCCCAACCGCGTCGCCTTTCGGGAGGAGCTGACCCGCTCCTTCGCCCGGCTGGCGCGGCGCAACGAACGCTTCGCGCTCATGTGCTTCGATCTCGACGGCTTCAAGGGCGTCAACGACTCGATGGGCCACGAAATCGGCGACGCCGTGCTGGTCGAGGCCGCGCGCCGCCTGAAGGTCTCCACGCGCGAAAACGATCTCGTCGCGCGTCTGGGCGGAGACGAATTCGCGCTGATCGCGGTCGACATCCGCAGCGTCGAGGACGCCGTCACCATCGCCCATCGCATCCTGGCGAATTTCCGCCCCCCTTTCGAAACCGTCGGCCGCCCCGTTTCGATGTCGGTCTCGATCGGCGTCGCCATTGCGCCGAGCGACGGCGTCGATGCGGAGGCGCTCATGCGCAACGCCGACAGCGCCATGTACGCCACCAAGCAGTCGGGGCGCTGCGGCTATACGCTTTTCCGCGACCGTTTCGGATTCGTCGCGGAGCGCAACACGCTCGACGCGGAGCTCGATCGCGCTTTCGCCCTGCGCGAGCTGTTCATGGTCTATCAGCCCTTCGTCGACGCGCAGACTCAGGAAGCGACAGGCTTCGAGGCGCTGCTCCGCTGGCGCCATCCTGTGCGGGGCGTGCTCAGCGCCGGCGAGATCGTCCCGCTCTTCGAGCGCGCCGGCCAGATCGACCGGGTCGGCTCCTGGGCCTTGCAGCAGGCCATGACGGCGGCGACCAACTGGCCCTCCCATCTCCGCGTGGCCGTCAACGTCTCCGCGCTTCAGCTGCGCAAGCCCAATTTCGAGCAGATGGTTCTCGACGCCCTGGCCGCCAGCGGATTGGACCCGCGCCGTCTCGAACTCGAGCTCACTGAAACCGCAATGATCCTCGACGGGGAAAAGGTCTTCGAGATGCTCGCCAATCTGCGCCGCCTCGGCATTCAGACATCGCTCGACGACCTCGGCACCGGCTATTCGTCTCTCGCCAATCTCGTGGGCCTGCCGCTCGACCGGCTCAAGATCGATCGCTCCTTCGTCGCCAATATCGAGACAAATCCAATGTGCGGTTCTGTGGTGAAGCTGACGATCGAGCTGGCGCGATCCCTGTCGCTTCAGGTTACAGCCGAAGGCGTCGAGACCGAGCGGCAATACCACATCCTGCAGGGGCTCGGCTGCCCGGAGGTGCAGGGCTATCTGTTCAGCCACCCGCGTCCCGCGAACCAGGTTTCCGGACTCTTCGGCTCCTGCCCGATGGTCGAGCCGGCGAAGCCCGCGCGCGAACTGAGCGACGATCCGCCGCTCGCCGCAACGGGTTGAAATCGAGGGTCGCGACGAGCGGCAAAGCTGCTATAGACGGGCCATGCAGGCTGACGTTAAAGCGATTTTCCCGAACCGCCACCTCCTCGGCATAGAGGGACTGAAGCGGCCCCATATCGAAACGCTGCTCGACATGGCCGAGCAGGCCGTGGAAGTGTCGCGCCAGGTGGAAAAAAAGCGTTCCGTTCTGCGCGGGCGCACCCAGATCAATCTGTTCTACGAACCGTCGACCCGCACCCAGGCTTCATTCGAGATCGCGGGCAAGCGCCTCGGGGCCGACGTAATGAACATGTCGGTCGCACGCTCCTCGGAATCGAAGGGGGAGACGCTGCTCGACACGGCGATGACGCTCAACGCCATGCGGCCCGACATTATCGTCGTGCGTCACGCGCAGGCGGGCGCCGCGCATCTTCTGGCGCGTAAGGTCGATTGCTCGGTGGTCAACGCCGGCGACGGCGCCCATGAGCACCCCACTCAGGCGCTGCTCGACGCGCTCACCATTCGCCGCAACAAAGGGCGCATCGAAGGGCTGTCCGTCGCCATTTGCGGCGACATATTGCATTCGCGCGTGGCGCGGTCGAACATTCTGCTGCTGTCGGCGCTCGGCGCGCGTCTGCGCGTCGTGGGTCCGTCGACGCTCGCGCCGGACAGCCTCTCACGGCTCGGCGTCGAGGTGCATCACGACATGAAGCGCGGCCTCGCCGGGGCGGACATCGTGATGATGCTGCGCCTTCAACGCGAGCGCATGGCCGGCGCCCTGGCGCCGAGCGCGCGGGAATATTTTCACTTCTTCGGGCTGGACGACGAGAAGCTCGCCTGCGCCGCGCCAGATGCGCTCGTGATGCATCCGGGCCCCATGAACCGGGGAGTCGAGATCGACTCCGCCGTCGCCGACAGTTCTCGCTCCTTGATCCGGGAGCAGGTGGAGATGGGCGTCGCCGTCCGCATGGCGGTTCTCGAGGCACTCGCGCAGCACCTGCCGAATGTGTAAGATCGCGCCCAAAACGGGTCGCAACGACCCAGCAAGGGGTAGGAAATGCTCAAGTTGGTCCGCTTCATCGGATTAGTGTCGGAATCGATCTTCCTCCAGTTCGCGCATCTCTTCGGCCTGGTCGCCTTCGTGGCGGCGGCCGCGATGGGCTGGATGCGTCTGCCGTCATGGCTGGTGCCCGTCCTCGCCGTCGTCTGCGGCGTCATCTCGGACAAGTTCATCGACCAGGCCGACGTGACCGCGATTCTAGAAAAGGCGCACAACGCCAATCAGCGCGGCGGCTTTCTGATCGTGGTCTATTTCGTGATCTGCGCGATCGGCTATGTCGCCGGCGCTTACGGGCGCCATTATGCGCGCAGCAAGGGGCTCCCCATCGCCCTGAAGAAATAAGCGAAGCAATAAACAAGAGGGCCGGGGGCGGCCGTCCGGCCCGGCCCTTTTTCTTTACAGCCCCTCGAACAGCGCCGTTGAGAGGTAGCGCTCGGCGAAGGACGGAATGATTAGCACGATATTCTTGCCTTCGGCCTCCGGACGGCCGGCGATTTCCAGCGCCGCCGCGACGGCCGCGCCGGACGAGATGCCGACCGGAATGCCTTCCACCCGCGCCAGCAGGCGCGCGGTGTCGAAGGCCGTCTGATTGCCGATGGTGACGATCTCGTCGATCACGCCGCGGTCGAGGATCGGCGGCACGAAGCCCGCGCCGATGCCCTGGATCTTGTGCGGCCCGGGCGGACGGCCGGAAAGAACCGCGGAGTCTTCAGGCTCTACCGCGACGACGCGCAGGGCCGGGTTGCGGCTTTTGAGCACCTGGCCGGCGCCGGTGATCGTGCCGCCCGTGCCGACGCCGGACACGAAGTAATCAACCTTCCCTTCGGTGTCGTTCCAGATTTCTTCCGCCGTCGTGACGCGATGGATTTCCGGATTTGCGGGATTTTCGAACTGCTGCGGGATGACGGCGCCGGGCGTCTCCGCCGCGAGCTCGGCGGCCTTGGCCAGCGCGCCCTTCATGCCCTGGGAGGCGGGGGTGAGCACGAGTTCGGCCCCGAGCAGCGCCAGCATCTTGCGGCGCTCGATCGACATGGATTCCGGCATGACAAGGATCAGCCGATAGCCGCGCGCGGCGGCGACGAAGGCGAGGGCGATGCCCGTATTGCCGGAAGTCGGCTCGATGAGGACGGTCTGCCCCGGCGAAATCTTGCCGCTTTTTTCAAGCGATTCGATCATCGCGACGCCGATGCGATCCTTGACGCTCGCAATGGGGTTGAAGAATTCGAGCTTGGCGAGGAGGTTCGCCTTGACCCCTTTTTCTTTCGCGAGGCGGTCGAGCCGGACGATCGGCGTGTCGCCGATGGTCTGGGTGATCGAATTGAAAATCCGGCCACGCCCTGGCTTGGCGGGCGGGGTGAAGCTCGTATCCGACATTTTCGTCCTCCCCTTGTCGTTAAATCGACAGTTTGACTCCCACCGCGGCCATCATCGTCGCCAGCGCCGGCCGCAAATAATGGTCCGGGACGCGCGCGGCGAGATGGCTTCCGATGGCGATGCCCGGCAGAGAGCCGATCAGGAGAGAGAATAGCAAGAGCCAATCCACGCCGCCCATGAGCCAATGCCCGAAGCCCGCGACGAGCGTCAGCGGGACGGCGTGCGCGATATCCGACCCCACGAGCCGGACGGTTTGCAGGCGTGGGTAAAGCGCGAGCAGCACCGTCATGCCGACCGCGCCCGCGCCGACCGAGGAGATGGAGACGAGGACGCCGAGGAAGGCGCCGAGCGTCACCGTGAGCAGGCCGATATGGCGATCGCTCATGTCGTCGAGATGGTGGGCGATGTAGTCGAGAATCCAGCGCCGGAACAGGATAGAGACCGCAGTGAGCAGCAGGGCGAAGCCGAGCGCGGACGTAATAAGTCCATTGGCGGCGTGGCCGGCCGTCTTTCCGAGCCAGGACAGCGTCAGCAGCGTGACGATGGTCGCGGGAACCGAGCCGCAGGCGAGGCGCCGGGTGACGCGCCAGTCGACCGTGCCGTTCAGAGCGTGAACGAGGGTGCCGTTGCTCTTCGTTATGGCGGCGTAGAGCAGGTCTGTGCCGACGGCGGTGCTTGGCGCGACGCCGAAGAGAAGCACGAGAATCGGCGTCATGAGCGATCCGCCGCCAACGCCGGTGAAGCCGACCAGGGCTCCGACGAAAAACCCGGATAGAGAGTACAAGGGGTTGAATGCGTGGAGCGCCTCCGCGACCGTCGACATTATGCTTGGCCCTCGTTTATTTCACGCAGTCGACATGTGCTTTTATGAAACGCACAGGCCGGGAACGGCATTTAATTGGCGTAGATTTGGGAGTCCGTCAAACCCCTATTTGTCTAGTTAAGAACTAGACTACATAAAGGGAATGGGTCAAGGGGATTCCGTCATATGAAAATTTTCAAATATGTGATTTAGTCACGAGATCAGCCCGCGGCGCCGGATAAGCTGCATCAATGGCGTCGCTCGCGCGGGATCTGTGGTAAAATTTCCAAATGCTCACCAAGAAAGCCAAATACGGCCTGAAGGCGATGGCCTATCTCGCTGGAGTCGAACCGGGACAGACCGCTTTGGTCGCGGACATTGCGGCCGCCAATCAAATCCCCAAGAAATTTCTCGACGCCATTCTCAGCGAATTGCGCAACGCCGGCTACGTCCATTCCAAGAAAGGGAAGGGTGGCGGCTACATGCTTGCGCGGCTTCCGAGCGAGATCAGCGTGGGCAATCTCGTTCGCACGCTGGACGGGCCGCTCGCCCCTATTCAATGCGCCAGCCGGCGGCTATACCGCAGGTGCGAAGACTGCGTGGATGAAACGCATTGCGCGGTGCGGCTCGTGATGATGGAGGCGCGCGACGCGATCGCCCGCGTGCTGGACAATACGACGCTCGACCAGATGCGCGCCCTCGGCGAGGCGGGGATGGCGCCGGTGGAGGGCAAGGCCGCCAAAGCCAAAGCCAAGGCCAAGGGCTCCGCGGCGATGGACATGGCGTGAGCCGGAACCTATAACTGCGCGCGCCGGCCTCGGGTCGGAGAATTCTGCGAAAATAGAGGCCGGCGGGCGCCGGAAAGCGAATGTCGGAAGCAGCGGTGGCGACGGTTCGTCGGGATTCGGAGCAGGGGCGCGAGATCGCCGAGTTGCGGCGCACCATGGTCGAGCGCCAGTTGCGTCCCTTTGACGTGACGGACGTGCCGCTTCTCGAACGGTTTCTGGAAGTGCCGCGCGAACTCTTCCTGCCCGCCAGCCAGTCGGCGGTCGCCTATTCCGACCTCGCCGTCACGGTGAAGGGCGCGGGCGGCCGCAAGCGCACGCTGCTGCCGCCTCTCGTGCTCGCCCGCCTGCTACAGGGCGGCGCGCCGCGTCCGGGCGAGAAGGCGCTGGACATCGGCGGGGCGGGCTATTCGTCCGCGCTCCTTGCGGGCCTTGTCGGCGAGGTCGTCGCGCTTGAGAGCGATCCGGAGCTCGCCGCCCGAGCCAGGGAGGGCCTCGCGGCGATCGGCGTCCGCAACGCGCGCGTCGAAGTCGGTCCGATGGAGAAGGGCTGTCCCGCCGCCGGGCCTTTCGATGTGATCTATGTGCACGGGGCCGTGGAAACGGGTCTCGACGCGCTCTTCGCTCAGTTGACGCCGGACGGCCGCCTTCTCGCGATCGTCACGCCGGAACAGGGCGCAGGCCAGCATGTCGTGCGATTCGAGCGCCAAGGCGGCCAGCCGGCTGGACGCGTCTCGCTTCTCAGCGCCAATGCGCCGGTTCTCGAAGGATTTGCGAAGGCGCCGTCATTCTCGTTCTGACGCCTCCGTTTTGTCCCATTCGCGTTCCTAGCGTTCTTGTGCAGCGTATCTTCGGGAGTCGTGCGGACCCGCGCGGCCGCATGTCGTGCATCCGGCATGGCCGGGTTGTTGAGAGGATCGTGTGAATGGACTGGGCGGCGTCTGAGCGGCTGCGTTCGGCGGCGGGATTGTCGACCTTTCTTCGGAGCCTGATCGCGGCCACGGCGTTGGCTTCCGCTTCCGTCGGCGCGGCTCGGGCCGAATCGATAACGTCCGCCCTGGCGCGGGCCTATGCGGGCAATCCCGACCTCAATCAAAGCCGCGCGGCGGTCCGCGTGCGGGACGAGGAGACGCCGAAGGCGCTCTCGGGCATGCGCCCGAAAGCCAGCATTCAGGCGTCGGCAGGGCCCCAATACGCCAATCTGCGCTTTCCCGCCGGCCGCGACCAGGTGACGGGCAAGCGCACCTATACGCTGGAAGAATATACGGGATACCCCAGAGGCGCGACGTTCAACCTTTCTCAAAACGTTTTCGACGGGGGCCGCACCGAAAATTCGGTGAAGCAGGCCGAGTCGAACGTGTTCGCGGCGCGCGCGACCATGCGCCTGACCGAGCAGGCGATTTTGCAGAACGGCGCCACCGCCTACATGAACGTGCTGCGCGACACGGCGGTGATGAATCTGCGCAAGAACAACATCGCCGTCCTCGAACAGCAGCTCAAGCAGACGCGCGACCGCTTTCAGGTGGGCGAGGTGACGCGCACCGACGTCGCGCAGGCCGAGGCCTCCCTAGCGCAGGCGAAATCCGAGCTTTACGCCGCGCAGGCGCAGCTCAAGAACAGCGTCGCCAGTTATCGTCAGATCATCGGAGTCGAGCCGAATCATCTCGATCCGGGGCGCTCGCTCGAAACGCATCTGCCCAGATCCCTGAACGAGGCGATTTCGGTCGCAATCGCGGAGCATCCCGGCGTCGTGTCGGCTCTGCATCAGGTGGACGCCGCCGAATTGGCGGTGAAGGTCGCCGAAAGCGCGCTGTCGCCCACATTGTCGGTCAACGCCCAGGTCTCCAATCAATATGATTCGTTTCTCGGCATTCCGGGCACGCGCCAATTCTCCGCCGCCGCGAACGGCCAATTGAACATCCCGCTCTATCAGGGCGGCGCCGAATACGCGTCCATCCGCCAGGCGAAGGAGCAGTTGGCCCAGGCGCGGCTCAACGCCGATTTGCAGCGCGACAGCGTGCGCGCCAGCGTCGTGTCGAGTTACGGCCTGCTGGAGACGGCCAAAGCGTCGATCATCTCGGGGCAGGCGGCCGTGAAGGCGGCGGAGACGGCGCTCGCCGGCGTGCGCGAGGAGGCCAAGGTCGGCCAGCGCACGACGCTCGACGTGCTCAACGCCCAGCAGGCCTTGCTCAATGCGCGCGTCAATCTCGTGGTCTCGCAGCGCGACCGGGTGGTGGCGTCCTACGCCGCGCTCGGCGCCATCGGACGCCTGTCGGCGGAAGAGCTGAACCTCAACGTCGCGCTTTACGATCCGTCGATTCACTATGAGCAGGTGAAGACGAAATGGTTCGGGACGGACACGCCCGACGGTCGATAATGCGCATCGGGCGGTGACAGCGCGCTCCGAAAGGTGTGGAATTCAAATGTCGTCGTGTTGATTCGCGGGAGCGGGCCAGTCAGAGATGACGGACCAACGCACCGCAACACTTCGTTAACTATTTGCAGAAAGCACTCCATGAGCGCAGCTAACGCGACCGCCCCTTCGCCCTCCATCCAGGATGAGATGCGCGCGCACGAGCCGTCGATGGAGGAAATTCTCGCTTCGATCCGGCGCATCATCGCCGACGACGATTCGCTGCCGGGCGCTCGCCGGGAGCGGGAAGAGCGCCGCCGGCGCGAGGAAGAGGCGGCCGCTTTCGACGCCGCGCCCGCCGTTCAGAGCGCCTATCCGGCGCCGGCGTTGGAGCCGGGTCCCGAGCCGGTCGCGGAGGCGCGCCCGCAGCCCGCGACCGTCGCCGACATCCGCCAGCTCCGCCTCAGCCGCGTCGCGCCAGATCCGGTCGTGGAAGAGGCGGATGCGGCGGCCGAGGAAGAGGAATATGACGACGAGCCGGAGCTTACCGAAGCCCTCGTCGCGGCCCATGAAGCGCCGGTCGACTCTTACGAGGCGCTCGACGGCGCCCCGCTGGTTTCGGCGGAAGCGGCGTCTTCCATCGCCTCTCATTTCCAGGCGCTCGCCGCGAGCATGTTCATCAATGACAGCGGCCTTCTGCAGAAATACGCGCAGGAGATGCTGCGGCCCATGCTCAAGCAGTGGCTCGACGACAATCTGCCCGTCATCGTGGAGCGTCTCGTGCGCGCCGAGATTGAGCGGGTCGCGCGGGGCGGGCGCCGCTGAGCGCTTTCGCCGAGCGCCGGCCGAGGTCCGGCCGCTTCTGCATATATCTTCTCTCTACCGGGGCGTTTTGACGGCTCGTTAACGCTAGCTATAGAAGTCGGCGCTAGCTTTCGAACATGCACAGACTCGGCGTGTTCCTTCGGTCGCTGATCCTTCCCGTGACGCTCTACTGCGTCGCCGGGACGGTCGCCGCCTATTTCGTTTGGCACGGCGTCAACGGCCAGCGCGGACTCAAGACAGGCGAGGAGTATGAGCAGAAGCTCGCGCAGCTCCGCCTGGAGCGCGACATGCTCAAATTTCAGCGGATGCAGTGGGAAAGCCGGATCGCGCTGATCAAGGGCGAGAATGTCGACGCCGACATCCTTGAGGAGCAGACCCGCAAGAGCCTCGGCCGCGTTCACAAGAACGACGTGGTGATCCTGCTGCCGCAGCAGGGCGAGGGGCGCTGAGATTTTCACTTAAGCGAATACCGACCCGTCAGGCTCAGCGGCCTGTCGCTGGCCACCAGCTCGCGTGCGACGAGATCTTCGAGATGCGCGAGGACGTTCAGCGCCGCGGCGCCATGCAGCCGCCTGTCGACATTCTCATAGATGCGCGCGACCATGGCGGCGATGGTGTCGTCGCCCGCTTCGAGGCGCTGGAGGATCGCCGCCTCGCGCGTGCGGCGGTGATGCGCCAGAGCGCGCAGGTAGCGGGACGGGTCGCGCACCGGATCGCCATGACCGGGCCAATAGATTTCATCGTGACGCCGCCTTAGCCGTTCAATCGAGGCCATGTAGTCGATCATGGAGCCGTCCGGCGGCGCAACCACCGTCGTCGACCAACCCATAATGTGGTCCCCGGTAAAAAGCGCCTTCTCTTCGAGCAGCGCGAAGCAGAGATGGTTTTGCGTGTGGCCCGGCGTTTCGAGCGCTTCGATCGTCGCGCTCCCGAGTTCGACGCGATCGCCTTCTCTCATAACGACGTCCGGCGCATGGGCCATATCGTGGGAGGCGTCGAGGCCCGGCTCCGCGACGCGAATGTCCGTGCGCGGCGCATAGCGCGCGCAGCCCATGATTTTTGCGCCGGTCGCTTTCTTCAGCGCGCGCGCGGCGGGCGAATGATCGCGATGCGTATGGGTAACGAGGATGCAGACGAGTTTTTCACCCTCTATCGCCCGGAGAAGGGCGCCGACATGCCGGGGATTGTCGGGGCCGGGATCAATGATCGCGACCTTTCCCGCTCCGACGACATAGCTGCAGGTGCCTTTATACGTGAAGGCCCCGGGATTGGGCGCGATCACGCGGCGGATAAGCGGCGTGACGCGCTCCGCAATCTGCTCGTTCGGCGCGTGCATGCTGCTTCCTCCGCGACTCGCCGAAAATAGGCGTTTCCGCCTGCCGTTTCAAAGCAGCCGGCTAAGATTGAGCTGGTTCGAGGAGGCTCGCGCGCCCGCGCGTCTCCCGCCGATGGTCGCCTTTCTGGCCCTTGCAGCCGTCCTGGCGACGGAGGCGGCGTTTTTTCCACCGCGCCTGCCGGCGCGTATCGCGACTCATTTCGACGCCGCGGGCGCGCCCAATGACTGGGCCGGCCTGCCTCGTCGCGGATGGGGCGATGCTGGTCGCCCTCATCCGCAGCTTTCGAGTCCAGCTTACATCGGGAAGAGGGAACCCTCGCGCTCCAGCAGATTTTCCATCATGTAGCCGACCTTGCCGTTGTAATTAACTTGGCACCAGTGGGTCTGCCAGCCTGGAACGCAGCCGCCCTTGTTGACCGTGGCGCCGCCCGGCGCCACGGCGACGACCGGGTAATTCACACCGGGGCCTTTGTAGATATTCGCGAGTTCCGTCGTCACGACCGGGGCGACGACGACATTGTTGGCGCCCGACGGCGCGAGCACGCCGGCGGCGACATAACCCTTCGTCTGGCCGTAGGCGACCCGGCACCAGTCTCGCTTCCACCCGCCGCCGCAATTCAGGACCCGCACGTCGGCTCCAGCGGGAATGACGGCGATGACGGGCCATTTGGCGCTGGGACCGGAGCGCACATTGGCGGGGCTCGTCACCGGCGCCGCCAGAGCTGCGCCGGCCGTGACCGCGGTGGAAAGAGCGGCGAAACGGAGGAGGGCAGATTTCATTCCATACTCCCTTGGAAAATCTCTTATGGTTTTGGCTAAGTCGCCGTTTGATAACGATTTGCACGGCCAGTTCGTTCCCGCATGGAGCGCGGTCAATGGAAGTTGCGCGCTTTGGGCATCGCGTCTCCCTTGGAGATCCGCGTCGTCTCCAGGAGACGCAAATCCCCGGATAAATCGTCGATGCGCTCGGCGACGACGTGGATGACGCCGGCCTCCTTTTGCAGGCGGCCGGCGACTGCGACATATCGCGCGCCAATGATCTCGGCGCGCTGGCGCTCGAGGAGCTTCGGCCAGACGATGATGTTGGCCTGTCCGGTTTCGTCCTCGATCGTCATGAACACCACGCCCTTGGCCGTCCCGGGCCGCTGCCGCAGCAGCACGATCCCCCCGACCGTCACGCGCCGCCTGTCGCCGTCGGGAAAGCGCGACAGCGCCTCGCAGGGCAGAGCGCGCCGGTCGTCCAGCCTATGTCGCAGGAAGGCGACGGGGTGCCCTTTGAGCGAGAGGGAAAGGAAGCGGTAGTCCTCCACGATCTCCTCGCCGGGCGGCATGGGCGGCAGATGGGCGTCGGGCTCCAGCGGCGCGAAGGACAGCTCCCGCAGCAGCGGCAGGTCGTCCTTGTCGCCCGCGCGATTGAGCCCCGCCGCCGCCCAGAGCGCGTCTCGGCGCGAGAGGCCGAGGGAGGCGAAGGCGTCGGCCTCCGCGAGGCGCGTGAGCGTCGCGGACGAGAGCTCGGCCCGGAGCCAGACGTCGCGCACCGAATCATAGCCCTTGCCGCGCCGCGCGACGAGCCGGCGCATGTCCTCCTCCATGACGCCCCTGATCTGGCGGAAACCGAGGCGGAGGGCGTGGTTTCCGAGGATATCGCCTTCCATATCGGCGTGGCGGGGGTGGAGGGACGGGGTATTGGGCGAATGGCGAGCAGGCAAGGCTGGCGCCCAATACCTCTCCTTTACGGGGAGGTCGGCAGTCGTAGACTGCCGGGTGGGGTCCTCGCCGCCACATTCTGGCTGGGCCTTGCCCCACCCGACCCCGCTTCTCGGGGCCACCCTCCCCGTAAAGGGGAGGGATTCGCTCACGCCCGTCATTCGCAGGTCCGGCTCCGGCGATGACGATTGAGAGGCGGGGAGCGGCTTCCCTCCCTCCCCTATACGGGGAGGGTGGCGCGCGGAGCGCGACGGGTGGGGCTCCAGCGTGCAGTCCCAATCCGACGCGTTGATGTCGACCTCCCGCACCTCGATTCCATGCTCCCTGGCGTCGCGCACGATCTGCGCGGGCGCGTAGAAGCCCATGGGCTGCGCGTTCAGAAGCGCACAGGCGAAGATGTCGGGGTAGCGGCATTTGAGCCAGGCGGAGGCGTAGACAAGCAGCGCGAAGGAGGCGGCGTGGCTTTCCGGGAAGCCATAGGCGCCGAAGCCCTCGATCTGGCTGAAGCAGCGCTCGGCGAAGTCGCGCGTATAGCCTTTGCGCGTCATGCCCGTGATCATCTTGTCGCGAAAGCCGCCAATGAGGCCCGCGCGCTTGAAGGTCGCCATGGCGCGGCGCAACTGATCGGCCTCGGACGGCGTGAAGCCGGCCGCGACAATGGCGATGCGCATGGCCTGCTCCTGAAAGAGCGGCACCCCATGGGTCTTGGCGAGCACTTCCTCCAGCTCCTTCGACGGATAGGAGACCGGCTCCTTTTTCATGCGGCGGCGCAAATAGGGATGCACCATGTCGCCCTGTATGGGGCCGGGCCGCACGATCGCGACCTCGATGACGAGATCATAGAAGCATTGGGGCCTCAGCCGCGGCAGCATGGACATTTGCGCGCGGCTCTCGATCTGGAAGACGCCGATCGTGTCGGCGCGCGAGATCATGGCGTAGACGCGCTCGTCTTCGACGGGAAGCGTCGAGAGGCGATGCGCGATCCCGTAATGCTGCGCCAGAAGATCGAGACCCCTGCGCAGACAGGTGAGCATGCCGAGCGCGAGCACGTCGATCTTCAGCAATCGGAGCGCGTCGAGATCGTCCTTGTCCCATTCGATGGCGGTGCGGCCCTCCATCGCCGTGGGGAGGATGGGAACGACCTCGTCCAGCCTGTCGCGCGAAATGACGAAGCCGCCGGAGTGCTGCGTGAGGTGGCGCGGGAAGCCTTCGATCTCCTCGGCGAGCGCCAGCGCCTTGGCGAAACGCGGCTCCAAGACGTCGAGGCCGAGCCTCGCAATGTCCTGCATGCGCGTTCCGCGCTCGCTGCCGCGCCCGAAGGCGGCCGACGACAGGCGGCCGACGAGGTCGCCGGAGAGGCCGAAAACCTTGCCGATTTCGCGAATGGCGCTCTTGCCGCGATAGGTGATGACGGCCGCCGCGATGCCGGCGCGCTCGCGGCCGAAGCGCCGGTAGATATATTGGATCACCTCCTCGCGCCGCTCATGCTCGAAATCGACGTCGATGTCGGGCGGCTCGTTGCGCTCGGTGGAGACGAAGCGCTCGAAGAGGAGATCATGCTTCGTCGGATCGACTTCCGTGACGCCGAGGCAAAAGCAGATGACGGAATTCGCCGCCGAGCCGCGCCCCTGCGCGAGAATCCCATTGTCGCGCGCAAAGCGCACAATGTCATGCACGGTGAGAAAATAGGCCGCGTATTTCAGCTCCGCGACAAGCGCCAGCTCGCGCTCGAGCAGCGCGGAGACATGTTCGGGAACGCCTTGCGGATAGCGCGTTTTCGCGCCTTCGCGAGAAAGCGCTTCGAGCGCCTCCTGTTCGCTCGCAAAGCCTTCGCGCAATTCGCTCGGATAGTCGTAAGCCAGATCGGTGAGGCGAAAATCGATCGCTTCAATAAAGTGCGCGCTTTCCTCGACCGCCTGCGGCGCATCGCGAAAAAGGCGCGTCATTTCCTCCGCGCTTTTCAGATGACGCTCGGCATTGGCGGCGAGCAGGAAACCGGCTTCCTCCAGCGTCGTCTTTTCGCGGATGCAGGTCAGCGCGTCGGCGAGCGGGCGTCGCTCGGGGACATGCATATGCGCGTCGTTCGCCGCGACGAGCGGAAGCCCGAGCTTTTGCGAGAGTTCAATGCGGCCGAGAAGGCGCGCGCGCGGACGCGGGCCGTAAAGGGCGGTCGCGGCGAGCCAGACGCGGCCCTGCGCCGCTTCGAGAAGGGCAGGGGGCGGCGCGCCGTTCTCCATCAGGATGAGATGCTGGCCTTCGGCGAAGTCGAGGAGATCGGCCAGAAAAAGCGCGCAATCGCCTTTCTGCGTTCGCATATTGCCGCGCGTGAGCAGACGGCACAGGCGCCCATAGGCGGGACGGTCCTTCGGATAGCAGAGAATGTCCGGGGTCCCGTCTCGAAAGGCGAGCCGCGCGCCCACAGCGAGGCGAAAGTCGCCGACGCTCTCTTTGTGCGCGCGCAGATAGGAAAAGGCGCGGACCACGCCCGCGAGCGAATTGCGGTCGGCGATCCCGACGCCGCAATGGCCGAGCGCCACGGCCGTCGCGGCCATCTCTTCCGGGTGAGACGCGCCACGCAGGAAAGAGAAGTTCGTCGTCGCCGCAAGTTCGGCGTAGCGGGGCGCTGGCATGGGTCGGCGCGCGGAAGCAGGGTTGTTTGTTCTCTTATTGTTCTATCCCTCGCCCGGCCGCCGGGCAAGCTTAGCCATACAGCAGGCAGGGATCGAAAATCGACAAAACCGGCCTCCGGTTGTGCATGTGAGAATTATGAACAATAACAGAACTTTGAAAAAGCAGATGAGAACAAATGCAGAGCGCCTGCTTGGAATTTAGGCAGATGGCGGCGGGCCCGCCGCAGCGCCGGCGAGGCGAGGCCCAAAAAGGCAGTCTCATTAAGCAAAAGACAAACCGGCCGGCGCGAAAGCGCGCAGCGAAAAGTGATGGAGTAGGAGCCGGTTTCCCGATGGAGCGCGCTCTAAACCTTCAGAATCGACCCTTGGAAATCGAATCACGCCACGCCTAGGCCGTTCTGCCTAAACGCAGCGTGATTTCGGGCGTCGATCGCAGAATGCGGTTTTATTGAGCCGCCGGCTCTTCCGCCGGGGCGCCGGCCTCCGGAGCCGCCGCCTTGGCCTTCGGCTTCGGCTTGGACTTCGGCTTCGGTTTGGGCTTCGGTTTCGCGGCGGCCGCTGCGGCTTCCGGCGCGGGCGGAGCGGCTTCGGCTGCGGGCGGCGCGCCCGGGAGCGGAGCCGCAGGCTCCGCGGCCGGCGGGGCGACGGGAGCCTCGGCTGCGGCGGGCGCGGGTTCAGCCGGCGGAGGCGCCGCAGGCGCTTCGCTGACGGCGGGCGTTTCGGCGGGGGCCGACTCGGCCGGCGGCGGGGCGGCGGCGGAGTCGGGCTCCTTCGGCGCTTCCGGCTCGGCGGCGGGCTCGGCCGAAGGCTCAGGGGCCGGGGCCGGCGCTTCCGTCTTCGGCGCCATCAATTTCTGGATCGCCGCCCTCAGGGAGGCGACGCCTTCGCTCGGCGCCGCATAGACGCCAAGGCCGAAGCCGATCGCGCCCGCGACGAGAGCCGTCACAATGGTCGATAAAACACGCGCCATCCGATGCGTTCCTCCACAAAATTGCTATGCTCGTGCCTAGGCGTGTTAAGCCTGCATCCAAATACGGGTATTGTCGGATCGTAGCAATTCTGAGACGACGCCGATCGCGAGAATGTTGAATTTGTCGCCTCCCGCCGCGCCGCCGCAAAGCGCGTTCAGTCAAGGAAATCCTTGCTGTTTACAGCCGCGCCCGGATTGTTTCGACCCGGCGCTTTCGGCTTCCTGACGCCGCCAGGGCCATCGGCCTTCGATCTCGACTTCGAGCGAGAAGCTCAAAAAGGTGCGAATCAGGACGATCAGGCCGAGCGCGGCGAGGCTCTCCAGCGACGGCGTGACCGCCACCGTCCCGATGATGTCGGCTGCGACGAGCAGTTCCAGACCGAGGAGAATTCCGCGTCCGAGATTGGCGCGATAGCGGCGCAATGCGAGCTGCCAGTCGCCCGTCCGCAGGCCGCCATGGAGAAAGGCGAGCGTCGCGACGACGACCGCGGCGACAATGACGGCGACGCCCGCGGCCTCGATCATGGAGGAGACTTGCTGCAACCGGATGTTGAGATCGGCGCGAGCGGGCCAATGCGGTTCCGTCAGATCCATCGCATCCTCATTTGGGGCAATTGCTCCCTTTGACGCAAGCCTGCGTTTAGGCAAGACTGCGCCCGCAAAAAAAGCAAAGAGCGCGATAGCCTTGCCTTACGCTAGGGCGCGCCGGGAGGGGACGAAGGGATGATGAAACGATTGATCGGGGCCGCCATGGTCGCCGCCGCGACGTTCGCCGTCACGGCCGCGCAAGCTCAGTCGGCCGCGCAGATCGCCGCGATGGAATCCAAATTCGCCGCCGCCGACAAGGACGGCGACGGCAAGCTCACCCCCGAGGAAGCGAAGGCCGGCATGCCCCGCGTCTCCGCGAACTTCGCCAAGATCGACAAGGGAGCCAAAGGCTTCGTCACGGTCGAGGACATCAAGGACGCGATGGCGGTGGTTATGGGCAAATAGCCCCTTCTGCGCGAAACGACCCTGCGTGACCTGCCGTCATGCGGGGCCTTTCCATTTCACCGCCCGCTATGGAGAAGCGGCGGCGTGTCGCAATAGCTTCATGACGGTCCCGCATAGATTTTCGAACGGTCCGCTTGCATCCCGTTAACGGGTTTTTGCGAAGACGGGCAGGGCGTTCCCGGGACAGCGACATGGCGGTTTTGAAAATCCGCGCAGGAAAGGGCGCAAGCCTCATCGTTTGCGCAATGCTGTCTTTGACATTCACCTTCAGGGCCGCGCCGGCCGACGCCGTCGAGTTGCGCGGCGCGGGCGCCACTTTCCCCGCGCCGCTCTACAAAGCCTGGATCGAGCGCTTCCAGAAAGGCCATTCGGACGCGTCGATCAATTACGAGCCGGTCGGTTCGGGCGAAGGGATCGCGCGCTTTACCGAGGGCGAACTGGACTTCGCCGCAAGCGACGTCGCCGCGCCCGCGACAGGCGACGAACGCGCCGCCACCCTCGGCGCGCAATTCCCGGTCACGGCCGGCATGATCGCGATTGCCTATAATCTGCCGGGAGCCGGTCCGCGGCTGAAGCTGCCGCGCAGCGTTTACGCCGACATCTTCCTCGGCAAAATTCGGCGCTGGGACGATCCGCGCATAGCGGCCGCCAATCCGGGCGCGCATCTGCCGCGGCAAGACATAGCCGTCGCCGCCCGTCTCGATTCCAGCGGGACGACTTTCGCCTTCACAAGCCATCTCGCCGCGATCAGCCCCTCCTGGGCGGAAGGCGGGGCCGGCGTCGGCAAGAAGCCGAACTGGCCCGACTTCGTGACGCTGGCGAAAGGCAATGAAGGCGTCGCCGCGCAGATCAAGCGCCAGGAGGGCGCGATCGGCTATGTCGAATATGGCTACGCCAAGCGAATCGGGCTCGCGGTCGCGACAGTCGAGAACAGGGACGGCGCATATGTCTCGCCCTCGCCGGAGGCGGGCGCGGCGGCCATCAATCATTCCACTTATCTCGGGCTTCAGGACTTGAAGGCCTCGATCCTCGATCCGTCGGGGGCGGGGGCCTATCCCATCGTCTCATATAGCTGGTTGATTCTCCGCTGGGATTACCCGGGCGACAAGCTGCGGCTCGTGAACGCCTTCGTCGATTACATCCTCGGCGAGGGGCAAAGAATCGCGCTCGACATGGGCTACGTCCCCTTGCCGGCGCCGGTCGCCTATCGGGGCAAGGCGGTCGTCGCACGGATTTTTCCAAGCGAGGGCGCGGAGGGCGACCTCGCCACGGCGACAAACCCTGTCTCCGCCAAGAAACCCGTCGGCGTCGCGCGCCCCTGAGACAGTCCGCGCGCGTCGGGCGTTGGAAAGCGCGAGACGCTTCCGACGCTTGCATTTGGCGGCTGGCGGCGCGGGCTCGCTTCGCGAGCGCTGAGCGCCGCGCGGTTCAACCCTTCATTGCAAACAAGATTTCCCGCAATTCGACGCGCTTGCGGCGAGAATGCTTCACCCCCTCTTCGCGTGGCCGCCCGACGCCGCGCGTTTCTCGCATTCGAGCAAGGAACCATTAAAGGGCGGAGGCGAGATTTTGCGTGCTATCCCGGAAATTCCAAATCATCGAGGCTCTAAAGATGAGCGACAGAAACTATTTTCTTTTAGGCGTTTTCGTTTTCTCCGCCGTTATCCTGTCGGTCGGGACATGCAAGCCGACAGGCGAGATGGTGCAGCCGTCGGGCTTGTTGGAACGCTGTTGCGGGAAGTGCGGATAGGCCGCGCCAATGCGACGAGGCTTCGCGCGCATCGCGATGAGGAGGATCTTCGAGCGCGCCCTAGCATGAAAGGAGCTTGGCTAAGCGCTTGCTCGCCTTGGTGGAGCTGCGGGGATTCGAACCCCGGACCTCTGCAGTGCGATTGCAGCGCTCTCCCATCTGAGCTACAGCCCCGTTCCGAGGCGGGTGGATAAACGTCGGACCTTTCCCTGTCAATCGCCCTTTGTCCCCGGTTGCAAAAATTCGTCGTCAAGCCTGCGGCTTCGCGAGAGGTTGCCGCGCGGGGGCGGGGAGGCTACAGAGGCCGCGGCCCTTCATTTGCGGGATGAAAACATGTCTTACGCGGTTGTGAATCTGCTCCTCACCGTCATCGACCTTTACTGGTGGGTGGTGATCGTGTCGGTCATCCTGTCGTGGCTCGTCGCCTTCGACGTGCTCAACACGCGCTCACGAGCCGCGCAGACGATCTGGCGCGCGGTGGACGCGCTGACCGAGCCGCTGCTGCGTCCGATCCGCTCGATCCTGCCCGCCGTCGGCGGCCTCGACATTTCGCCGCTGATTCTGCTGCTGGGCCTGCAGTTTCTGCGCGACATTATCTCCCGCACCCTCGTCTATGGCTGAGACGCCCTGGTCTGCCGGGATTGACGGCGTCACGCTCTGGCTTCGCCTTACGCCCAAGGGCGGGCGCGACGCCATTGACGGCGTGGAGACCATGGCCGACGGCAAGACGGTGCTGAAGGCGCGGGTGCGCGCCGCGCCCGAAGACGGCCGCGCCAACGCCGCGCTGATCGAATTGATCGCAAAAGCGCTCGCCGCGCCGAAAAAGTCGGTGACGATTCGCTCCGGCGAGACGAGCCGCGTGAAGAAGCTTTTCATCGCGGGCGACCCCGCGACCACCATCGACGCGCTGGTCAGGCTGGCGCCCAACAACGGCTAAAGAAATGAGCAAGTCGAAAATCAACGTCGGCAATTTCTTCGAGGATTTCCAGATCGGCCAGTTGCTGCGCCACGCCGCGCCGCGCACCGTCACCGTCGGCGAGGTCGCGCTCTACACCGCGCTCTACCTGCCGCGCTTCGCCGTGCAGTCCTCCAAGGCCTTCGCCCAGGCCATCGGCTACAGGGAAGCGCCGATCGACGACATGCTCGTGTTTCATCTCGTGCTCGGCAAGACCGTCCCGGACGTGTCGCTGAACGCCATCGCCAATCTCGGCTATGCGGATTTCAAGTTCCTCGTTCCCGTCTATCCGGGCGACACGCTCGACGCGGTCTCGGAAGTCATCGGCCTCAAGGAGAACTCCAACAAGGAGACTGGCGTCGTCTATGTGCGCACGACCGGCAGGAACCAGCGCAGCGAGACGATCCTCTCCTACGCCCGCTGGGTGATGGTGAAAAAGCGCGACAAGGACGCGCCTGTCGGCCCCGCCGTCGTGCCGGATCTGCCAAAGGCCGTGTCGCCGTCGGAGCTGGGCCAGGCCGTGCCGAAACTCAATGTCGCCGCCTATGACAAGGCGCTCGCAGGCTCGCCCTTCTTCTGGGGCGATTACGAGGTGGGCGAGAAGATCGACCATATCGACGGCATGACGGTGGAGGAGGCCGAGCACATGCTCGCCACGCGTCTCTACCAGAACAATTCAAAGGTGCATTTCAACCAGTATTACGAGTCGCAGGGCCGCTTCGGAAAGCGCATCATCTATGGCGGCCATGTGATCTCCATGGCGCGCGCGCTGTCCTTCAACGGCCTCGAAAACGTCTTCCACATCTCGGCTGTGAATGGCGGCAGGCACGTCAATCCGCTCTTCTCCGGCGGCACCATCTTCGCGTGGTCGGAAGTGCTGGATAAGGCCGAGATCCCTGGCCGCAGCGACATCGGCGCGCTTCGCCTGCGCCTCGTCGCGACGAAGGACAAGCCCTGCGCCGAATTCCCGCTTACCGGAGCCGACGGCAAGCCGGACCCGGCGGTGCTGCTCGACCTCGATTACTGGGCGGCGTTGCCGCGTTAACGCCGCTGTCATTGCGAGCCAAGCGACGCAATCCAGAGCCGAGGCGCCGACTCGGTCGCTTCGCCACCCGCCAAGGTAGGAACAACGCCCCGGGCCGTCTGTTGTATGGGGACGTGAAGCAGGTCTGGTTCACGTACGCACTCAAGCCTCGAAAAGCGCGATTTTCCGAACGGGCGCGTGATCCCGCGCGCTCGGAAAGCGCGCTTGCGACGACGGAGTAACAGACATGTTGAAAGCGATTGTGTTCGCGGCTGCGCTGGCCACGGCAGGAGCGGGCGTCGTGTATGCGCAGGCGACCGGCGGAGGGACTTCCGGCGGGCCGGCCGGGTCCACCATGGGAACGGGCTCGGAGCGCGGGACGGGCGCGATGGGCGGCAGGTCGGGCGCGCAGACGCTGAGCCCGCGCGAGTCGACCGGCGGCATGGCCGGCGCCACGGCGCAGATGATGACGACGCTGCCGCAGCACGCGACCGCCGTCTCCAACTGGTACGATCAGAACGTCTATGATCCGCAGGACAACAAGATCGGCGAGATCAAGGACATGCTGCTCGACCGCGAGGGCAAGGTGCAGGCGGTGATCGTCTCCGTCGGCGGCTTCCTTGGCATGGGCGAGAAGGACGTGGCCGTGGCTTTCGACGCCGTGCAGCCGTCGCAGCGCGAGAATCGCTGGTGGCTGACGATGAACGCCAACAAGGATCAGCTCCGCTCGGCGCCGGGGTTCCGCTTCGACCGCTCGAAACAGGCTTGGACCGTGGCGGCGCGGGATTAACCGCCAAAAAGGAAGCCTCGCCGCAAGCGGCGAGGCTTGGTTGACAAACCTCCTGGGGGGCGGCCTCTCCTCAGGAGGTCTTGGCGTTTAGCGCTGAAAAAAGAAGCCCCTCATGCTGAGGAGCCTGCAAAGCAGGCGTCTCGAAGCATGAAGGGCGTTAGCGCTGGTTGTTGTCAGCTCGCAGTAAAGCGGCGCCATGGCGATCATGGACGTTCAGCGTCACCGCGGGGCCGGCAGCTTGTCCTCGTCCGCGAGATTGGAGAAGCGCGTCACCTCCGCTTCGAAGGCGAGCGGGACCGTGCCGGTCGGACCATGGCGCTGCTTGCCGATGATCGCTTCGGCGCGGCCATGCGCGCGCTCCATCTCGGCCTGCCAGTTGATGTGTTCCTCGGTGCCTTCGCGCGGCTCCTTGTTCTTTAGATAATATTCCTCGCGATAGACGAAGAGCACCACGTCGGCGTCCTGCTCGATGGAGCCGGATTCGCGCAGGTCCGAGAGCTGCGGCCGCTTGTCGTCGCGCGCCTCGACCTGACGCGAGAGCTGCGAAAGCGCGATGACGGGCACGTTCAATTCCTTCGCCAGCGCCTTGAGGCCCGTGGTGATCTCGGTGAGCTCCTGCACGCGATTGTCGCCGCGCGACCGGGAGCCCGCGAGCAATTGCAAATAGTCGACGACGAGAAGATCGAGACCGCGCTGGCGCTTCAACCGACGCGCGCGCGCGGTGAGCTGCGCGATGGAGATGCCGCCGCTCTGGTCGATGTAGAACGGGATGCTCTGCATCTCGCGCGAGGCCTGCACGATGCGCTCGAAATCGTCCTGGCCTAGATCGCCGCGACGGATCTTGTAGCTCGGCACGCCGGATTGTTCGGCGATGACGCGGGTCGCCAACTGCTCGGCGGACATTTCGAGCGAGAAGAAGCCTACGATGCCGCCATTGATCGTCTTATGCGAGCCGTCGGGTTCGACTTCGTACTGATAGGCCTTGGCGATGTTGAAGGCGATGTTGGTCGCCAGCGCCGTCTTGCCCATGCCGGGGCGACCCGCGAGGATGACGAGATCGGACTTCTGCAGGCCGCCCATTTTCTCGTCGAGATCAATGAGTCCCGTCGCAATGCCGGAAAGATGGCCGTCGCGCATGTATGCGCTGGACGCCATGTCGATGGCGACGGTGAGCGCGTCCGAGAATTTCTGGAAGCCGCCCTCGTAACGACCCGTCTCCGCAATCGAGTAGAGTTTGCGCTCGGCCTCCTCGATCTGCGCGCGGGGGCTGGCGTCGACCGGCGAGTCGTAGGCCGTGTTGACGATGCCCTCGCCGATATTGATGAGATCGCGCCGGACCGCGAGGTCGTGGACGATGCGGCCGTAATCCTCGGCGTTGATGATCGTCGTCGCCTCGGCGGCGAGACGCGCGAGATAGGCCTGGATCGTCACGCCCGCCGGCAGCTCGATGTCCGCAAGAAAGGTTTTGAGCGTGACCACGGTTGCGAGCTTGCCCGCGCGGATGAGCTGGCTCGCGGTCTCAAAAATGCGGCGATGCAGATCTTCGGAGAAATACTCCGGCTTGAGGAAGTCGGAGACGCGGTCGAAAGCGTCGTTATTGACGAGAATGGCGCCCAGCAGCGCCTGTTCGGCCTCGATATTGTGCGGGGGCGTCCGATAGGCGGGCGTCTCGGGCTGCGCGACCTGAAAGGCGCGCCGGCCCGCCAACTGTTCGATTGGAGGCATCGGGTCTCGTTATTGCGAATGAAACGCGGGGGCTTTCAAAACACGCGACGCGGAAGCCGTCCGGATATGCGCCAACCTTCGCATGAAGGCCGGCAGGGCGCCAGCCTTGACTCTTAAGGGAAGGTTTCCGGAACCGCAGTTGCGAGTCTTATTCACAACGTCAACTGGCGCTTGCGCAGGGCGCTTGCCTGTTGCCGAATCACTCAGCCGGCGAAGCCGTAGTGCGGCTCCGGATTGCTTCGCCGCCAGCTCGCGATTACGGCTGAAGCGACATCACGCCCAAGGGCGCGGCGGCAAAAATCCGGCGATCTTGCGACCGCCGGGCCGAAAATCCAGAGAGGCGCGAGCGCTCTCAGAGTTCGACGTCGCCGGCCTCGGCCAGCGCGGCGCCGACCTCGAGGCCGAGATCGTCCATCGAGGTCTCTTCGCGGGCGAGCACCGACTCGCCGCGCGCCTGACGTTCGGCTTCCTCTTCCGAACGGGCGACGTTGACCGTGATCTTGACGTCGACCTCGGGATGCAGATGCACCGGCACGGCGTGCAGGCCCAGCGCCTTGATCGGATGGGTCAGAACAATCTGGTTGCGGTTCAGCGAGAAGCCGCCGGCCGTCGCCGCGTCGGCGATGTCGCGCGTGGCGACCGAGCCGTACAAATGGCCGCTCTCGCCCGCCTGGCGGATGATGACGAAGGTCTGGCCGTCAAGCTTCTCGGCGACGGCTTCAGCCTCCTTCTTGGCCTCGAGATTACGGGCCTCGATCTGGGCGCGCTGGGTCTCGAAGTGCTTCTTGTTCGTTTCCGTCGCGCGCAGCGCCTTACCGCGGGCAAGAAGGAAATTGCGGGCGTAGCCGTCGCGAACCTTGACCGTTTCGCCCATCTGGCCGAGCTTGGCCACGCGTTCGAGCAGAATGACTTCCATTTTTCTTATTCTCCGAGAGTTGGCGCCTTTGTCAGGAAATTCCTGCAGAAGTCAATCCGATTCCGCCGGTTTTTGCGGCTGGGGAGGCGCCGCGGCCTTGCGGTCGCGATAGTTGAAGATTGTGTCGGCGCCGCCGAGCACGGCGAGAGGCACGATCGGCCACCCAAGGAAGCCGAGCATGAAATAGAGAATGGAGAGCACGAGCGCGCTCGATTTCGAGCCTCGCACGAAGACATGGACGACCGCGAGGCCCTGAAGCATCAGCAGCGCGCCAAAGGTCGAGACGATCACGAAGCCGATCGCGCCGGACGGTCCGGCGAAGATGCTGAGCGCAAGGCCGGAGGCGAACACGCCGGCCGCCGCGCGCGGCAGGCGGTAGTCCATGGCGATATCGGGCCACGGGCGGGCGAGCAGCCCCGAGGCGCGGGCGATAAAGGCGCCCAACCAGAGATTGGCGATGTGGATAATGAGGGCGTAGCCCGCGAGGAAGGCCGGGACGGCTCGCGCGACCTGCCCGGACAATTCCGTCGGGTTCATCGCCTCGGGCAACTCCTTGTTCCGATGCATGGCGTCGAGAATCAGGAAAGCACGGGCGCGGATGGGGTTCAGGGCCTCGTCGAGCGAGCCGTAGCTGAAAGTGGCGACGATCAGCCAGAGAATGACGGCGAGAGCCAGCGCGGCGGCGGCGGCGAGGCAGGCCCAGCTCGAGACGTTCGACCGGATGAGGTCGCGGCGGTCGCGCGGCGCGCCCGAGGCGGCGTAGGCGGCGAGCCAGGCCGGGAGAGCCAGGAGCAGGGCGTAGCCCATGCCGACCGCCGGATGAGCGAGAAAAGAAAGCAGCAGCGTCGCGACGATCGCGGCGGTCGCGCCATGCACCACGCCGAAGCCAAGCGCCACAATTGCGAGCGGCAGCGGCGCGAGATGCGCGAAGAGCAGCCCGCCCAGGCCGCCGCGCGCCACGACAGCGGCGATCGCCGCGGCGGCGAAGCCGCCGAGGATCGAAACGCCGATATTCTGCGGCGAGAAGACGCTTTTGTCCGGCACAGTCGCTTCCGGTTGGTCGCGGCTCATCCGCAATGGCGCGCGGTCAAGCCGAAAAGCGCCGAAACGACCTCTCGGCCGGCGGCGCGTTCGGCTTTTAATCCGCCGCGGGCGGAAGGGCAAGGGCGAGGCGCCGCATCGCCCTGGCCGCCTTGGCTGCATTGGCCGCCATGGCGTCTTAGAAATATTCAAAACTGGGCCGCGAACGTACGGCGTTCATCCCGCGTTTGACTTACGAAGCGGCCGCGGCCGAGCGCAGCGGCCATGCAGGAGAAACGCCATGAAACTGCTGCTGAAATGCGCCCTTTTCGCGCTTGGACTGGCGGCGGCCCACGCCCCGGCTCAAGCGCATGTTTTTCTCGTCGATTCCGTTCCCGCGAAGAAACAGGAGGTCATGCACCCGCTCGCACACATTAAGCTCACCTTCTCCGGCAAGGCCGATGCGCTGTTCTCCACGGTGAAGCTCGTCGACGCGCGCGGCGCCATCGTGGCGGAGACGACTCAGGAGGCCGCCTCCCGCCAAATGACGATGCCGGCGCCGGCGTTGCAGCCAGGGACTTATCGCGTCTGCTATCGAGTGTTGTCGGCGGATGGCGACATTGTCGAGGGGAAGGTGGATTTCGAGGTGAAGGGGCTCAACCAAACGGCGAACGCCCTCGACCGACAGAACGCGGAAAGCTGAGGGGCCGAATCCTCGCGCAAGGGCGGCCGCCGTGCTAATATTTCAAGCAAGGAGCCGCCCATGCCTTCTGCAACGACCAAAGCCGCCGAGGGCTATGATCGCCGCGCCTTCACGGTCGACGAGATTATCGCTATGCAGGACGCCGGCATCATTTCCGAAGAAGAGAATTTCGAGCTGATCGAGGGGGAAATTGTCCCCATGAGGCCGAAATATTCCGCGCACGAGCGCATGAAGTCCGAACTTGGCATGGCTCTTTCGAAGGCGTGTCCCTCGAATTTAAGGATCGGGTTTGAGAGTTCTCTTTTTCTGTCTCCGAGCACGTTCGTCGAGCCAGATCTTTCAGTCTATTCCAGGAGCCTGGAAACGCAGGAGGTTCGCGGCCCGGATGTTCTTCTGGCCATCGAAGTCGCGGCGTCGAGCCTTGCCTACGACCTCGACCTCAAGGCGAAAATCTATGCGCGCCATGGCGTGCGGGAATACTGGGTTGTCGACGCCAATGAGCGCGTAGCGTTCATTCATACGGGCCCGAGCGAACGCGGCTGGGCCAGCTTGACGCGAAAGGGATCGCAGGAGATTCTCGCCTGCGCCGCCGTCCCTGGGTTCAAATTTCGTCTGGCGGACGCCTGAGCCTTACAATTCCCGTAACTCGGGTCCCGGCCGCCGGGATAGCACGCGCCATGTGCCTGCGAGCCCGAGGCCGATCGTAAGGAGCAACGTCGCGAGCGTCGTCGCCGCCACGGTCTGCAAGGGAAAGGCGAAGTCGATCTTCATTACCAGAGCGACCATCGCATAGGCCGCCCCGGCGCCGGCGGCCAGGGCGATGAGAGAGGCGACGACGCCGGCGAGCCCGAATTCCAACCCATAGGCAATCGCAAGCCAGCGGCGCGTCGCCCCCAGCGTCTTGAGCACGACCGCGTCATGCAACCTCGCGCGCTGGCCGCTCGCCACAGCGCTTGCGAGCGCAAGGATGGCGGTGACGATGGCGAGGCCGGACGCGGCGCGGGCGGCGAGCGCGAGCTGGCCCGCGATCTTGTCGACTGCGGCGAGCGCCTCCTTGACGCGCACGGAGACGACCATCGGAAATCGCTTCGCGGTCTCACGGGAGAGGCGGGCGTCCATGGCGTCGCGCGCCTCGGCGGTCGGCGCGCCGTAGGCGACGGTGAACAATTCCGTATAGGGCGCGCCGCGGAAGACGTTGGGCGAGAAGACCATGATGAAATTGATCGCATAGCTGCGCCAGTCGACCTTGCGCAGGTTGGCGACTTTCGCCGTCAACTCGCGGCCGAGCACATTGACCTTGATCTCGTCGCCAACAGCGACGCCGATCCCTTCGGCGACTTTCTGTTCGAGCGAGACGAGCGGCGGGCCGTCATAATCGGCCGGCCACCATCGGCCCTCCGCAAGCCCGGAATTGGCGGGGAGCGTGGCCGAGAAAGTTATTCCGCGGTCTCCTTCAAAAGCCCATTTCTGGTCGTCGGCAATGGACACCTTTCCGACCGGAACGCCTTTCACCGCGATCATGCGGCCGCGCATCATCGGCACATGCTCGATCCGCGCGCCAGGGGCGTTTTCGACAAGGAAGGCGTTGAAGGCCTGCGCCTGCGACTTGGGCGTGTCGATGAAAAAGAAACTTGGGATTTCCCCGGCGTCGGCGCGCGAAAGCTCGTTGTGGATCGACCCTTCGACCAGCGCGAGCGCGATGAGCAAGGTTTGTGTGAGGCCGATGGAGACGACCAGCGCGGGGGTGAGGCTTTTGGGCCGCCAGATATTGGCGAGCGCAAGCCGCAGCCGCGCGTCGCGCGGACGGGGCAGGGCGCGCGCGGCGCGCATGGTGACCCAGGCCGCCGCGCGCAACGCGCCGAAGGCGACGGTCGCAGCGCCGACATAGGCGGCGCCGAGCTTGAGATCGGAGGACGACGCCATCACCAGCGCCGCGAGGACGAGAGTCGCGATCCAGGCGGCGGCGCGGTAGCGGGTGAGCTTGACGCTGCGCGTATCGTCGCGCAGAAGCGCCGCGACCGGGACTTCATGCGCGCGTCCCAGCGGGACGAGCGCGAAAATGAGCGTGACGAGCAAACCGTAGAGCGCGCCGAAGAGCGAGCCGCGCGCGTCGAGCGCGGCGGAAACGGGGAGTTCGGCCGCTTCGCGCAGAACGCCCGCCGCGGCCCAGGGGATGAGCGCGCCGACGGCGAGCCCGAGCAGTATGGCGAAAGACGCCGCGGCCATGACTTGCGCGAGCGCGATCGCAAAGACCCGCGATCCTGTGGCGCCGAGGGCTTTCAGCACCGCGAATTGCGCGCGCTTGCGCTCAACGAAACCCTGCACGGCGTTGGCGACGCCAGCCCCGCCCGCGACGAGCGCGGTGAGCGCGACGAGGGTGAGCAATTGCGCAAAGCGGTCGAGATTGCGCGAAAATTGCGGAGAGACGGCGTCGCGCGTGCGCGCCTCCCAGCCCGCCTGCGGAAAGGCCTCGTCGGCGGCCTTCACGAAGGCCTTCACGTCTTCGTCCTCGCCGTCCGCCTTGAGCGTGATCCGAATGGCGTTGCGCACGACCGTGCCCGGCGTGACGAGGCCTGTGGCCCGCAGCGCCGCGCGGGTCATCATCACGCGCGGGCCGAAGGCGACGCCGCCGGCGAGCTTGTCGGGCTCGCTCATGAGCCTGGCGCGCAACTGCACGCGCGCATTGCCGATGAGCAGCGTGTCTCCGAGTCTGGCGCCGAGCCGCGCGAGCAGGATGGGATCGACGGCGACCCCTGCGACGCCGCCCTTCTCCGAAAGCGCCTCGGCGAGGGAAAGGGCGGGGTCGAGCGTCGCGGCGCCGAAGGCGGGGTAGGTCGCGGGTTCAACGGCCTTGATCTCCACCATCGCCGCTTCGCCGTCGTCGCGCCGCGCCATGGCGCGCATCAGCGAGATTTCGGAGAGGCGCCCCCGCGTCTCGAAGAAGGCGCGCTGCTTGGACGAAAATTCCCGCGCCACGAGGCTGAAGGAGGCGTCGCCGCCGAGGATCGTGCGTCCCTCGCGGGCGAGGCCTTCCGCCAGCGAGCGAGACAGGCCCGAAACGCCGGAAATCGCCGCGACGCCGATGACGATGCAGGCGATGAAGACGCCGAAGCCGCGCGGATCTCCGAGGAGGTCGCGCAGCGCGAAACGCAGGCCGAAGGGCAGGCGGTTGAAACGGGCGGGGCGCATCAGCTTTCATCCGCCTCGATCCGCCCCGACCGCAGCCGCACCCGGCGCCCGCACTTCGCGGCGAGACCGGGATCGTGGGTGACGAGCACCAAAGTCGCGCCGCGACGCTTCTGCTGGGCGAAAATGAGATCGATGACGGCGGCGCCCGTCTCCGAGTCGAGATTGCCGGTCGGCTCGTCGGCGGCGAGGATCAGCGGGTCCGGCGCGAGCGCGCGCGCCAGCGCCACGCGCTGTTGCTCGCCGCCCGAGAGCTGGGCGGGGTAATGGGAAAGGCGGGCGGTGAGGCCCACCGCCTCGAGCTCCGCCGCCGCGACGTCGAAAGCGTCCGGTTTCCCGCCAAGCTCCAGCGGCACGGCGACGTTTTCGAGCGCCGTCATCGTCGGAATAAGCTGGAAAGACTGGAAGACAACGCCTATTTTTTCTCCACGGAACCGCGCCAGCGCGTCTTCGGAGAGCGCGCCAAGG
This sequence comes from Methylocystis sp. JAN1, assembly GCF_052186135.1. Classification (GTDB taxonomy): domain Bacteria; phylum Pseudomonadota; class Alphaproteobacteria; order Rhizobiales; family Beijerinckiaceae; genus Methylocystis. Next base: position 2,571,639 of record NZ_CP181499.1, on the reverse strand, counting down.
TCGCTTCCGTCGATTTTGACGGAGCCGAAATCGGGCCGCTCCAGTCCGGCGAGGGTCATGAGCAGCGTCGACTTGCCCGAGCCCGAGGGACCGAGGAGACTAACGGTTTCGCCAGAGGATATGCTCAAGCTGACGCTCTTGAGGACATGGACTCGCGCGGCGCCTTCGCCCAGCGTGAGATCGACGTCCGCAAGTTGAATGACCGGTTGCACGGAGAAGCTTTCCTTGAACGATGCGCCCAATCAGACGCTTGTGAGTTGCTCGTTATATCGCCTGTTCGGGCGCGGGCTTCAAATCCTGGCGGTTTCGATGGCCCTCTTTTACGGCGGCGCAGAGGCGGCGCCGAAGCGCATCCTCGCATATGGCGACAGTCTGACGGCCGGGCCGGGACTCCCTGCGGACGAGACCCTGCCCGTGCAGCTTGAAAAGCTGTTGAAAGCGCGGGGGCATGACGTGGAGGTCATCAACGCGGGCGTTTCCGGCGACACGACCGCCATGGGCGTGGACCGGCTTGATTACGCGCTTGCGGCCGGACCGGTGGAGGTGGCGATCCTGGAGCTGGGCGCGAACGACATGCTCAACGGGATGTCGCCCAAGGACGCCCGGTCCAATCTCGCCAGGATGATCGCAACTTTTCAGTCGAAAGGCGTGAATGTCGTCCTTGCGGCCATGGTCTCCAGCAACAATTGGGGGCAAGCTTACCGCGAGGAATTCGATTCGATCTATCCCGACCTCGCCACCAAATTTGGAGTGACGATGGTTCCTTTCTTTATGGAGGGCGTTTGGGGCGACCCCACGCTCCTGATCGGAGACGGCGTGCATCCCAACGCCGCGGGCGTGCGAAAGATTGCCGATAAAATAGCTCCCTATGTGGAAAAGGCTCTCGCGTCGACGGGCGCGACGAAGGAGTCGCGCTCCCACTAGGGCGCGGCGTTTGCGGGGAAAAGGAGGAGCAAATGCCTAGACTGTTCACGGCCCTGGAAGTTCCTCCCCACATTGCCGACAGCCTCTCGCGGCTGCGGGGCGGCGTCTCCGGCGCGCGCTGGATCGACGTCGAAAACTATCACATCACCCTGAGGTTTCTCGGCGACGTGGACGACGCCTTTGCGCGCGACGCCGCCAATGCGCTCTCCTTCATCGAGCGGCCGGAGATCGAGCTGACGATCGATCAGCTCGACTCCTTCGGCGGCGACAAGCCGCGCGCCATCGTCGCGCGCGTGCGGCCCAACCCGGCGCTTCTCGAGATGCAGGCGGAGCAGGAACGGCTGATGCGCCGCCTCGGCGCCCCGCCGGAGCCTCGCAAATTCGCGCCGCATGTGACGCTGGCCCGGCTGCGCGGCTCGAATTCCGCCTCCGTCGCCGCCTATCTCGGCGCGCGCGGCTATTTCCCGCCGCTGCGCTTCACCGCGGATCGCTTCGTGCTTTATTCGTCCCGGGATTCGGTGGGCGGCGGGCCGTATATCGTGGAGGCGGAATATCCGCTTTACGAGCGGGCGACGCTGACGGGGGCGGCCGGAATGTAGCTTTGCGCAAAGTGGATATTGCGCGGGCGGAGCAGGCGGGAGACAATGCGTCCGGTTAAATCGGGCTCACGAGGCGTTGTTTGAGCGGCGAAACGGAAAATTTGGTCCTCCATCTGCTTCGCGAAATGCGTGCGGAAATGGCTGAGATGCGGTCCGGCATCGCGTCGATCAAAGGCGTGATGGTGACGAAGGATGAACTTCGATCGGAGCTTCACTCCCTCCGCGCCGACGTCGCCTCGGACCTCGCCACGCTCGACGCCAAGATCGACCGCACCCGCAAGGACTTGAGCGACCAGATCGTGGGCCTGCGCCGGGCCGTCGTGGAATATCACACGACGGTCGTCGGCCATGGCGTTCTGATAAGCGATATGGAAGGACGCCCGCGCAGGGTCGAGCAGCATTTGAAGCTCGAACCCGAGGCGCATTAAGCGCCTCACGCCTCCTCGCGTCTCGCCCGCGCGGTCTTCTTCTCCGCTTTTTCCTTGTCCTTCGCGATCGCCTTCACCCGGTTCTCCGCGACGATCGCCGCGAGGTCAGGGTCTTTGGCGACGGCCTCGGCGATCAGCCGGTCGGAAGCCGTCTCGATTTCCGTCTGCAGCTTTTCGAAGAATTCCCGCGTCGGCAGCCCCGGAAGGATGACCGGCAGAAACTCCATCACGATCGTGCCCGGACGGATCAGGAAGGAGCGCCGCGGCCAGAAAAGGCCCGCATTGAGCGCGACCGGCAGCACCGGAACGTTGGCCGCGGAATAAAGATGCGCGACGCCGACCTTGTAGGCTGGCGGCGCGCCGGCCGGGCGGCGCGTTCCCTCCGGGAAAATGAAAAGCTGGCGGCCTTCCGCGAAGATCTTTTTCGACTTTTCGATGAGCTGCGGCAGCAGCTTGCCGCCCTTGGCGCGGTCGATGCCGATCTGTTCCGCCGCGAGCAGATACCAGCCGAAAAACGGAATCCAGACCAGTTCGTGTTTGAGAATGTAGCTGAAGTCGGGGAATTTCGTCGGCAGGGCGAATGTGTCCCAGATGGACTGATGCTTCGCCGCGACGATGACGGCGCCCTTCGGGATGTTCGCGAGCCCCCGGAACTCGACCTTCGTTCCGCAAATCTTGTCGAGCAGCCAGAGCGAGAGCCGGCCCCAGGTGCGGCCCAGTTCCTGCGAGACCTGCCGGCGCATGAGCAAACCCGGCAGCCAGACGATCTGCAGGATGACCATTGTCGAAAAGAACAGGATCTGGAAGAGGAGCGAACGCAGGAAGGTCATGGGCGGCGCATTTTTGAGGAGGTTTCGCGCGCCTTTTACGCCAGCGGCGACGGCCTTAACAAGGCGTCATTCCAAGGCCGTCTCGCTCGCGCGCAATTTCGCGCGGTCGAGGGCGCTTTCATCCTCGCGGAGGGCGATGCGCAGCAGCGCGCCGAGATATTTCAAATATTCGCCCCCGACGAGCCGCATCACCCTCAAATTGGTCGCCCAGTCCGACACGTCGACATGCTCGCTCACGACGGGGAAGGGGTAGAGCTTGACGTCGGGGAGCTCCGCGGACAGCTCCGCCAGCGCGCGCGGCATATGGTAATTCGACGTCACGACGATGAGCGAGCGCGAGATGTTGTGCACCTGCGCCCATTCGCGCGTCTCCCGCGCGTTGCCGATGGTGTCGAGGGCCTGATAGCCAAGATCGACGCAACAATTGAAGAGGTCGCGGGGAAGGGGAAGGAGTCTGGCGAGCTCCGAGCTGCGCGTGGCCCGATTGACCCCGGTGATCAGCATCCGCTTGCCTTGCCCGTGGGCGAACAGGCCGGCGGCTTCGAGCACGCGGTCCGACCCGCCGGTGAAGACGACGACTCCTTCGGCCTTAATGGTCAGGCGCGGCTCGACGCGGGCGAGCGACAGCGCGAACCAGACAAAGCCGGCGACGAAGAGGAAAAGGCAGCCGCCGACGACGCCAAGCGCGGTCCGAACGACGGCGCGCCCGAAACTGGCTTTCACCGCGCCGTCCGCCGTCACCTTGCCGCCCCTCCGGAATCTCAGCCATTGTCGCGCCAGGGCGCGATTTCTCGACAGATATATGGTCATAAGGCGGCGATCACGACGGAGCGTCTCATCCGAGCCGCCTCAGATGTCGGAAAACAATCGCCTGCGAGAGATAGCCCGTCAGGAGCGCGATGCCGCTCGCGAGCAGAAGGATCACGACGAAGCCCTCGGGTCCGATCGAGAAATCGCCGAACATCGCCTCCATCTGCTCGCCGCCCGCTGTCGTGCGCCAGCTTCGGGTCAGCACCTGCGCCAGGAAGAGAAAGCCGATCGCCGCGCCGCCGCCGATCAATGCGCCGCGCATGCCCAGCGCCAGGAAGCGGCGCTGGAATTCGCGGGCGATGAACGCGTCGGCGGCCCCGACGATGTGCAGAACCTCGACAATCTCGCGGTTGGTCGCGACAGCGGCGCGCGTCGCGGAGGCTACGGCGATCCCCATCGCGCCGACGATGAGGACGAAAATCATCGCCGACACGGCCACCGCGGCCCGAGCCATGTCGCCGAGCCGCTCGAGGAAGATATGATGGTCGTCGAGCACGGCGTTGGGCGTCGCCTGCGCTAGCTCCGCGCGCAAGGCAGGGAGATCCGGGCGGCGCTTGGGATCGAGCTTCACCACGATCATGCGCGGCGTCGACAGCTCGGAAAGATCGAGTCCCTGCCCGAGCCAGGGCGCCAGAAGCTGCTCGGACTCGGCCTTGGAGTAGATCTGCGCCTCGCGCACGCCGGGCGCCTTCTGAAGGATCTCGGCGGCCTTGTTGAGATCCGCCTCCATGTCGCGGCCGGGCGTGGGCCGCAATTGAACGCTCGCCTCGCTGGACGCCTCGGCGCGCCACTCGACGCTCGCCTGCGAGACGAGCAGCGCGGCGGCGGCGGCGAGCGCGGCCAGAAACGTCATGATTGCGATGACGATCACAAGCGATCGCCCGGCGACCGAATCCGTCGGCACGAGCGGCGAGGGGAGGGCGGGCCCTTCCTCCTCGCCCGCCGGCTCCGACGGGCGCAACCCTCTGGCGCGCGCAAGGATTTCGCTGGCGAAAGACAGCAAAGACATCTTCCTCACTCGAAGATGTGCAGACGGCCGTCCGCGAGCACGAGACGCCGCGCGGCTTCGTATTGATCCATCAGGCTCAGATCATGCGTCGCGATCACGACCGCCGTCCCCGATTTGTGAAGCTCAACGAAGAGCCTCAAAATGCGGCGGGCGAGCGTCGGGTCCACGTTCCCCGTAGGTTCGTCGGCGAGCAGCAGCTTGGGCTGGGAGATGAGCGCGCGCGCGATGGAGGCGCGCTGCTTCTCGCCGCCTGAAAGAACGCTTGGCAAAGCGTGCTTGCGATCGCCCAGACCGACCCATCTCAACAGCTCCGTGACCTCCGAGCGATAGGTCGCCTCCTCGCGGCCCAGCACCCTCAGCGGAAGCGCGACATTTTCATAAAGGGTGAGGTGGTCGAGGAGGCGGAAGTCCTGGAAGACGACGCCGATCTGGCGGCGCGACTCGGTGATTTCGTCCTTGTCCAGCGTCGCCGAATCGCGGCCGAAAATATTGATGAGCCCGCGCGTGGGCTTCAGCGCCATGATGATGAGGCGCATCAGCGTCGTCTTGCCGGCGCCCGAGGGACCGGTGAGGAACTGAAAGGAGCGGGGCGCGATGTCGAAGGTGACGTCGCGGAGCGTCTCCGGCCCCACGCCATAGCGCAGGCCGACATTTTCGAAGCTCAACACTGGTCGGTCGCTCCAGACGATCGGGCCGCGCGGAATAAGCCGCGCGTCGGCCAAGGGAATCGGCAGAGGGAGAATACCAGTTCACCCGTCCTTAACCATAATTCGCGCCTAATCGGGGCCGCCCGGCGTCCTCCCGGTTCGCCGGCGCACAAGCGGAGCTTGAGATGAGCGTTGCTCACGACAGGGATTTCGACGGGCTGGCGGCGGCGCCCGAGATCGCGGCCGAGGCGTCGAGCGACGCGCTGCGCGCGCCGAGCTACGACGAATTGTGGGGCCGCCCGAAGCGTCCTGTCGCCCAGGGCCTGCCGGAGCCCAAACGCGACCGCTCGCCGATCTTCGCGACCATCGTCGCGATCATCGTCGGCGCGACGGCGCTGATCGCCCTGCGCGAGCGCATCGTGCGCGCCTTCCCGCCCATGTCGACAGCCTATCGGGCGATGGCGATGCCGGTGAATCTCGCCGGTCTGGAGCTGCGCGACGTGCATTCGCGCATCGTCATGGACGGCGCGCGCAAAGTGCTGGTGACGGAAGGCGAAATTGTGAACATCAGGCGCGAATCGAACCGCGTGCCATCGATTTCCCTCGCCATTCGCGGCGCCAACGGCCTCGACCGCTACGGTTGGACCGTGCCGACGCCGAAATCGCGGCTGGAGGCCGGTGAAAAGATCGCCTTCCGCGCAAGACTTGCGTCTCCGCCGGAAGACGGCGCGGAGGTGCTGGTGCGTTTCGCCAAGCTCGAAGAGAGCAAGCCGGCGCCGCCGTCTTTCAAGTCGGTCTCGAAGAGGTAGGCCGCGACGCTGCGTTCAGTTTGTTAGCAAACCTCCGATGTGGCGATGTTCCTTGTTGCGAGCCTGAAGGCGCGCGGCCCAAAAAAGCGCCACTGGACCGCGAGCCTTCAGGCTCGCATCTCTGTGGCGCATTTTTCATGAACTGGCAGGAACCCGTCATCGACTATTGCGAGCGGCTCGACGGCCGCTTTTGGGCGGAGCCGCTCAACGCGTTCAGCAACGCCGCCTTCCTCGTCGCGGCGGCGGCCGCCTATTCGCTGCTGCGCCGGCGGGGCCAGGGCGATGCGCCGGCGGCGGCGCTGATCGTCGTGACGGCGGCCGTGGGATGTGGAAGCTTCATCTTTCATACTGTCGCCACCCGCGGCGCCATGCTGCTGGACGTGATCCCCATCGCGGTCTTCATCTACGGCTACTTCCTGCTGGCGCTAACCCGCTTCTTCGGGATGGCGCTTCTACCGGCGGCGGCGGTCACGCTCGGCTTCGCGGGCGCGAGTTTCCTCGTCGACGCTCATATCGCAGGCCTCAACGGCTCGGTCGCCTATCTCCCCGCGCTGGCGGCGCTTGTCTGTTTCTCGGCGTTGCTGCGGGATCGCCGGCCTGAGACGGCCAAGGGTCTCGCGGCGGCGGCGGCGACCTTTCTGGTCTCGCTGACATTCCGCACGATCGACCGGGACATCTGCGCTTTTGTTCCGTCTGGCGCGCATTTTCTGTGGCATTTGCTGAACGCCTGCGTGCTCTGGCTATTGCTGCGCACGGCGATTCTGGCGAAGGCCGATTAGGCGATCCCGAGCCAGAAGGCCAAAGTCCCCACCGCCGCGTGCGAGGCGGCGACCGGCCAGACATTGCGCGTGACCTGATAGGCGCCGGCCCAGGCCAGGCCGACGAAGAACGTGTTTGCGAGAAGCAGGGCGTCGCCATAGGCGACATGCATCAGTGAGAATGTCGCGGCGGAAAAAAGCATGTAGTTCAGGCCGCTCATGTTCAGCCTGTCGGTGATGAGCTTCGGAATGGAGCGGCAGACGAGCTCCTGGCAGGGGCTCGACACAAGGACGTAGAAAGGCGCGAATTTGATCCAGTCCGGCTGCGTTCGGCCCGTGGGGAGAAATTGCGCCTCCAGATAGATCGCCGCGCCGACGCCGAGCGTGACCATCCCGCTAACGAGCCAATGCCGCGCGACCCATGGCTGGCGCAGACCAAGCTCGGCGGAGGAATATCCCGCGATGACGACAAGGCCGATGCACAAGGCGGAGACCAGCAGCAGCGCTTCGAAACGCATGTCGAAAGGGAGCAATCCGCAGCGGATCGCGACGCCCGGCGTCAGCAGCAGCAGGGCGAAACCGGTCAAGGGCGTGATGTCGCGGAGTCGATACGCGGTTGTCATGAGAATGTAACATACGCCTGTTTTGCGCCGGTCCAAGACGGCTTGCGGCCGCGCTCGCGCGGGGGAGCGCGGCCTCTCTGATAGAAATTGTTCCGGGACAGGGCGGAAAAAGCCTCCCGCCCGCCATATTTCTGCTTCAAACGAACGTATGAAATTCATTCACACGTTTGAATTCGAGGTTTCGACCCATGCTCGGCAAGTTTGACGAAAAGGCCCGGTCGCGCAGAGTTTCCGCCGTTACGCCCGCCGTCGCGCCTTTCCCGGCGCATCGCGCTTTGCAGGCCAAATCGCGTTCAATCCTTACCGACGCGGTCGCCTGTTTCGTCGCCACCGCGCTGGGTTCTCTGTCTCCGCAGGCGTTGAGCCTCGTCGATTTCACGTCGACGGAGCCGGTTGCGGTCAATGTCGATCCGGAGAGCGGCAAGTTCACCGACCGCGTCCTGATCGGCCGCTTGCAGCCGCTCTCATGGGAGGATGGCGCGGAGGTCGCCCCGCCGCCGGCCTTCGCCGCCGCGCCAAGCTTTTCGGGCGACGCCGGCGCTTCGGCCGACCTTCCTCCGAAACCGAGTCTCGCCGCAGCGAGGCCCGCCAGGGATGGCGCGCCCAAAAGGATCGAGCGCGCGCCGGAGCCGAAGACCGCCGAGGCCGCAGCCTTACCCACGCCGGCGTCGGCGGCAAACGAGTCCGCGGCGCCGGAAGCGAGGGCCGAAGGGCAGGGACTCCCGGGCTCGCAAGGCGTCCTGGCCTCGTTGACGCCGTCGTCGGTCTCCGCGAAGGTCGCGGAAAAGATCTGGAGCGGCGCGAAGTCGGTGGGCGGCGTCGTGAGCGACCGGCTTGGCTGGCTCGGTTATTGAGGGCTGGGATTTTTGCAGACGCAGGACAAGGCGCGCGGCGTCTCGCGCGCCTCGGAGGCGACGCGGGCGGCGCTGATCAAGGCGGCCGTGACCGTTTTTTCCGGGCACGGCTACGAGGGCGGCTCCGTGCGCCTCATCACGCAGCGCGCGCAAGCCAATCAGGCAGCGATCAATTATCATTTCGGCGGCAAGGAGGGCCTTTACCGCGCGGTGCTCGACGCCGCGGCCGACGCGCTGGAGAAGGAGAGCTTTCTCGACGCGGAGCAGCTTGACCGCCTCCCGCCCGAAGAGGCGTTGCGCCTCTATCTGCGCCAGTTTCTGTCGCCGCTCGTGAAGCGTGACCGCGTAAGCCAGTATCTGCGGCTCTATACCTGGGAGAGCATGCGCCCGAGCGCGGTCTTCAAGAGCTTCGTCGAGGCGCGTCCGCCCCGGATCTTTCGGCTCGCGGAACGCGTCGTGCGGCGCTTTCTGCCCGAGGACGCGGCGAGGGAGGAAATCGCGATCCGCTCCGTCTGGCTCGCACAGCAGCCGATCTTTTTCGTGCGCGAGGCGGAAATGCTGGCGCTCGCCCCCTTCGGGATGACGTTCGACGCGGCCGGCGTCGAGCGGCTGGTGGAGCGGCTGGCGCGGTTGAGTTTGGCGGGATTGCGGGGAGCGTGAAAAAGCAGACCCGGAAATCCCCCGAAAGCCCGCCGCCGGGGTAATCGGGCGAGCGCTGGCGTGAGGGAATCCCTTTCCTTTACGCGGTTATGGCATGCACATTTGAAAGCCGCCCCCGTGGTGGCCCGGCCATGACGGCCTCCTGGAGATGTGTGACTCCCCTGGCCCTTTAGACCGCCCGCCCGGCGGTCTTCGACCGTCGACCTCCCTGTAACGGGGAGGTATTGGGCACCAGCCGTCCATGATTGTCTTTCACCCCGATTCTCCTGAGCCCGCCGCATTCCCAACCCCGGCAAAATGCCCTAATCAGGCCACATGCCGTCCAAACGCTCAGCGCCCCTCCTTTTCGTCAACGCCCGCCTGATCGACCCGGCCTCCGGAACGGAGACGCGCGGGGGGCTGTTCGTTTCCGGCGGCGTCATCGTCGATCTCGGGCCGGGGCTGACCCGCGAGTCCGCGCCGGAAGGCGCGCGCGTCGTCGATTGCGACGGCGATGTTGTCGCGCCAGGCCTGATCGACATGCAGGCCTTTGTCGGCGAACCCGGCGCCGAGCATCGCGAGACCATCGCCAGCGCCACAATGTCGGCCGCGGCCGGCGGCGTGACGACCCTTGTCGCCACCTCGGCGACCGATCCGGCCGTCGACGACCCGGCCGTGGTCGATTTCGTGCTACGCCGCGCCCGCGACACGGGCCGCGTTCGCGTCCTGCCCATGGCGGCGCTCACCAAGGGGCGCGAGGGCAAGGAGATGTCGGAGCTGGGCCTCCTCAAACAGGCCGGCGCCGTCGCCTTTTTCGACGGCGCGCGCTCGGTGAGGAACGCGCTCGTCATGCGCCGGGCTATGACCTACGCCCGCGACTTCGGCGCGCTCATCGTGCATTTCACGCAGGATCCGGACCTTGCCGGCGGCGTGATGAACGAGGGCGATTTCGCGCTCAGGCTCGGCCTCGCCGGCGTCCCGCGCGAGGCCGAGACTGTGATGCTCGATCGCGACCTGCGGCTCGCGGCGCTCACCGGCGCGCGCTACCACGCCGCCATCGTCACGACGACGCTGTCGCTCGACGCGCTGCGCCAGGCGAAAGAGGCGGGCCTCGCCGTCACCTGCGGCACGACGATCAATCATCTCACCCTCAATGAGAACGACATTGGCGACTATCGCACCTTCCTCAAGCTGCGCCCGCCTTTGCGCCATGAGGACGAGCGCAAAGCCTTGGTCTCCGCGCTTGCGGAAGGGCTGATCGACGTCATCGTCTCCGACCACGATCCACAGGACGTCGAGATGAAGCGCCTGCCTTTCGCCGAGGCTGAATTCGGCGCCATCGGCGTCGAGACGATGCTCGCCGCCGGGATGCGGCTCGTCCATTCAGGCGACGTCGCTCTCCCGCGCCTTCTCGCCGCCATGTCCTCGCGCCCGGCGGAAATCCTCGGGCTTGAGCAGGGGCGGCTGCAAAAGGGCGCGCCGGCCGATCTGATCCGTTTCGATCCAGACGAGCCTTTCGTCGTCGATCCCGACAAGCTGCATTCGCGCTGCCGTAACACGCCCTTCGACGGCGCGTTGCTGCAGGGCATGGTGAAGACCACCCTCGTCGCCGGCGAGATTGTGCACGGAGCCGCCCCGTGAGCCGCGTCGCGCTCTATTCCGGCACCTTCGATCCGCTGACCTTTGGCCATCTGGATGTGATCCGTCAGGGAGTCGCGCTTTTCGACAGGGTCGTCGTCGCCATCGGGGTGCATCCGGGCAAGGCGCCCTGGCTCACCTTTGACGAGCGCGCGGAAGCGATCCGGACGGCGGCGGGCGCCGAGGGCTACGGGTCGCAAGTCGCGGTCGCGAGCTTCGACGGGCTCGTGGTGGAAGCCGCAAAGGAGCAGGGGGCCTGCGCCATCCTGCGCGGATTGCGCGACGGAACCGATTTCGACTATGAAATGCAAATGGCGGGGATGAACGGGACGCTCGCGCCCGGCATTCGCACGGTTTTCCTGCCGGCCTCGTCAGGGCTCCGCCACATCAGCGGCACCCTTGTGCGTCAGATCGCGGCGCTTGGCGGCGACGTGTCGGCCTTCGCGCCGGCCGCTTCCGTCGGGGCCCTCAAACGCGCCATTCAAAGGCGCGGATAACACCAAAGCCTGGCGCGCTTTCCGCTCGCACAGGACTATGCCGGCGAAAAGAAATCGCGCCCGGCTGAAAAAGGGAGGCTTTTTCCATGAAAATCACCCGCCGTCTGCTGCTCGCCGCCACGGCCTTTTCGGTCGCGCTCGGCGCCTCTTCCATCGCCCGCGCGGAGGACGATCTCCTCTTCATCGACACCAAGGACGGGCGCATCACGATCAAGCTGCGTCCCGATATCGCGCCCAAGCATGTCGAGCGCATCAAGCGTCTCGCCAAGGAGCATTTCTACGACGGCGTCGCCTTCCACCGCGTGATCGACGGCTTCATGGCGCAAGGCGGCGATCCCGACGGCACGGGCATGGGCAGCTCGCGCTATCCCGACCTGAAGGCCGAGTTCAGCGATCTGCCCTTCAAGCGCGGCACGGTCGCCATGGCCCGCCAGCCGGGCGACAAGGATTCCGCCAATTCGCAGTTCTTCATCTGCTTCGCCGACGCGCCGCAGCTCAACGGCAAATATACGATCTGGGGCGAAGTCGTCTCCGGCATGGACGTCGTCGACAAGATCAAGAAGGGCGACAAGTCCAATAACGGCATGGTCGATAACCCCGACAAAATGTTGAAAGTCCGCGCCGCGGGCGACCAGAGCTGAACATCTCAACCCTTTCCAGCGTCATGGCCGGGCTTGACGTGCGGCGGAACGGGCGCTGGTAAACTGAACAGGAGCCATAATGACCGACGCCGCCGACACCATGACGCTCGAGACCACCAAGGGTCCGGTCGTCATCAAGTTCCGCCCCGATCTCGCGCCCAACCACGTCGCCCATATCAAGCGGCTCGTCTCCGAGGGCTTCTATGACGGCATCGTCTTCCACCGCGTGATCGACGGTTTCATGGCGCAGACCGGCTGCCCGCGCGGCACCGGCACGGGCGGCTCGAAATATCCGAACCTCAGGGCCGAGTTCAACGACGCGCCGCATGTGCGCGGAACCTGCTCCATGGCCCGCGCGCAGGATCCGGACAGCGCCAATTCGCAATTCTTCATCTGCTTCGACGACGCGCGTTTCCTCGACCGCAACTACACGGTCTGGGGCGAGGTGATCTCGGGCATGGAGAATGTCGACCAGATCAAGCGCGGCGAGCCCGTGCGCGATCCCGACAAGATCGTCAAGGCCACGCTGGGCGGCTGAGTGATGTTCCCTCTCCCCGTTTGCGGGGAGAGGGTTAGGGGCAGGGCCGCATTGGCATTCTCGACATCGCCTTGCCCTCATTGCATGGGGCGAGGGAGGTAAACGCACTTCCATGCGCGTCGATCTCTTCGACTTCGATCTTCCTCCCGACCGCATCGCGCTGCGCCCCGTCGAGCCGCGCGACGGCGCGCGCATGCTCGTCGCACCGCCCTTCGGCGACTTCGAAGATCGTATCGTGCGCGACCTGCCCTCATATCTGCGCCCGGGCGATGCGCTCGTCGTCAACGATACGCGTGTCATCCATGCGCGCCTTTCCGGCAAACGCATTCGCGGCGAATTGAACGCGGGCGTCGAGGCGACGCTGATCGAACGGCGCGACGCCAGTCGCTGGCGCGCATTGATGCGGCCGGCGAAGAAGCTGCATATTGGCGACGAAATCCGCTTCATCCAGAGCCGCGATGACGCTCCTGGATTGCCTCCCTCCGCTCGCAACGATGAAAACGACCTCGTCGCCCATGTCGACGCCAAGGGCGACGAGGGCGAAGTCACGTTGTGTTTCGACCTTTCCGGGTCCGCGCTCGACAAGGCGATAGAGGCGGCGGGCGAGATGCCGCTGCCGCCTTACATCGCGGGCAGGCGTCCTGCGGACGCCAGGGACGAATCCGATTACCAAACCGTCTTCGCGCACGAAGCCGGAGCCGTGGCCGCGCCAACGGCCGGGTTGCATTTTACGCCCGAACTGCTTGCGGCGCTCGAAGCGAAAGGCGTAACCCTGCATCGCGTGACGCTCCATGTCGGCGCGGGCACCTTCCTGCCGGTGAAGGCCGAGGACACCGAAGCCCACAGAATGCACGAAGAATTCGCCCGCATCGACATGGCGACGGCCGAGGCGCTGAACGCGGCGCGCGCCGAAGGCGGCCGTATCGTCGCCGTCGGCACCACGGCGTTGCGCACGCTGGAGAGCGCCGCGACGCCGGACGGGCGCCTCGCCCCTTACGCGGCGCGTACAAGCATCTTCATCACGCCGGGATACAAATTCCGCGCGACGGATCTGCTCGTCACAAACTTCCATCTGCCGAAATCGACGCTCTTCATGCTCGTCTCCGCATTTTGCGGGCTCGAACGCATGAAGGCCGCCTACGCCCACGGCATAGCGAGCGGCTATCGCTTTTACTCTTACGGCGACGCGAGCCTTCTGTATCGCGCCGGGTCATGAGCGAGGCGCGCGACATTCGTCTGGTCGCCCAATGGCTGGACGATCCGACAGAGGCGCCGATGGCTGTCGATCTTCGAATCGAGGGCGCCACGCTCGCCTCGACTTGGGACGTCTTCGGCGCCTTCGACCTCGACGGCGCGCATCCGCGTCCTTTCATCCTGCGCCGCGACGGCCGCATCGATTTCGGCGGGAGCCGCGATAATTGGCGGACCGATTTACGCGAGGCGGAATTGAAGGTGACGTCGCTTTTCACCGTCTGGTTCAACGAGACGGACAGCGGGCGGTATAAGATCGTCAAGATCGCCGAACTCGGCGCCAAGTCGTCTTCCGACAAGAAGTGAGGGCGCAGGGTCCAATCCCTCTCTCCGCTTGCGGGGAGAGGGTAGGGTGAGTGAGGGGCGAGCCCGCCATGAGAATGTATGACGCTTGGCTTTTTGCGCAAATCGTCGGCATTCGCGTTGTGGCCTTGCCCCTCACCCCAACCCTCTCCCCGCAAGCGGGGAGAGGGGGCGCGCCGAATGATTGAGGAACGTAGATGAGTCAGGAATTCTCCTTCACCGCCCACGCCACGGACGGCTCCGCGCGCGAGGGCGAGATTTTTATGCCGCGCGGAACGATCCGCACGCCCGCTTTTATGCCGGTCGGAACAGCCGCGACAGTGAAGGCCATGTTCCCGCAGGACGTGCGCGCGACCAGCGCCGACATTCTGCTCGGCAATGTCTATCACCTGATGCTGCGCCCAGGCGCCGAACGGGTTGCGCGGCTTGGGGGCCTGCATGAATTCATGCGCTGGCCCTATCCGATCCTCACGGACTCTGGGGGCTTTCAGGTCATGTCGCTCGCGAAGCTGCGCAAGCTCGACGAGAGCGGCGTCACCTTCCAGTCGCATATAGACGGCTCGCGCCATCATCTCTCGCCGGAACGCTCCATGGAGATCCAGCATCTGCTGGGCTCCGACATCCAGATGCAGTTCGACGAATGCGTGCGGCTGCCATGCTCGGACGAGGAGGCGGAACGCGCCATGCGGCTCTCGCTGCGCTGGGCGGAGCGCTCCCGAAGGGCGTTCCATGACCAGCCGGGCAGGGCGGTCTTCGGCATCGTGCAAGGCGGCGCCAACAAGGCGCTGCGGATCGAGAGCGCCCGCGCGCTTGCGGAGATGGACTTCCACGGCCTCGCCGTCGGCGGCCTGGCGGTGGGCGAGCCGCAGGCGGTCATGCTCGACATGCTGGAGGCGACCGTCCCGCATCTGCCGCAGAACAAGCCGCGCTATCTCATGGGCGTCGGCACGCCGGACGATATCGTGCAGGCGGTGGCGCGGGGGATCGACATGTTCGACTGTGTCATGCCCACCCGCGCGGGACGTCACGGCCTCGCTTATACGCGTTTCGGAAAAATCAACATCAAGAATTCCCGCCATGCGGAAGACGCGCGGCCGCTCGATCCCGAGTCGAACTGCCCCGCCGCGCGCGACTATTCCCGAGCCTATCTGCATCATCTCGCGAAAGCAGGGGAAATCCTCGGAATGATGCTGCTGACCCAGGCCAATGTCGCTTATTATCAGGAGTTGATGGCGGGACTGCGAAAGGCCGTCGCGGAGGGCCGGCTCGCCGATTTCATCGCGCAGACCCGTGCGGGATGGGAGGCCGGCGAAAAAGCCGGTCGCTCCGGCTAGCGTATTACGGAATGCATAAATGGGTGGCCTCGGGAGTCTCGAGCGGAGCCTGTCAGGGAGCCTGCAATGGGCCGATATCGCGAGGCGCTTACGCGCCTCTTCCTCGCGGGAGCTTTCCCGGCGAGCGCCGGCCGCGTCGCGCCCGCGCGGCCTGTCGTCGAGCTTGCGCCTGTTGCGCGCGCGCGCCATGTCGCCGCGCCGCGCCGTGTCGTCGCTGAACCCGTTCAGCGCGCGCCCGCGCCCCGCGCAGCGCGCCAACGAAAGTTTCGCCCGGCTCCGATGGAGAAGGACATGACGCATCCCGGCCGGATCCTCGCCCGGCATCTCGCCGATCTGGGCATGACCGCCTCCGATCTCGCGCGCGACATCGACGTTCCTGTCAACCGCGTCACCGCGATCATCAACGGACAGCGCGGCGTGACGGCCGACACGGCGCTGCGCCTCGGCCATTGGTTCGGCGTCGATCCGGAGGATTGGCTGGAACTGCAACTCCAATATGAGCTGGCTTTGGCGCGCCACGAAATCGGCGGCAAGATCAGCCGATTGCCTCGACTTGTCGATCGCGTCTCGTAACGCCGCGCGAGCGACGGGGGCGGGCTTCCTCGAGTCGCTGCGGGCATTCGACGCTTTCGGCGCGCCGACGCGAATCGTCGAGGAAGCGGGGCTTACCTATTACGTAAACGAATATTGGACGGCGGCGCAGCGCTCCGCGCATTCGTTGCACGAGATCAGCTATCGCGCCTGTTTCAAGCCCCAGCTCCCCGCCTTTTTCATCGAGCGCCTGACGCAGCCGGGCGAGACGGTCTGCGACCCTTTCATGGGACGCGGAACGACGCCGCTTCAGGCGGTGTTGCTCGGGCGCCGCGCCGCGGGCTCCGACGCCAATCCCCTGTCTCTGACGCTCACCCGCCCGCGGCTCCGTCCGCCCGCGTTCGAAGCCGTCGCGGCGCGGCTGGCCGAGGCGCCAATGGAAATGGGGGAGGTCGAGCGAAACGATCTTCTGGCCTTTTACCATCCCGACACGCTTCGCCAGATCTGCGCGTTGCGCGCGTGGTTGCTGGCGCGGCGCCCGGCCGCCGATCCCGTCGACGACTGGATCAAAATGGTGGCGCTCAATCGTCTGACGGGGCACTCGCCGGGCTTCTTTTCCGTCTATACCATGCCGCCCAACCAGGCGGTCAGCGTCAAGGCGCAGCTCAAGATAAACGATCGGCGCGCCCAGACGCCGCCGAGGCGGGACGTCGCGGCCTTGATTTTGAGAAAGTCGCGTGCGCTTCTGAGGGACGGCTCGCCGCCGGCGGGACCCGAGCCCCTGCTCGCGGTCGCCGACGCGGCGCGGCTTCGCCATTTGACGGGGAGCTGCGTCGATCTCGTCGTGACGTCGCCGCCTTTTCTCGATGTGGTCGATTACCGGGCCGACAATTGGCTTCGGAACTGGTTTGCGGGCGTCGAAACCGAAACCATGCAAATTTCGCAGCTTAGAAGCCTCGACGCCTGGGCCGCCATGACGCGCGCGGTTTTCGGCGAGCTGGCGCGCGTCGTTCGGCCCGGCGGCCATGTGGCTTACGAAGTCGGCGAAGTGCGCGGCGGCGGCGTCCTGCTCGAGCGCCTCGTCTGGTCGGCTCTGGAAGGACTTCCATTCGAACGCCTGGGGGTGATGATCAATCGCCAGCGCTTCACCAAAACCAGCAATTGCTGGGGGGTGGCCAATAACGCCAAGGGCGTGAACAGCAACCGCATCGTTCTGGCGCGGCGCAGCGGGTAGGGGCAGCGGGCAGGGGGAGGGATGTACGTAAGTCCCTCAATATCCTTCATGCAAATTTCACGATACCGTCGAACCCGGAAATTTCTTAAACCGAACATTCACGCTGGCGGGCCTAGGAAGGCGAGATGAGCTCGGGCGTGTGCCGGGCGCATTGCCGAAGTAGGAACGCAACGATGCAGGACAGCGCTTTTTCCGGTTTGGACGAGATTTTCGCGTCAAAACTTGTCGAGTCCCATGAGTTTCGGTCCTGGTTTCTGAGCCGCACGAAATTCGCCCGTCTCTGGCCGCTCGCGCGGCTTCTTCAGGTCGAGCAGCAGGAGGCGCAGGGCGGCGATCCCTGGTGGCGCAACTGGCGTTCGGAAGCGACCGGCCGTCTCGCGGCGAAGATGCTCTTTGTCTTCGAGGTCGAACAGACCAAGCTGCGTTTCGCTCTGCATGTGGAGAGCGTGACGCGCGCCGAAGAGCTTGCGGCTTCCGAGAAGGGATCCTACCGGACGCTCGCCCAGGCCATGATAAACCAGGAATGCTTCCTGAATTACATGGACTTCGAGACCGTGCTCCTCGCGCCGCAATCGCTGATCATCGGCGACGCCCGCACGCTGAATTTCGACCGCCGCATCCCCTTCGAGACCGTCGCGGGCTTCGTGCCGCAATTCTGCCAGGGGCAGCGCGCGGCGGCCTGATCAGCCCGCCCGAAGGAGCCTTACGGCTTCGTCGCGTTCAAATAGATAGAGCAGGGCGCGCAACGCCCTGCCGCGCTCGCTCGCCAGTTCCGGGTCGCGCCGCAGGACGATCTCGGCATCGTCTCGCGCAATAGCGAGGAGGCGGGCATGCTCCGTGAGATCGGCCAATCGGAATCCCGGCAATCCCGCCTGACGCGTGCCGAGCAGCTCGCCCTCGCCACGGAGGCGCAGGTCTTCTTCCGCGATACGGAATCCGTCTTCCGTCTGACGTAACGCCATGAGGCGGGCCTTCGCCGCCTCGCTCAGCGGCCCCTTGTAGAGAAGCAGGCAGGTCGATTCTTTGGACCCGCGCCCGACGCGGCCGCGCAATTGATGCAATTGTGCGAGGCCGAAGCGCTCCGCGTGCTCGATAACCATGATCGTCGCTTCCGGCACGTCGACGCCGACCTCAACCACGGTCGTCGCGACGAGCACGCTTGTGTCGCCACGCTGAAAGGCTTCCATCGCGACGTCCTTCTCCGGCCCCTTCATGCGCCCGTGCAACAGACCGACGGCGTCGCCGAAGTAATGGCGCAGATCGGCCGCGCGGGCCTCCGCCGCGGCGAGATCGAGATCCTCGTTTTCGTCGACAAGCGGGCAAATCCAGTAAGCGCGCGCGCCCTGCGCCAATGCGCGCCGAAGGCCCGCGACGACTTCGCCGATACGCGAGGCGGGCAGAGCGCGGGTCGCGATCGGCGTGCGGCCGGGGGGCTTCTCGTCGAGCGCGGACGAGTCCATGTCGCCGAAAGCCGTGAGGGCGAGCGTGCGCGGGATGGGGGTCGCGGTCATCACCAGAACGTCGGCGGTCTCGCCCTTGGCGCCGAGCGCGAGGCGCTGCTGCACGCCGAAACGGTGCTGTTCGTCTACGACAGCGAGACCGAGATCGCGGAAGGCGAGATCGCCCTGCACAAGCGCGTGGGTGCCGATGACGACATCGATCTCCCCCGCGGCGACGGCCGCGTGGGTCGCCGCGCGCGCGCTGGGCTTGAGCCGCCCGGTGAGAAGCGCGACGCGCACGCCCGCCGGCGCCATCAGCGGCGAGAGGCGCTCGTAATGCTGGCGTGCGAGAATTTCGGTCGGCGCCATCAGCGCGGCCTGTCGCCCGCACTCGACCACGCTCGCCATGGCGAGCGCGGCGACGACGGTCTTGCCGGAGCCGACGTCGCCCTGCACGAGCCGCAGCATGCGCATGTTCGAGCCGAGATCGGCGCGGATGTCGCCGAGCGCACGTTGCTGCGCGCCGGTGAGCGCGAAGGGAAGGGCGGCTTCGATGGCGCGCGAGAGGCGTCCGTCGCCCGCATTCTCACGGCCCGGCAGTCGCCGCATCCTGGCGCGCGTAAGCCTGAGGGCGAGCTGGCTCGCGAGCAGCTCGTCGAGCGCAAGGCGCTGGCGCGCAGGGTGCTGCGGCGAGAGCGCCTTTACGCTGTCCGGACGATGCGCGGCGCGCAGAGCGTCGCTGAAAGCGGGGAGCTTGTTCGCCGCCAGCACGGCCGGCTCCTGCCATTCGGGAAGCGAAGGAATGCGCGTCAGCGCCGCTTCCGTGGCGCGTAAGACAAAGCGCGCCTGCAGGCCCTCGGTCAGGCCGTAAACGGCTTCGTAGGGCGGCAGCCTGGCGAGGCTCGCCTCGTCCAGCACGCGGTCGGGATGCACCATCTGACGCCGGCCGTCATAAAGCTCGATTCGCCCCGATATCCAGCGCGTCGCCCCGATCGGCAGGCTGCGTTCGATCCAGTCGGGATTCGCCAGGAAAAAAACCAGTTCGACGTCGCCGGTGTCGTCTTCCACAAGAACGCGAAAGGGCTGCTTGGCATAGCGTCCCTGCGGGCGGCGATGCTCGATGACTCGCGCCTTGATGACGACCATCGTGTCCATCGGCGCCTCGGCGATCGTAGGGCGCTGGCTGCGGTCGATCACATTCGCCGGCAGATGGAAGAGCAGATCGACGATGCGCGCCTGCTGGCCCGGCTTTGCGAGCAGGCGATCGAAGAGCGGCGCTGTCTTGGGGCCGACGCCGGGCAGGGCGGCGACGCGGCCAAAGAGCGGGGCGAGAATGTCGGGGCGCATGGGGCGCGCAGTTTATCCACACCCGGCCATTTGTCATGTTGCGACTCAGTCGCAGTGGTTCTAACGTTCGTAGCAACCGTTAAGGTTAATACGGACGTGAGAACATGAGCGAGACAGACGGCGCCGACGCCTTCGGCGCGCTCAAGATCATCCGCATCGGCAATTCGCTCGGCGTCGTCCTGCCGCGCGAAATCATCGCCGACCTGAATGTCGAAAAAGGCGATCGTCTTTATCTTACGCGCTCGCCCGAGGGCTATCGGATCACCAAGAGCGACCCGGATTTTGAAAAGCGCGTCGCGCTGGCGCGGCGCATTATGAGCAAGCGCCATAATGCGCTGCGCGAGCTGACCAAGTGAGCGGCTGGCGATTTCTCGACCGCAACATCTCGCTCGCGATCCACGAGGAGGTTCTCGCCGCGCATGGCGGCGCCGTCGGCCTCATCAGCGAGGCGGCGTTGGCGAACGCGATTCAGCGCCCGCGCGATCTCCTGCGTCAGCAGCCGCAATGCGACGCCGCGCGCCTCGCCGCCGCCAGCGCCGCAGGCTTCATCCGCAGCCACCCTTTCGTGGACGGCAAGAAGCGCGTCGCGCTCGTCGCCACGGAGCTGTTCCTCGCCGACAACGGCTATGAACTGACGGCGCGCGACGAGGATTGCTTCATCCTGATCTCGCAATTCGCCAATCGGGAGATAGACGAGGAGGCGCTGGCGCATTGGATTCGCCGAAATATCGAGGCGGCGCGGACCCCACCCGGCGGTCTTCGACCGCCGACCTCCCCGTAACGGGGAGGTATTGGGCGCCAGCCATCCGAGATCATCGTCCGCCGGCTACCCGCTAACGCACTGCCGGATTGCGTTGCCGGTTGCGTCTCCTCGCGCCGAGGGTCTTCACTCCACCTCCGCGTCATAGCTCGCCGCGTTCCCCGCGCCCTTGAAAGTGAAGTGCCACCATTCGCGCGGGTAGTTCTGAAAGCCGTGCCGCTTCATCAGGGCGACGAGCGTCTCGCGATGCGCATGGGCGTCACCGGGAACTTTCGATTCCGTCCAGGAGCGCTGGTCGAAAAAATCGAAGGGCGTGCCGAAATCCCAGCCCTGCACGCCGAGGTCGACGGCGAGGCCGGTCGAGTGAGTCGACTGCGCGGCGATATAGCCTTGCGGAAAAAGCTGGCTCTTGTCGAGCCGCGGATAATAGCCGGCCTTTGCCGATTGATCCGCGCTCCGCGACCATTCGACGAAGGACGAGACCGCGCGCTTCGGCCGGTAGCAGTCGTAGACCACGAGCGAAAAGCCGTGCGCTCTGGCGTCGGCCTGTGCGGCGGCGAGCGCCCTCGCGGCTTCGGCCCGCAGCCAGCATTGCGGCGCGCGGTAGCCGGGCACGGGCCGGCCGGTGAAGTTGTTGGAGCCTGCATAGCGCATGTCCTGCGCAATGTCGGGCGCGATCTCGACAAGGCGTGCGAAACCCGGCGGCGGCTCCGCGCGCGCAGGCGCAGCGAGGGCGAGAAGGCAGAGCGGGACGGCCAGTTTTCTCATGACGAAGCCCATGTGCGCCCGCGCAAATCCGGGCGGCGTCGGCGAGACTACAGCTGATTGCGCAAATCGAGGAGTTTCAAATGTCCAGCAAATGCTCGCTGACCGCCGGCCTCACGCTCGGCGCTCTCGCCGCCGTCGCCGCCTGGGCGGCCCCAGCGCTCGCCGGCGACCGCTGCAAGGTGACGGACCCGACCGGCACGCCGCTCAATATCCGCGACCAGAAAAAGAACGTCGTCGGGACGATCGAAAACGGCCGCATCGTCTATATTCAGCGCTATGGCGAGGACAGCGACGGCAAGCCCTGGGCCTATGTGTCGACACAGGGCGGCAAGCGGCTGGGCTGGGTCTATCGCGAGTTCATCAGTTGCTATTGAAACCATCAGTGCGAGCGGCGCGAAGCGATCCAGGGCCATCGTGGTTCCTGGATCGTTTCGTCGCCGGCGCTCCTCGCGACGACGGCGGTGACGGCGCTCACGCCTTCGGTTTGTCGGCTCCGCCGTGAGCGGCGGACCAGGCGACGGGATCGGCGATGAAGGATTCGATCTCGTTCAGCGCATTCTCTGGAAAATATTGGTGTTCGCGAGCGACGGCGAGAACGTCGCGCCAGGTCGCGAGATAGTGAAGCTTCACGCCGATCCCGGCCATGTCCTCCCGCGCGCCCGCGAAGATGTCGTAGAAGAAGAACACGAAGACATGCTCGCAGCGCTGGCCTGAGTCGCGCAGCGCCTGAACGAAATCCTTCTTGGAGCCGCCATCGGTCGCGAGGTCTTCGACCAGCAGAGCGCGGCCGTTCTCGCGCAGATCGCCCTCAATGCGGGCGTTGCGGCCGAAGCCCTTCGGCTTCTTGCGGACATATTGCATCGGCAGCATCAGGCTGTCGGAAATCCACGCGGCGAAGGGAATGCCGGCCGTCTCGCCGCCCGCCACCACGTCGAGCGACTCATAGCCGATGTCGCGCTCGATCGTGCGCGTGGCGAAATCCGCCAGCCGCCGGCGCAGGCGCGGGTAGCCGATGATCTTGCGCATGTCGATATAGACCGGCGACGCCCAGCCCGCCGTGGTGATGAAGGGCTTCTCTGTATTGACGAGCACCGCTTGCACTTCGATGAGGGCCTTGGCGGTTTCCTGGGCGTAGAATTGACGGTCGTCAGACATGAGTAAGGAACCTGATTTGAGTGCTTCCTGTTGAGCGGCGATCGGCGGGCTCGCTCTACCTCCCCTTTACGGGGAGGTCGGCGGTCGAAGACCGCCGGGTGGGGTTTGCTGCGAACAGGCTCGATATGGTTTTTGACCCCACCCGACCCCACCTTCGCGGGGCCACCCTCCCCGTAAAGGGGAGGGATTGGATCCGCCGCCAAAACGCCCCAGCTCCGACGCCTATAGCCTATTTCGCCGCCGGGCGCGCGGCCGTCTGTCCGAAAAGAATTTCCCGTTCCAGCGCCGTAAAATCCGGCCCGCGCCGCCCATAAGGCGCGCCCGCGGCGTAGGCGCGGGTCACGGCGGGGCGGGCCTTGATCGATTCGAACCAGCGCTTGAGATGCGGAAAATCGTCGAGGTCCTGGCCCTGGTCCTCGTGGGGCACGATCCAGGGATAGCAGGCGATGTCGGCGATGGAGTAGTCGCCGGCAATATAGGGCGACCTGGCCAGTTCGCGGTCGAGCACCCCATAGAGACGGTTCGTTTCCTTGCGGTATCTCTCGATCGCATAGGGGATGGGGGCGGGCGCGTATTTGCCGAAATGGTGGTTCTGGCCGGCCATGGGGCCGAGGCCGCCCACCTGCCAGAAGAGCCATTGCAGAACGCGCATGCGCTCGCGCAGCGCCGAGGGTAAAAGGCGGCCGGTCTTCTCCGCGAGGTAGAGAAGGATGGCCCCGGATTCGAAGATCGCGACTTCGGCGCCCCCATCCGCCGGCGCGCGATCGACGATCGCGGGCATGCGGTTATTGGGAGAAATGGCGAGAAACTCGGGCTTGAACTGGTCGCCCTTGCCGATGTCCACCGGCTTGATCCGATAGGCGAGCCCGGTTTCCTCGAGGAAGATCGTGATTTTGTGGCCGTTCGGGGTAGGCCAATAGTAGAGATCGATCATTGAAGACTCCTGACGGCCGTCCACCCTTTATTTCCCATTCTACCGTAACCTTGTCGACGCCCCGCAATTGGTTCGGCGTTATTCCAATGAAAAAATCGTCGCTTACAGAATGGCGCCCCGACCAGATCCGGAATTTCGGACAAGAGCCGCTGCTGCTGACGCACCGACTCGCCGACAGCCGGCTCTTTTCCGACGCCGCGCTGGAGCGCCTGATCGAGGCGACGCCGCGCGATCATTTCCACGTCAACACCATCGCCCGCGACGAGATCGACCCGCGCAAATGGCGCGAGGGCGACATGACGGGCCTTTCGGGCCGCGAGGTGATGGCGGCCGTGGCCAGGGGCAATATCTGGGTCCATCTCCAGCGCGTGCAGGAGGCCTTTGGGGAATATCGGGAATTTCTTGACAGGCTTTTCGCCGACATCGAGCGTCATGTTCCGGGCTTCCGCAGCTACAAGCGCTCGATGAGCGTCCTGATTTCCTCCCCCAATATGAATGTCGCGCTGCATGCCGACGTTCCGGGGCAAAGCCTCTGGCAGGTGAGGGGGCGCAAGCGCGTCTGGGTCTATCCGCCGAAGGCGCCTTATCTGCCGCAGGAGAAGATCGAAAACATTGTGCTCCAGCGCGGAGCCGACACCGATCTGCCCTACGACCTTTCATATGAGGCGGCGGCCGAAAGTTTCGAACTGGAGGCGGGCGATTGGGCGACATGGCCGCTCAACTGTCCGCACCGGGTGAGAAACGAAAACTGCGTGAACGTCTCCTTTACGACGGAGCACTGGACGAAAGAGCTTCGCAACCAATACGCCGTGAACTATGCCAACGGACTGTTGCGGCCCTATGTCGGCGGGCGCGATCTCTCGCGCCAGACGCGCGGGCCGGACTTCTGGGGCAAGTTCGCGCTCGCCGCAGCGCATAAGGGCTGGCGGAAGCTGGCGCACAAGACGCGCGTGCCCATCACCGTCGATTTCCGCGTCGACCCTCAGGCCGCTCAGGGCTTCAGCGACGTCGCGCCTTACCGGATAATGAAATGACCGCGCCCGCCGCCTCACGGATCCGAACCGAACGCATCGAGACGCTGGCGGGCGTCGATGCGCTCGCCGCCGAATGGGCGGCGCTGGAAGATGCGACCCCGGAGGCGACCGGCTTCCAGAGCTTCGCCTGGTGCCGGACATGGCTCGCGGTCGCCGGCGAACGAACTCAGGCGCGCATTCTCTGCGTGCGCGACTCCGGCCGGCTCGTCATGCTGCTGCCGCTGCAGATCGAGCGGCGCCTCGGCGTCGTCATCGCGCGCTGGATCGGCGAGCCGATGACGCAATATGGCGACGCGCTGTCGCTGCCGGGCGAGGAGCGCGCGCAATGGATCGCCGCGGCGCAGGATGAAATGGCGCGATGGCGCGACGTCGATCTCTTCGCGCTGACGCGGCTGCGCGCCGGATGCGTGATGTCCGACGGAACGATCGCCGGGGAGCCCTTCACGGCGCCTTATGTCGATCTGCGCGCCTCGAAGCCGCGCCGCCACAAAAGCATCGAGCGCCGCGTGAAGCGGCTGGAGGCCTACGGGGCGATTCTGCTCGAGGAGGCCGAGTCGCCCGCCAAGCGCGAGAGCGTAACCCGCCACGCCCTTGCTTTGAAGCGCGCCTGGCTTGCCGGCAAGGGCGCCTACAGCGCGGGATTGTCCAACCCAATTTCCGAGGACTTCCTTGCTGCGCTCGCGCGCGTGGGCTTCCTTCGCGCCAACGTCCTTCGGGTCGGCGGCGAGATCGGCGCCATCGACCTCGGCTTTTTGGGCGGCGGCGCTTATCGTTCGCTGCTCGGTAGCTATGACAACCGTTTCGCCGAGGGTTCGCCGGGCCAGGCGCTCACGGGGCGCCTGATCGCGCGCTGCGCGGAGGAGGGCCTTTCGGCCTATGACATGCTGCTTCCCGCGGACGCCTATAAGAGCGCCTGGGCGACGGGCGAGACCCGGATCGAAGCGCGCTTCCTGCCGACAAGCCTGAAAGGCCGCGCCGCCGCTTTCGTCCTCGCCGAGCTGCGTCCGATGGCGAAGCGCATGATGCACGCGGCGGGGCCCTGGCGGGCGCGGTTGACGAGCGCGTTTTCTTTCTCCCGCAGACCCGCTAGCCTTTCCCCGTCGAGGCGGGAGGAAGCGGCGACATGACGGTTCGACTGACCAAGATCGCGGTCGCCTTTTCGACCGGCTTTCTGATCCTGCTCGTGGCGCTCGGCAATGCGCTCGACTACGGCGCGAATTTCGACGTCGTGCAGCACATTCTCTCGATGGACATGATCCCCGAGAGCCCGCTGAAATGGCGCGCGATCACGAGCCCCGCGCTGCATCGCCTTTGTTATCTTTTCATCATCGGCGTCGAATTTGTCTCAGCCGCGGTGACGCTCTATGGCGCCTGGGCGTTATGGCAGGCGCGGGCAGGGAGCGCCGCCGCTTTCAACGCCGCGAAGAGCATGGCGATCGCGGGCCTTTGCACGGGCTTCCTGCTCTATCTCCTTGGCTTTATGGCCGTGGGCGGCGAGTGGTTCCAGATGTGGCGCGCGGGCGTCTACAACATGCAGGAGCCGGCCTTTCGCTTCATCGGCAGCGTGGGGATCGCGATGATCTTCATCGCGCTCGCGGACGTGGACCTGGATTAGGATCGCCCTAGCTCTCCGCTCAATGGCGGAGGCAGAGTCATGGGCGCGAGAAAGAGAGCCTTTGTCCTTGCGGGCGGCGGCAGCCTCGGCTGCATTCAGGTCGGCATGTTGCGTGCGCTGCTCGCTGCGGGCGTGGAGCCCGACTTTGTGGTCGGCTCCTCCGTCGGCGCTCTGAACGCCTGCTATTTCGCCGCCTATCCCGACGTCGAGGGCGTCGAAGGGCTGGCCGCGATCTGGGCTTCCGTCCGGCGCAAAGACGTATTTCCCGTCACGCTGGCGACCCTTCTCGCGGTTCTGAAACGCGAGGACTTTCTCATCGACGCCGCGCCGCTCAGGCGTCTGATCGATACCTCGCTGCCTTATCGTTTGCTTGAAGAAGCGAGGCTTCCGGTTCATCTCGTCGCCACGGACATGCAGGGCCTGGCGGTCACCATGTCGCGAGGGCCCGCTGTTGACGCCATTCTGGCGAGCGCGGCGGTGCCGGGGGTCTTCCCGACGGTCGAGATCGACGGCGCGCCGCTGATGGACGGCGCAGTCGCCGCGAATACGCCCGTTTCGATCGCCGTGGCGCTGGGGGCCACCGAGGTCTTCATCCTTCCGACAGGCTACGCCTGCGACCTTCAGGAGCCGCCATCCGGCGCCGTCGCGCGGGCGCTGCACGCCGTCACCCTGCTGATCGCGTGGCAATTGTCCCGCGACCTCGAGCGCCTGCCGCGCGAAATCGCGGTGCACATGGCGCCCGCGCTCTGCCCGCTCGACGTTTCCCCCTACGATTTCACGCAAGCCGAATATCTCATGGAGCGCGCGGCGCTCTCGACGCGAAAGTGGATAGAGGAGGGCGGGTTGACCGAGCGCGCCTCATCGGCGCAGCTTGCGCCGCATCGCCATCGCCATCACGCCATGCGCGCAACTCTAGCTCATTGATTTGCGCGGCGGAGCCACGCAGATCGAGCGGCCGCTGCGAAAATTCGCCGAGCCGCCTGCGTCCGAAGTCGACGCGGCGGCGCTCTCGATTAGCGATTTTCGATGAATTTCCGCCCGCCGGCTTTGGAGTTGCGCGAGAGGGGTGTTTTATAGGGCCTGGAGCTGGAGACCGTCATGTCCGCGCGCGAAACCTCTTTTGCCCGCCTGTCGATCCTCGCGCTGGGCGTCGGCCTTTTCATTGGCGCCCCCGCCGCCGCCGCCGGGGGACGGACGCATTTCCTGCGCGCGACCGGCCCCACCAGGGAGGGCCCCTGGCTTCAGGAGGGCTGGGACAGGGAGGACTGGTCGCGCTCGCCGGTGCGCGGCTGGGCTTTCTCGGCGCCGTGGGATTTCGACCCCGTGACTCTCTATCCCTCGACAACCGAGTGGTATCCCTGGGGCTACACGACTCCCTTCGTTCGCGTCGGGCGGCAATGCGTGTCGAGCGAGATCAATGGCGGCGTCAATGGCGAGTGGATCCGTTATCAACGGGTGCGGCCCTCCTATTACTGCCGCTGACGTCCTGGGTCGCGTTCCGGAAACAGGCGGGCAAAATCTCAGCCATATGGCGGCCATGCGGGTAGCCTAAAAACGATTTCGCCCGTCGTCAGTTTCCCCAAGCCCACTCGGGCGGCGGGCGATTGAGACCCTCGGCCTGGCGCGCCAGGCGCCCGGCCGAGGGCGCCGCATTCATCCGGCGCGTCAATCCACGATCTCGTAAAACGCTTTGGGAGGAAGCCGCCTTCGACGGGCGACCAGCCTTTCCCGACGGAGTCCGCCACGCCCGCGCCGGAACGCCGATAGGCTGTTGACGGCTTGGCAAGTTTCGGCGGACCCCGCTGGTCGCGCCTTCCGCCCGCCCTTCCATTACGTTAATGAGTCGTTAGCGAATGAGGGCGGCGCGAGATGGCTTCGATTTTACCGCAGGACTGGCGAGGCGACATCCAGCGCCTGAACCCCTGGCTGGCTCCTTATCTGGACGAGCTGCAGCCTGCCTACGCGACGCCCTTGTCGATCCGAACCGCCGCGGCCGACCGCGCGCGCGCCGACGCCGCGCGGCGACGTATGGCCGGCGGTCGCACGGGCTGGAACCGCTGGGCGACAGTCATGCTGGGCCTGCTGCCGCGCGCGGCGGAAACCCCGCGGGGCCTCCGCCTGTGGGATTATGCGGCGACAGTGGAACTGAACGCGGGCGACCCACTCGACCTCGTCGGCCTCATTCTGCCCGGCGCCTGCCGCCTCGCCGGCGCGACCCTGCCGGACTATTTCTGCGCGTCTCACGCGGAGTTTTTCGGCCCGTTCGACGCGCGCAACGCCGTCTTTCTGCGGGAGGCGGCGTTTGAATGCGCGACCTTCCATCGCGAGGCCGGTTTCGACAATGCCGTCTTCCGGGAGGCCGGGCAGTTCCGCCAGGCCAGATTTCTGGGGACGGCCTCCTTCCGCGGCGTAGATTTCCAAAAAGAGGCCTGGTTCCGCCGCGCATCCTTCGGCGCGCCGTTCGACGCGACCGGAGCCTCCTTCGCGGCCGACGCGGGATTCGGCGAGTGCCGGTTTCATGAGACTTCCGATTTTTCCGGCGGCGTCTTCAAGGATCACGCCGGCTTCGACAAAGCCATATTTGAAAAGCCCGCGCGTTTCTGCGGCGCGCGCTTCGTTCGCAACGCCTGGTTCAGGGGCGCGCAAATGGATGGGGCGACAAGCTTCGACCGCGCACGCTTCGCGGCCCGCATTGATTTCGAAGGGGTAGGCGTGATGGAAGCGCGGCCGTCGCCCGTCGCGGAAATGATCAGGACGATCGAGCGGCGGTGGCGGGCGATGGGGTGAGGGATTAGAGGGCGGCCTTGCCCCGATATGGTGCCCCTGGCCGGAGTCGAACCAGCACTCCTTGCGGAACTCGATTTTGAGTCGAGCGCGTCTACCAATTCCGCCACAGGGGCTCTCGGGCGGCCGAGTCGGCTTGCTGCGAGCGCGCGGATATTAGCGGGCCGGGGGGCCTCGTCAACCCGGGGGGCGCCTTCTTTAAGTTAATCTTTTCGTGCTAACGGGCTAGAAACGGGCAGGGCCGCGGCTCGCCCGGCCGGACCGACCTTCGAAGAGGCGCAATGAAAAAGCTTTATGACTGGACCATGTCGCTTGCCTCCAGCAAGCACGCGCCCTTCGCGCTCGGCGCCATCGCCTTCGCGGAAAGCTCCTTCTTTCCCGTCCCGCCCGACGTCATCCTCGTGCCGATGACGCTGGCCGAGCCGAAGAAGGCCTGGTATTTCGCCGCGCTCTGCACCATCGCCTCCGTCGCGGGCGGCGCCCTCGGCTACGCTTTCGGCGCGCTGTTTTACGACACGATCGGCCAGTGGCTCATCAATCTCTATGGTTACGCCGAAAAAATGGAGGCGCTTCGCGCCTTCTATACGCAATGGGGCGCGTTTTTCATTCTGGTGAAGGGCCTTACGCCCATCCCCTACAAGCTCGTGACCATCGTCTCGGGCCTGCTGGCCTATAATTTCCCGCTCTTCATCGGCCTCTCGCTCATCACGCGCGGCGCGCGTTTTTTTGTGCTCGCCGCGGCGATCAACCATTTCGGCGACGCGATCCGTCTGAAGCTCGAGCGCCATTTCGGCCTCTTCATCGGCTCGTTGGGCGTGGTGGTCGTGGCCGGCTTCGCGCTCGCGGCGAAGATGTTTTGAGAAATGCGCGGCGGTTGGGTGAGGGACTGAAGGGCTAGCTCGAGCATGGACCGCGATAACGCCATCATTCCAGCCGCCTTCATCCTCGTCGCTTCGCTCGCCGCGATCGCCGGCGCCTGGGCCTATGAGGGGCTGGGCTATCTGCCATGCGAACTCTGCTACAAGGAGCGCGCGCCTTATTACGCGGCCTTTGCGCTCGCGCCGCTCGCCGCCTTTGCGGCGCGGACGGGCAGGGACAGGCTGGCGCGAGGCTCCTTTCTGCTCATGGCGTTGCTATTCGCCGGCAATGCGGCGCTCTCGATCTACCACTCGCTCGTCGAATGGAAACTCGTCGCCGGCCCGTCCGACTGCTCGGGCGCGCTCTCGACCGTGGGCTCCATGGACGACTTCCTGAAGCAGCTCAAGACCGTGAAGGTTGTACGCTGCGACGAGCCCACGCTTTGGGTCCTGGGCCTGACGCTCGCAAACTGGAATGTGGCGATTGCGACGGCGCTGGCTTGGGTCGCGATTCGGGGCGTCCGCCGGGCGAATTGAGGCGTCACGCGCCTCTCGCCAGGTTTGGGACAGGAAATTTCCATTTGTGGTCAAGTATTTGGTTAGAGTAGACGAGGTTGAAGGGAGCCATTTCCAAAAAAATTCTGTCGAACAAAAATACAAAGGATTTCCACTGGTTATCAGAATTTGCAATTTCTCGATTCAGAAAGTATAACTTCTGCAATGGCAAAGGCTTGAGCCTCCTTCAGGTCATCGCTGCGGCCGCTGGACATCGCTTCTCATGAGCGCTGTCTTTGACAAGCGAGCGCGCCATGAGAATTCAGGTCCGTTCGATTCCATGTCCGACGGTTTTGCTGAGACGCTGCTATGCGGCGTTGCATCTTACGTAGCGGCTTGCGCGCCCCGGCCATGGCTGCGGGCCGCGCATACGGCGCTCTACAAGCACGGCCGCTCGCTGATGCGCGGGGAGCCGTCCGAGTCGGCGACGCGACAGTCTTTTGTCGTAATTTCGAACGCAATGCTCATTCAGGATCGGCGACCGTTGTTCGTGCGTGTCGCTTGCAGGTTTCATGGCCGGCGCCCGGATGAAGGCGCGCGCCCCTGAACGCGCGACCCAGCGGTTTCGTAGGAAGAGCGGCCGATTGTCTCCCTGTCCGAGCCTTTATAGGGCGCACCGCCCGGCCTTGAAGCGAAACCTTGGAGGGTCTCAGGAGTCCCGGCGCGTCTTCCGTCCCGCTCTCAGCCCCAACTATTCGATGAGCCGGACGCTTCCGCCCTGAGTAATATCCGTCACGCCACAAGTGCCGTCGGTGGCCAGGCTGACATTGCCTCGAATATCGAATGAGCCTGCGATAATTTGTGCGCAACTTGAGTCTACATCGCCTTTCATTACCACGGAGCTCCCTGTGTTTGGAGCATAGATGGCTCCTCTGAGCGTGCCGTTGCCGCCGAAGCTGATCGTGATGGCGTTGGGGCTGACAAGCGCCAATCCTTTATTGTTCGCAGCGCCGATGTTTGAAGTCGGCGCCGTGATGGAGAGTGAAGAATTGCCAATGTCGGCGCTGCCGATGACAACCAGGGTGGCGTTCGTTGCGGTCACCGACCCGCTGAGCGAATTGACGTAAAAGACGCCGTTGCTAAGCGCGCCGCCGCTGAGCGTATTGATGTAGAAGACGCCATTGCTGAGCGCACCGCCGCTCACCGTATTTGCGTAGACCGTACCGGTAGCGTTATTGTTGAGCGTTCCGCCGCTCATGGAGCTTACATAGAAGACGCCGCTAGCGCTATTGTTGAGCGTTCCGCCATTGACCGTATTCGCATAGAAGGTGCTATTGGCGCTGTTGCTGAGCGTTCCTCCGTTGACCGTATTTACATAGGAGGCGCTGGCGCCATTGCTGAGCGTTCCGTCGCTAACCGTGTCTACGTAGAAGGCGCCATTGAGGGCGCCGCCGGCGCCAAGAGTGGTGACGTAATGGGTGCTGCCGCCAGGCGCCGTTGCAGTGACTGTACAGTATTTGGCGGAGGCGGGGCAGGAGCCGGAAGTGCAGTCCGGATCATTGTTTTTTTTCGCTCCACAGGTTGGCGTGTTTGATTTCCAGGACGTACCCCCATTTTTATTCCAATTTGTATCCCAATTCGTCGTGAGATTGTTCCAAGTCGTCCGACTCGTCGTCCACGTTGTGCTCGTGCCTATGACCCAAGTATTTTGGCCGTTGTCAACGTAGGGATCAGCGACCGGGACGCCTGTGTTGTCCGTATATCCCTGCGGAAAGCTGAAATTATTGCCGTTTTTGTTCATAGCGCCCGTCACCGTGAGCGGGCTATTGATTGTTCCGGAACCTCCCTTGAGATTTGTCGCCGGATTGCTGGCGGAATTGACGGCGATGCCGCAGTCGGGACGCCCGATCGTAACACTGCCATTAGCGCTTAAACCCACACCGGTCGTCTTCGTCGCCAACATGCAATCCTTGAGCGGCGTGTTCCTCGACACGGCTCGCGCCCCCACATCGAAGGACGTGGAGCCGCCCACAACGGCGGCGAAAGCTGTTGAAACCGGCCTCGTGATGATCGCCTCGACGGCGGTCGAGTCGTTGCTATCGGGATAGCCGGGCGTCACGGCGCCGGCGCAATAGCCGGCTTGTAACGCAGCAGTGTCGTTGCAATTAATCGTGACTGTCACGCCGTCGGCGCCGTCGACAAAACTCGGCGTAAAGCTAGCGGCGACGGCTTTGCCGTCCAGCAGGACGTTCTGTTTCTTTTGGAGGGCTAGTTGCCCGGAATATGCAGCGGCGTCGGCGGCGGTTTGCATTTGCTGCCGCCAGAAATAGGCGTGACCCACGTCGATCGCCAAAGCGGCCATTCCCATCATAGGGATTAAAAGAACCGCCAGATATGCGAGTGCAACGCCTTGTTCGTCTTTCCAAAATCGCCGAAAAGGAGTAAATGCTTTTTTTGACATATCGCTAAACTCCCCCGCCCGAAGCTACGACGTTTAAACTAAAATTTACTACGAAAAAACTCGTGGTCAAATCATCTCCAAAAATACGCAAGGAAATCTGCTTTATATAGCGCGAACAGTTAGCCTCGTGACTGTCTTAATCCTGCGAAGGACTTCCTAAGGCTCCTATTTTCTTCAATGAAATCCTTGAATTGGCGCGGCCAGCGAAGGTCGTCGTCGGCCACGCCGAGCGTCGCGCGCCAGTCCGTGGACAGGCGCTTCCCCATCTGCGTGCGTGATGGCGCGCGAGCTTCACCGGCAAAGGCGGCGTTGTCGGCGGACTCCCGGGGAGGACGAACTGGGCGAATAAACGCCGCCTCCGCCCACGACCTATTCGGCGGCGTCCTGCGCCGCCGACAGACGCGCCCTTGCGCGGAGCTTCTCGGTTTCGCTCTTCAACTGGCCGCACGCGGCCAGGATGTCGCGGCCGCGCGGGGTGCGCACGGGGCTGGCGTAGCCGGCGTTGAAGACAATGTCGGAAAAGCGTTCGATCGTCTCCCAGTCCGAGCACTCATAGGGCGCGCCGGGCCAGGGATTGAACGGGATGAGATTGATCTTCGCCGGCACGCCCTTGAGCAGACGCACAAGCTCCCGCGCCTCGGCGGGGCCGTCGTTCACGCCCTTCAGCATCACATATTCGAAGGTGATGCGCCGCGCGTTGCTCGCGCCGGGATAGTCGCGGCAGGCCTGCAGCAGCTCCTTGATCGGATATTTCCTGTTGAGCGGCACCAGTTCATTGCGCAGATCGTCGCGCACGGCGTGGAGCGAGATGGCGAGCGCCGGCCCGCATTCCTCGCCGAGCCGCTCGATCTGCGGCACGACGCCCGAGGTCGAGACGGTGATGCGGCGCTTGGAGAGCGAAAGGCCGTCGCCATCCGCCATGACCTCGATCGCGGCCATGACGTTCTCGATATTGTAGAGCGGCTCGCCCATGCCCATGAAAACGATATTCGAGACGGCGCGCACGCCTTCCCCCGAGGGCACGAGGCCGTCGGTCGGCCGCTCGCGGTCGGGAAAATCGCCGAGCCGCTGGCGGGCGATGAGGAGCTGGCCGACGATCTCGGCCGTCGTCAGATTGCGCACGAGTTTCTGCGTGCCGGTGTGGCAGAAGCTGCAATTGAGCGTGCAGCCGACCTGTGAGGAGACGCAAAGCGTCCCGCGGTCGCTCTCGGGAATGTAGACGCACTCGACTTCCGCGCCCTTGTCGAGCGCGTCGACGGGCGCCAGCCGGAGCAGCCATTTCCGCGTTCCGTCGATCGAAACCTGCTCCTCCACGATTTCCGGCAGGCGCAAGGCGAAGGCGCCGTCGAGCGTCGTGCGGAGCGACTTGGAGATGTTCAACATCTCGCCGAAATCGCGCGCCCCGCGGAAATAGACCCAGTGCCAGAGCTGCGAGACGCGCATGCGGATTTCGCGCTCGGGCAGGCCAAGCGCGCGCAAGGCCTCGCCGATCTCGGCGCGGGTCATCCCGGCGAGCGAAACCTTGGCCGAAGCGGCGGATTGTAGAGAGGCGGTCATGGAAACCTCGAAATCGAAGCCATTTATATCACGCGTCGGTAAGATTCCAGGGTCTGTGGGCAGCGGAACGGGCGAACGCCATCTCGGATGGGTGGCGCGCTACGGCATGCACACATTTCCGAAAGCCGCCCACCCGTCATGCCGGGCTTGTCCGGGGCATGACGGCCTCCTGGATGCGTGACTCCCTTAGCCGTAAAGGCGCCGTAAAGGGGGAAGGGATTCGCCCGCGCCCAAATCAGGCTGCATTTGGGCGGAATCGCTCAGACATCGGCCGCTTCGTTCACAAGGCGCGCTGTAGAACCATGGGTGAGCCGCTATGAAGCCAATGCTCGTCAGGACCGCGTCCGTTGCGGCGTCGATCGCCCTTTTTCTCGGATTGGCGGTTCTCGCCGGCGGCGGGCCGGGCCTGTTTTTCGCGAACCCTGCGCGGACCGCGCTCGTAGTCGTCACCGTAGGTCTGGGAATAGCGTCTCTCTTTGTCGGAGGCAATCTGAGCCCTGGCGTGCGGGAGGACCGCAGTAACCGTTGGGTCATCGCCGTTTTTGCGATCCTCGCTCTCGCCGGCGTCTATGCGCCGGCCTGGGCGGATCGCGTCGGCCTTTGGCCCATCGACGGCGACGTCATCCGCTGGCTGGGCGTCGCGCTCGCCGCGGCGGGCGGCGCTCTTCGCCTGTGGCCGGTGGCCGTTCTCGGGCCGAGATTCAGCGGGCTGGTCGCGATCCAGCCGGGCCATCGACTCGTGACGAGCGGCGTTTACCGCCTCGTTCGTCATCCGAGCTATGCCGGCCTGCTCGTCAGCGCGCTCGGTTGGGGGCTGGCCTTCAACTCGATGCTCGGCGTTTTGATCGCGGCGCTTAACGTCATCCCCGTCGTCGCGCGCATCCGTGCAGAAGAAAGGCTCCTGCTTGAGCATTTCGGTTCGGAATACGAAGCATATCGTGCAAAGACTTGGCGGTTGATCCCGCTTCTCTATTAGGGCAGGGTTGCGCCAGTTTCTCTTCGAGGCGTCGTCCGCGACGGACCACGCCTCGGCGTAGCCGCGAGAGTTCCGGTGGCGAAGACCGGCGCCAAAATCCTTATCGCGACCTTCGGTTCGCTGGGCGATCTCCACCCATTCGTCGCCCTCGCGCATGCGCTTGCGCGCAACGGCTTCGCACCCGTCATCGCGACCAGCGCCGCCTATGCAGACTACATTCTCGGGGAGGGGCTCGGCTTTGCGCCGATCCGGCCGGACGCCGACGACCTCACCTCGCGCCTCGGCATGGATCTGGGCGAGATCGCCCGCAAAATGTCGGAAGACGACAAGTTTCTCTTCGATACGCTGATCTTCCCCCATCTTCGCGAGAGTTATGACGACCTTCTGGCGGCAAGCGCGGGGGCCGTCGCCATCGTCTCGCACAGCCTCGCTTTTTCCGCCCGCCTCGTGGCGGAGGCGCGCGGCGTGCCGCTGGCGACCGTGCTGCTCTCGCCCATGATGCTCTATTCCGCCTACGATCCGCCGCTCGGCTCGCGGGCGCCGTTGCGCCGCGCGCCGGTCGGGAAGGTGGAGGTCGCCTATAACCGCTTTCTGCTCTGGTCGCTGTCGCACGCCATCGCGCTCTGGGCGGAGCCTTTGCGCCGCCTGCGACGGGAGTTGGGCCTGAAACCGCGATATGGGCTGGACCTGCTGCTCGGGGTCAAATCCAGCGACGCGGTCATCGGCCTGTTCAGCCCCACGCTCGCGCCGCCGCAGCCCGACCACGGCTCGCGCACGCTGATCGCCGGCCATACTTTCCACGACCGCTATCTGGAGGGCGGCGCACTGCCCCCGCGTCTCGCGGCCTTTCTCGACGATGGCCCGGCGCCCGTCATCTTTACGCTCGGCAGCTTCGTCGCGCGCGCCCGGCGCGATTTCTACCGGGACTGCGTGACGGTCGCCCGCTGCCTCGGCCGACGCGCCGCAATCCTGGCGCATGAGGACGACGTGCCGGAACTTGCGCGCGAGCAAGGCGGCGACGTCTGCGTCGCGCCCTATGCGCCGCATTCGGCGGTTTTCCCACGCGCCTGGGTCGTGGCGCATCACGGCGGCGTCGGCACGACGGGGCAGGCCATGCGCGCGGGCCGGCCGCAGCTGATCACGCCGTTCCTCGGCGATCAGTTCGACAATGCGGAGAGAGTCCAGCGCCTTGGCGTCGCCCGAGTGCTGGACGGCAAAACCGCGACGCCCGACGCGATGCTGCGTGAGTTTGAACGGTTGGACGGCGCCTATGAGGCGCGCGCCGCGACCCTCGCCGAAAACGTCAAGCGGGAGGACGGCGCCGCGGTTGCGGCGCTGAGGATCGCGGCGATGGCGGCTCACGATCATTTGCGGCGGGAGGAGGAAGCCCTGTGGGCGCACGCCGACCTTGGCGGCCCGGGCGCTCTTCGCCGCTAGCCCGGCTTCCCGCCAGGGCGTCGCTTGCTGCGCGCCTGAAGGCGCGCGGTCCAAAAGGCGCAACTGGACCGCGAGCCTTCAGGCTCGCATCTATTTGCTCACGCCCAGCTTCGCCCGAGCGCCGGGCGTCGCGCAACCCCTGCGATTGCGGCTGCAACGCAAGGCGCTTACTGTGCCGCCGTTTTCGAGGGTCTTTACATGAATCGTCACGCCCTAATTGCAGCAGCATTGCTCGCCGCCTGCGCGTCGCCGGCTTTCGGCAAAACGACCTGGGCGGGCAAGCCGCGCCCCTATCTCGAAGCCCGCCCCAGCGCCGACGAGGCGGACGCGACCGTGCGCGCCTCCTGCGCCTTCGACGGCGTCCTGACCCTGCGGCTGGGCGCGGATATCGGCGTCGGCGAGGGCAAGGGCGAGCCGGTTTCCGTGAAGATCGAAAGCGGCGGGAAGTCCGTCAAGGTGCAGGGCGTCTCCCGCAACAGCCCGGATTCCGAGATGACCGGCGGCACGGAACTCGCGACCGACCTGCCGCTGAACGATCCCGCGGTCGAGATCCTTTTCAGCGGCAAGGCGGTGACGCTCGTCACGCCCGACCAGAAAAAACACCCTTTGGTCGACGCCGACGCGGCGGGAGCGGCGAAGAAGTTTTTGAAGCAGTGCCGGGGCGGGTAAGCCGAGACTAATCCCGCCGCCCCGCCTTCATCGCATCCTCCAACCGCGTCGTCGCCGAACCCGGCTTCGCCGGCTTCTGCTGGCTCTCATGCGGCGCCCAGCCGGAAATCCAGACGATCTCGAAGCTCGCGCGGACGCGCCCGTCCGGGTCGGCGAACTGTTCGGCGTAAATCTGAACGGCGCGGGCGAGGACGTCGCGGCGCAGCGGGCGGGAGGAGCGCTTCACCAGCACATTGGCCGCGCCCATGTCGCGCAGATCCTTCATCAGGCCCAGAGCCGAGTCGTAGCGCAGCGTGAAGCTGTCGACATCCGAGACGGGCAGGGCGAATCCGGCGCGCTGCAGCAGCCCGCCCATGTCGCGAACGTCGACGAAAGGCGAGACGCGCGGGCTCGCGCCGCCGGTGATCTCCTCCTCGGCCTGCGCCAGCGCCACGCGCAACTCCACGAGGCTCGCGCCGCCCGGCAGGCAGGCCAGAAACAGCCCGTCAGGCGCGAGGATGCGGCGCACCTGGGCGAAGACGCCCGGCAGGTCGTCGACCCATTGCAGGGCCATGCCGGAAACGACGAGATCGAAGGAGGCGGGGGCGAAGGGCAAAGCCTCTTCATCCGCGACGACCGCGCCGGCGAGGCGGCTCGCCCGCAGGGGCGCCGCGCGGCCGCTCGCGACGATCGCCTCCGCGAAATGCGCCGTCGGCGCCCCGAGATCGAGTGAACGCGGGAAGTCGCGCTTAACGGTCAGAAGCCGGTCAAGGAGGTCGTCCGCCGCCCGCGCGAGGAGGAAGTCGGGCGCGTCTTTGGCGAGCGCGCGCCGCAGCCGCGCGTGAAGTAGTTCGCGGTCGAAGATGCGAGGCGGGGAAGATTGTTTTTCCATAAGCTTTTTCTATTGCGCGGGGAGGGACGGCGGCAAGCGGCAAGGCGTGAAGATTTCGCGCGCGAGAGGGCTAGATAAGGGCGAGGGAGCGGGGGCGCGTGCTGTTGCCTGGGCGCAACATACGGAAATACTTAACCTTAAGCCCTAACCGCAAGACGCGGAACGTTTAGACAAGATCATGGCGAAAGCTAGAATGTCGCCATTGTAAGCATCCGCGTTCCGCGTGCCAGTTAAAAGGTGAATCCAATGCGTAGCTCGTCCTACCGGCTGAAGGGCCTTCTGTTCGGCGCCGTCGCGGCGCTCGGCTTCGCCACCCTCCCGCAGACCGCTTCGGCCCGGGACACCGTGTCCTTCTCGCCGCATGTCGAGCCGGGGACGATCGTCATCAGCGCCAGCCAGCGCAAGCTGTTCTACGTCGTGAGCCCCGGCGTCGCGATCCGCTACCCTGTCGCCGTGCCCAAGCGCGGCAAGGAATGGTCGGGCTACGCCTCGGTCGACGGCAAGTATTTCGAGCCGGACTGGTCGCCGCCGGCCGTCGTTCGCGCGGACCATCCGGAGCTGCCGCATTTCATCCCCGGCGGCTCTTCCCGCAATCCGATGGGCGTCGCCGCCCTGACGCTCGACCGCGGCGAAGTCGCGATCCACGGGACGAGCCCGCGCATGCGCGGCTCGATCGGCACCGCGGCCTCCTATGGCTGCATTCGCATGCTGAACGAAGACGTCACAGATCTTTATTCTCGCGTCAGCGTCGGCACGCCGGTCGTCATGGAGCCGTGACTCCGGCTCGGGCGACGATTTCGAAGCAGGAGGGGCGACGCGCCAGCTTTGTCAGCAAGCTGGCGCCCGTTTTTTCCTTCGCCGGCCGAGGGGCGCCAAAAAGTAAAGCGCGTTTTCTCCAAAGCTTTTTGCGCGCATCGCCGCGTCTATCTGTGGAATGGGAGGCGCGGGCCATAGACGGGGGAGGACGAATCCAGCAGTCTGCGGCGCAGGTTGACGACGGTTCGCGCTTGAACCGTCACGTGTTTCTTTGAACAGGTGGAGTATAGTGGCCGCAGCGGATGATTCGACCGCTCGAACGCTCTGCTCGAAAGGAGGCGCCTGTCTTCAAAGTCTCGTGATGCGTCGCCCTATTTGTATTGTCGCCGCGTCCTGCTGACACCCCGATGAAGGTTGGCTCATGCTGATCGCTACAGAAAAAGAAACGGAACGCGCCGAGCATCCGGTGGATGTTGTGGAGCAACTCGCCGCCACGAACGACTGGTCCTTCGACCGCGAAGACGAGGACGAAATCTCCATTTCCGTCGCCGGCGCCTGGACCGAATATCACGTCGCCTTCACCTGGCTGCCGCAGCTTGAGACCCTCCATATCAGCTGCGCCTTCGATCTCAAGGCGCCGGAACGCCGCCGCGCCGAGGTGATGGCGCTCGTCACCGCGATCAACGAGCAGATGTGGATCGGCCATTTCGATTTCTGGCCGAACGAGAACGTCGCCATGCACCGCCACGGCCTCATGCTTTGCGGCGGCGCCCAGCCTTCTCCCGCGCAGTGCGCGGCGCTTCTGGAAAACGCGCTCTCCTCCTGTGAGCGCTATTATCAGGCCTTCCAGTTCGTGCTCTGGGCGGGCAAATCCGCCAAGGAAGCGCTCGACGCCGCCAATTTCGAGACAAAGGGCGAGGCGTGAGCGCCTCGTCTTTGGAAAGCGCCTCGGTTGCGCTGATCGGAGCCGGCAATATGGGCCTCGCCATGCTCGAAGGCTGGGCCGCGCAAGGCCTCTCCGCCGACCGCGCAGCCATCGTCGAGCCAAGCCCCTCCGGTCGCTTGCAGGCGCTCTGCGCGGCCCATGGTTTCTCGCTCTCCGGGGCGCCCGGCGGCAAGGCGTTCGACGCCGTCGTCCTCGCGATCAAGCCGCAGATGCTGGAAGCCGGGGCCGAGGCGGCCGCGCCTTTCGTCGGGCCCGACTCGGTCGTGGTGTCCATCCTCGCGGGCAAGCGCATCGCCGACATTTCCGCGCGCCTGCCTGCGGCCAGGTCCGTGGTGCGGGCGATGCCGAATACGCCCGCCGCGATTGGCCGGGGGATGACCGGCGCCTACGCCGGCGACGGGACGAGCGAGGCGCAGCGCGCGCTCGCCCATGCGCTGCTCGTGGCGGCGGGGCAGGTAGAGTGGGTGGAGAGCGAGGCGCTGATCGACGCCGTCACGGCGGTCTCGGGTTCCGGCCCGGCCTATGTGTTCTATCTCGTCGAGGCGCTCGCGGCCGCGGGCGTCGAAGCGGGGCTCCCTGCGGATCTCGCCGGCCGTCTGGCGCGCGCGACGATCGAAGGGGCGGGGGAGCTTTTGCACCGGCAGCCCGACGTTTCCGCCGAGACGCTGCGCCAGCGCGTGACCTCTCCCGGCGGCACGACGGCGGCTGCGCTTTCCGTGCTCATGGCCGATGATGGGCTGGCGCCCCTCATGGCGCGCGCGGTGGCCGCTGCGAAGAAGCGCGCGGCCGAACTTTCGGGTTGATCGGCCCAGTTCAGCCTTGCCCCTATCTGGCCCGGCAATAGATTTACGGGCAGAGCAGAAACATCGGAGATGAAGATGAGCGCCCGGAACAGGGTGATCGACGCGGCACTCCGGCTGGCGGCCCGCCGCGACTTCGGCGACGTCAGCCTCACCGATATCGCCCATGAGGCGGACATTTCGCTCGCCGAGATGCGCGATCTCTTCCCCTCGAAGGGCGCGATCATCGGCGGCTTCAATCGGAAGATCGATCGCGAGGTGCTGGAGGCCGTCTCCGAGCAGGATTCTCACGATCCCGCGCGGGACCGCCTCTACGAGGTGCTGCGCAAGCGCCTCGAAGCGCTGGAGCCCTACCGTGAAGCGCTTTCGAGCGTCTCCCGCTGGGCCGCGCGCGACCCGCTTACCGCAACGGCGCTCAATCGCGAGACCGTCAACTCCATGCGATTCATGCTGGAAGCGGCCGACATCGACTGCGACGGCCCCGTCGGCTCGCTGAAGCTGCAAGGCTTGGCGCTGGCGTGGGGCAGGGTGCTCGACGCCTGGTTCCAGGACGGCTTCAGCTTCGCTCTGGAGACGCTCGACCGCGAGATCGCGCGCGGCGAGCGCTATGTCGAGCATGTCGAGGACATCGCCCGCATCACGCGGCCCTTCACCGACATGGCGAACCGCCTGTTCGAGATGGGCGGCTTCCGTCGCAGCCGGCATGGGGCGACGGACGACGACTACCCGCATCCGAGCGCGTAAGCCAGTTTGCTGACAAAGTGGGGCTGACGCCCCTCCTGCTTCGAGACGCCTGCTGCGCAGGCTCCTCAGCATGAGGGGCTTCGTCTTTCTGCGCTGATCACTTAGGCCTCATCCTGAGGAGCGGGCGAAGCTCGCGTCTCGAAGGACGAGGCCGTCTCGGAGGTTTGTCAACAAACTGGGCCCCTGCTTCGCAGGGCCATCGCTTCGCTCCTGCGGGGGAGCGGGCTATATTGGCAGCGTCACCGTCGCCCTTAAACCGCCCAGCGGGCTGCGGTCCAGCTCGATGTCCCCGCCATGCGAGCGGGCTATGTCGCGCGCGATGGCGAGGCCCAGCCCCGAATTGCCATTGTCCTGGTTGCGCGACTCGTCGAGACGATAAAAGGGACGGAAGGCGTCTTCGCGCCGCTCTACGGGAATGCCGGGCCCGTCATCGTCAATGTGGATAATCATGGTCTCGCCGTCGTTCTCGACGGTGAACTCCATCTTCTTTCCGTAGCGCTGCGCGTTGCCGACAAGGTTGGCGAGCAGCCGCTTTATCGCGGCGGGGCGCGCGACGATTGTCGGATCGCCTTCGACTTTCAACTCCGCCGAAATGCCGCGACGCTCCGTGTCGGCTTTCAACTCGCGGAGAATGGCGCTCACGTCGGTCGGCGCCGAGGTCTCGCCGCCGTCGCCGCGCGCGAAGGCGAGATAGGCCTCGACCATGCGCTCCATCTCGTCGACGTCCTTGCGCATTTCGTTGGCCTCGTTGCCCTCGCCCATCAGCGCGAGCGAGAGCTTGAAGCGCGTGATGATGGTGCGCAGATCGTGCGAAACGCCGTTGAGCATCGTCGTGCGCTGCTCGATGGCCCGCTCGACGCGGCGCTTCATCTCCAGAAAGGCGTTTCCAGCCTGGCGAACCTCGCGCGCGCCGCGCGGCGAGAACTGCACGTCGCGGCCTTTGCCGAATTCCTCCGCCGCGCGGGCCAGCCGCAGGATCGGGCGGATCTGGTTGCGCAGGAAGGAGGTGGCGATGGCGAGGATGATGATCGAGGCGATCGCCATCCACATGAAGAAAATATAGGAGTTGGAGGCGTAAGCGTGGGTGCGCGTCACGAGCATTCTGAGCGTCGCGTCGTTCAGCGCCACGCGGATCTCAATCAGATTGCCGGGCAGGCTGGTGTTGATCCAATAGGGCTGGAGAATCTTGCGCGACAATTCGCTGGAGAGCGCCTTGTCGAGCAGCGAGAAGAGCGACTTCTTGGAGACCGGCTCGGGCAACGGCTCCTTCGGCAGGACCGACAGCTCCATGTTGAGGTCAAGCGCGGCGATGCGCCGCAACTGGCTGTGGCCGGGGTCGTCCGGAAAGGTCTGATAGACGTCGACCACGGCGGCGACCTGGCGCGCCACGGCCGCCGAGAGGCGGTAGGTCACGACCTCCCAATGACGCTCCATGAAGACATAGGCGACCGCCGACTGCAGCAGCACCACGGGCAGAATCACGATGAGGAGCGCGCGCGCGTAAAGGCCCTTCGGCATGCGCGCGTGAAGCCAGTCGGCGAATCGGCGCCAAAGCTGGCGCGGCGCGGAAAGAACTTCGGTGATCACGAGGGACATATCCGCCTCTAGCTTTGCAATTTTGTAATGCGCGACGAGTCGACGACAAGCCGATAACCCTGTCCGCGCACGGTCTGCAAATGGCGCGGCGCGTTCTGATCAGCTTCGATCTTGCGGCGCAGGCGCGCAATTTCGACATCGACCGTCCGCTCCGCCGCCTTCTGCTCGGAGGCGCGGGACGAAAGAGTCTGCCTCGAAACGATGGCGCCCGCATGTTCGATCAAAGTCTGCAACAAGTCGCGCTCGCGCGTCGTGAGCTTCACGGCCCCGCCGGCGCGGGTCAGTTCGCCGCGCGCGGGATCGTAGGCGAAGGGACCGAAGCGCACGAGCGGATCGGCGGGCTCCGGGCGGCGCGACCGCCGCAATATGCTCGCGATGCGCAAGGCCAGCTCGCGCGGATCGAAGGGCTTGGCGAGATAGTCGTCCACGCCGGCCTCGAGCCCTTCGACGCGGTTCGCGGTTTCGTGAAGGGCGGTGAGCATCAGGATGGGCGCCGAGCGCAGGGGCTCCGGCCCCTCGCGCAGGCGCGCCGCGAATTGCGTGCCGCTCTCGCCGGGCATCATCACGTCGAGCACGATGAGGTCGAAGGCGAAATCCTTGAGCCGCGCCGACGCCTCCCCGGCGTTCGCGGCCGAGCTGACGAGATAGCCTTCGCGCATGAGATAGCGGGAGAGAAGCGCGCGGATGCGCTTGTCGTCGTCGACGACGAGAATATGCGCGCCCTTCGACGCCGGTTTCGGCGTGGCG
The DNA here is from genome assembly GCF_052186135.1 of Methylocystis sp. JAN1. Classification (GTDB taxonomy): domain Bacteria; phylum Pseudomonadota; class Alphaproteobacteria; order Rhizobiales; family Beijerinckiaceae; genus Methylocystis. The sequence goes on along the minus strand of NZ_CP181499.1, from coordinate 2,527,994 downwards.
CGCGCCGCGGCGAGAGCGCTCATCGCCGCTCCCGGCCAAGATGGCGGCGCACCCGTTCGCGGTCCTCGGCGTCGACCATGGCGAAGAGGAATTCCGCCGCGGCGTCGCGCGCGGCCGGCGGCAATTCGTCCAGCACGCGGCGGAAGCGTTCGGATTGCAGCGCCGCGAGCTCGCGGGCGAGCTGCGCGCCGCGCGGCGTCGGATAGAGCAGGCGCTGGCGGCGATCGACCGCGCCCGCGCGCGCTTCCACGAACCCGCCGTCGAGCAGCTGCTTCAGCACGCGGTTGAGGCTCTGCTTGGTAATCTTGAGAATCTCGAGCAGCGCCGCGATCGGGAGGCCCGGGCGCCGATGCACGAAATGCAGCACGCGATGATGCGCGCGACCGAAGCCGTAATTTTCGAGCAGGCGGTCCGCGTCGCCCACAAAATCGCGGTAAGCGAAGAAGAAAAGCTCGACGAGATCGAGCGCTTCAGCGTCCTCCTCCACGCGGCGCGCGGTCCGGGCCGGGTGATCCGGGACGGCCGGCGTCCGAATTGCGGCCTTTGGCTGGAGAAGCTCGCTCAAGTCGCGGTTTCCTGCGCTCATGCTCGGATTTCGAGACGCTTATATGTCAGCTATATTGACATATTTCTGAGCGATGGCTAGTGCTCTGGTCAGCGTCGCAGCGGCCGGCCGGCCCTCCTTGAGACGCCGCTTTCCCGGAGCTTGCCATGGTTATCCCGCCCTTCGATCAGCGCGACGGATTCATTTGGAGCAATGGCGCGCTGATTCCCTGGCGCGACGCGAAGCTGCATGTGCTCTCGCACGGGCTCCATTACGGCTCCTGCGTCTTCGAGGGCGAGCGCGCCTATGCCGGCAAGATCTTCAAGTCGCGCGAGCACTCGGAGCGCTTCAAGCGCTCGGCCGAGATTCTCGACTTCGAAATTCCATACTCGCTCGAAGAGCTCGACGCGGCGAAAGACGCGACGCTGAAGGCCAACAATCTGCTCAATTCCTATGTCCGGCCTGTCGCGTGGCGCGGCAGCGAGATGATGGCGGTCGCCGCGCAGAATTCAACCATCCATGTCGCCATCGCGGTGTGGGACTGGCCGAGCATGTTCGACATGAACACCAAGATGAAGGGCATCAAGCTCGACATCGCCGAATATCGCCGGCCCGACCCGCGCACCGCGCCGTCCATGGCCAAGGCGGCCGGCCTTTACATGATCTGCACCATCTCCAAGCATCGCGCCGAGCGCCGCGGCTATGCGGACGCGCTGATGCTCGACTGGCAGGGCAGGGTCGCCGAATGCACCGGCGCCAATGTGTTTTTCGTGAAGGACGGCGCGCTGCATACGCCGATCGCCGACTGCTTCCTGGATGGCATTACGCGCCGCACGGTGATCGATCTCGCCAAGGCGCGGGGCGTGGAAGTGATCGAGCGCCGCCTCATGCCGGAAGAGATGGCGAGCTTTGACGAATGCTTCATCTGCGGCACAGGCGCCGAAGTCACGCCGGTCGCCGAGATCGGCCCTTACAAATTCACGCCCGGCGACGTGTCGCGCGCGCTGGTCGAGGATTACGACAAGGCGGTCCACGCCTGAGAGTCGCAAAGCGCGCCGCTCCGTCATTGCGAGGAGCGGCGAAACAATCCAGAGAGCAGCCGCGGCCGATCCTGGATTTGCTGCGCTTGCAGCGATTAGCGGCGGCCATTGGGCCGCCGCTTTCGTTTTTTTAGTAAAGAGTCTCGCAGTTGCAGCGCTTGCGCACCACGCGATAGGTCGTCACCGGCTGGTAATGCACGGTGTTGTAGGCGCGGTAGGTGGTGACCGGCACGTAATGCGTGCGGACATAGGGACGATAATAGGTCTGCGGCACGACATAAGCGCGCTCATAGGTCGCGCCGTCGGCGTAGCCGCCGTTCACATAGACGTCGGCGGCGCTATAGGCGGCGCGGCGATAGGCGCCGCCGCCGTAGCCGGCGGCCGGATACTGGTAGCCGCCCGTATAGTAACCCTGATCAAAGCCGACCGCGGCGCCGACGCCGCCATAGCCGCCATAGGCGTAGTTCGGCCCCGGCGCATAGGCGCCGCCGAAGAAAGGCGCCGTGAAGTCCTGCGCCGAGGCGCCGCCCGCCGCGAGAACGCACGCCGCGGCGCTGGCCAGAAGCAGCGGCCGGATGGTTGAAACGAAACGCATGATACGCACCCCCAGATTAGGACGCTCGTCGAGCGCCATTGAAACTCAATCCACACTGTTGCGGCGAGCGGATTTTCGCGTCGGGCCGCGATTGTTGTCGGGCAGGTAAAAGATGTGCTGCGAAGGACGGTAAACCGTTTGCGGCGCGTAACCAGTCGGGCCGTAGGTCGGATAGTCGTCGTCATAGCCGCCGGGCCGCCGGATCGTGTAGAGGCGGCTGTAGCCGTCGTCCGGGTAGAACACGCCGCCGCCGCCGTAGAAGCCGCCGTCGCGACGGCGATTGTCATAGTGATTGTAGGTGTAGACACTGGTGGCGTTGCCCATGGAGACCGCGTCGCCGCCGCCGCCGCCGCCATATCCGCCGCCCCAGAAGCCGTTCAGGACGCCGTGTCGATTGGCGCCCAACCCCAAGCCGGCCGCGCCAGTCGGACCCTGGCCCCGCGCATAGGCGCCCACGCCGACCGCAGGCAGCCCGCGAAAACCGCCGCCGAATCCACCCCCGCCGCCGCCATGTCCGCCCCCGAATCCGCCAGCCTGCGCAAGCTCGGCGCCCGGAAGCAGCATGAGCGCTCCCGCAATGGCGGCCGCGCGAAGTCCCGAAATGAAACGCATGACTGACGCCCTTTCGTGTCTTAACGGATCGCGGCGCGCCGCAGAGCGCCGCGTCTGTCCGATTCTGGCGCGCCATGACGGAGCGCCGGTCACTTAGGGCAAATAGCGTTCCCGCCGGCGCGGCACAGTTGCGCCGCGGGGGGCCGGAAAAATCAACCGCTCATGCGCGCCTTGATCGCATGCTCGGCGAGCGTCTTGCCGAGCGACCAGACGGCGGACGCGTTGTGGGCGTCGGCGATCACTTCGTCGAAAGACTTCTCGATCCAGGCGCAATCCGCGTCGCTGAGCGTCAGGGCCGGAAGCAGTTTGATCGTCGGATTTGCGTGGCCGGCGACCTGGGTTAGAACTTTGTGATCCTTGAAAAGCGGAATGCAAATGAGCTGGCCGAACAGCCCTGAATTAGCCGTTTCGAGCAGGTTCCAGGTTGCTTTCAGCTTCAGCGACTTCGGCTGTCCGAATTCGACTCCGATCATCAGCCCCTTGCCGCGCACGTCGGAGACGAGCTCATAGCGGCTCGCCATCTCGCGGAAAGAGGCGAGCAGTCGTTCGCCCTTCGCCGCTGCGTTCTCGACGATGCGCTCGTCCCTGATCGCGTCGAGCGTCGCGACGCCCGCCGCCATGGCGAGATCGTTCTTGCTGAAGGTTGAGCCGTGAACGACCGCGCGGTCCATGCGGTCGAAGACCTTGTCGAAGATCCACTTGCGCGTGAGCACGGCGCCGACCGGCACATGGCCGCCCGACAGCGCCTTGGCGACGACGACCATGTCGGGTTCGACGCCCTTGTAATGGTCGATCGCAAAGAACCTGCCCGTGCGTCCGATGCCCGTCTGGATTTCGTCGGCGACGAAGAGCGAGCCGTATTTCCGGCACAGCGTCTGGGCGCCCGCGAGATAGTCGTCGGAGGGCATGTTGACGCCCTTGCCCTGGATCGGCTCGACGAAGAAGGCCGCGATTTCGCGCGAGGCCAGCGCTTTTTCCAGCGCGGGCAGATCGTCGAAGGGAATCTCCCGCGCATGGGGCAGCAGCGGCCCGAAGCCTTTCTTGAAAATCTCGTCGCCATTCATTGACAGCGAGCCGTAGGTCAGGCCGTGGAACGAATGGGCGCAGTGCAGAATGCCGGGACGGCCCGTCGCGGCGCGCGCGAATTTGATCGCCGCCTCGACCGACTCCGCGCCGGAATTGGCGAAGAAGACTTTGTCGAGGTAGGGCGCGCGCTCGATCAATTTCTCTGCGAGAACGCCGGCGAGCGTGGAGACGTCGAACTGGACGAGATTGGCGAATTCGCCGTCAAGGACGCTGACGAGCGCCTCGCGCACTGCGGGATGGTTGCGCCCGAGCGCGAAGACGCCCCAGCCGCTCAGGAGATCGAGATAGCGGTCGCCCTTGCGATCCCAAAGATAGGGCCCGAGCCCGCGCGTGAACCCGACGTCGTAGCCGATCGTTTTGAGAACGCGCACCCACATTTCATTGAGGTATCGCGAATGCAGGGAGAAACGGTCGCTTTCGCGCGCCGCGACCATCGCCGCGAGATCGTAAGGCGAGGCGGCGGCTCCCGCGCCGCCATGCGCAGCGGAAACGCTCGGTTGCGCAATCGACAGATCGGTCATGCGGGGCTCCGGATCGTAGAGAAAAGGGCCTCGGACTCCCGGCCGAGACGCGGGGCCTGGGCAGTCCGTGCTTTTCGATTGCGCGCGGCGCGCGATTTGTCAAATTCCGGTAAACGAGGGCGCGCGGAGCCCGGGGGCGCGAAATGTGCGCATGAGCCGGCGCCGGAGACGCTGGCGGGCCGTCGCCGGCGGCCTCCCGCCAAGACCATGGTCTCAAGGAGAATCCAATTTTTTTGAATCGCTTGCGAAACGTTGCAAAAGAGCGATTCTGGACGAATGGAGGCCCGCGCGGCGCGTATCCACAGCCATTCGGCAGAAAAATCGAAATCTCTGGTTGGATGAAAATCGTCCGATGTTATCCTCTCGTTAGTGATTCATTTGCCACGCAGCGATTCGAGAGTTTCATAAGCTCGCTGTCTGCGCCGGTCGAATGCTCTGGATCAGCACTGGGGAGTTGGTCGGTTGGGAGCGAAGGTAAATTTTCATGACGAGTTGGGCGCTGCGGCCGCCGCTGCGGAAAGCGACGAAGGCCTCGAGCTTGTTGAGGTAGCCGGGCGCATCAAATGGTTCGATGTCGCCAAAGGATATGGCTTCGTCGTGCCGGATGACGGATCGCAGGACATTCTCCTGCACGTGACGATTTTGCGCCGAAGCGGCCTGCAAACCGCTTTCGAGGGCGCGCGCGTGGTGTGCGAGGCGCAGCATCGGGCGAAGGGCATGCAGGTCTTCCGCGTCATCGCGATGGACGAGTCGACCGCGGTGCATCCCGCTCAGTCGGCTGCCGGCCGCACCCATGTTCAGGTCAAGGCGACGAGCGGCTATGAGATCGCCATCGTCAAGTGGTTCAATCGCGTGAAGGGCTTCGGCTTTCTGACGCGCGGCGAGGGGACCGAGGACATCTTCCTGCATATGGAGACGGTGCGCCGCTACGGCATGACCGAGCTCAAGCCCGGCGACAGCGTGCTGGTTCGTTACGGGGACGGCCCCAAAGGGCTCATGGCGGCGGAAGTGCGCCCGCTCGAGGCGAAGAACCCTTCCCATTGACGTCCCGCTTCCAAGGTCCCGCATTGACCTGGCGGCCCTCCGGCCCTTTATTGCGCCACAGCAAAAAAGCGTTTGGAGGGCGCATGCCGCGTCGGGCTTTTCCGTCTTTCAATCTCGTCCGGCTGCTTGCGGCGCTGTTCGTCTGCAGCTATTTCGCGTCTGCCGTCGGCGCCCGCGCGGAGGCGCCGCTGCAGCGACTCGAATTCGTCACGTCGAGCGGACCCCACGAGTTCCATGTCGAGCTGGCGGACACGCCCGGCGAGCGCGCCAAAGGCCTCATGTATCGGAAACACATGCCGGCCGATCAGGGCATGCTTTTCGACTTCCACGAAGAGACGCCTGTCATGATGTGGATGAAGAACACCTATATCCCGCTCGACATGGTCTTCGTGTCGCGGCATGGCATGGTGACGGCGATCGCGGCGGACACGGTTCCCATGTCGGAGGCGACGATCTCTTCCGACGGTCCGGCCTATGCGGTGATCGAACTCAATGCGGGCACGGCCAGCAGGATCGGGCTCAAGCCGGGAGACCTGGTGCGCCACCCGGCCTTCAAGCGTTAGCTTCGGCCGCCCGTCGCCTTGTGAGGCGTCGCGTCGCGTGGTAGCGAAGTCACGGGGCAGGGGCGCCATGGCGTTCCAAGGTTCGTCGGGGTATAGCGCAGCCTGGTAGCGCGGAAGTTTTGGGTACTTCAGGTCGCAGGTTCGAATCCTGCTGCCCCGACCAGCGCCTTCTCCGCTCAGGATTCCCGGTCATGGACCGTACTGGCTGTTTGGGCGAAGCTGTTCTTCATATTTCTTGCAGCGATGGGCGCGGCTTTTTTATACTTCGGACCGAGGACTTCCTCCTCATGGATTCCTGTCTGGACGAAGGCGGCTGCTGGGCTTCGCGCCGGAGGGACTGCGTTTATGGTCGGGGAATGCGACGCCGAGCGTCGTGAGGCCGCAAAGATCAGGTTGCAAATTCCCCTTGGCTGATTACGAAGGGGACGAGGATTCAGGCCTCCAGCGGGGCTGGTGGAACCAAACCGCTCCATGAGAGACAAGAGGTTGAAATGACGGCTCGCATCTATCGTCAATCGACGAGCGTGACCCAGTCGGGTCCGGGTTCCGCCAAGCCCTGGCGGCTGGTTTTCGACCCCGCGGCGCCACGCTCGATCGAACCGCTGATGGGCTGGACCAGCTCGGGCGACATGAAGCAGCAGATTCGCCTGCGTTTTGAGACCAGGGAAGAGGCCGTGGCTTACGCCGAGCGCGAGGGCATTCCCTATCGCGTCGAAGAGCCCAAGCCCGAGACGGCTTCCCGCCGCATCGTCTCCTACTCCGACAATTTCAAGACGAACCGCATCGGTTTGTGGACGCACTGAAGCCGTCAAGGCCCCGTAGCTCAGCCGGATAGAGCAACCGCCTTCTAAGCGGTAGGTCGCAGGTTCGAATCCTGCCGGGGTCGCCAGAATCGACATATTTTGCTAACAACCTGCCTGCCCGCCGGTCGAAAAATCCGGCGGGCGGCACATTGTTTTCGGGAGCGCAGAAGCTCCATGGCGCCTCTTCCAGAGCGAGAGCCGCAGCAGCCGTCCGTGCGTTCGTCGCCTGATGGCGTCGCCGCCGAGCGACGCAAAGATGAGAAGGGCTAAGATGCGGCTCGACCGGGCTTTGGTGACGGGCTTCGCGGCGCTTCTGGCGTTCGGCCCCCTGTTCGCGCCGGCGCCGGGCCGCGCCGAGGGCGGGCTACTGGAGTTCCTTTTCGGGCCCGATCCTACCCCGCAACCGCAGATCGCGCCGCGCGCCCGCCGCGACTCGGCTCCGGCCCGCAGGATCAAGGGCGCCGTGGGCGAACTTCGCTTCGCCAAGCCGAAGGACAGCCTTCCCGGCGGAGGCACAGGATTTTCGACGGAGCCTGCCGCCGGCGGCTTTTGCGTGCGCACCTGCGACGGCTATTTCTTCCCGCTGATCAAATCCACCAAGGCGACGCGTCAGCAGTCCTGCGAGCTCGCATGTCCCTCCGCGCCGATGGAAATCTACGACGGCGCGACGATCGAGACGGCCCGCAACTACAAAGGCCAACGCTATTCGGCCCTGCCCGTCGCCTTCGCCTTCCGCGAAAGGGCGAATACGCGCTGCGCCTGCAACGATCCGAGCACGTCGCAGGCCTTCTTCGAGAAAACCGCCCGGAACGATCCCACGCTGCAGTCCGGCGACGTCGTGGTCGAGGAGACCGGCGCCTTCGTCTATAGCGGCGCGAGGCTCGTCCCGCTCGGCAACGCTTCCTTTATGTCGTCGTCCCTGCGCGGGCGGCTGCGGGCGATGTTGCGCCGGACAGGGAGCGTCAGGCCGGCCATGAGCGACGCCCCCGCGGCGCCGCCGGGCGCGCAGGTCGAACCAAGCAAGGAAGATCAGACCGGCAGCACGCGCTGAGGCGCAGTCGCGCCTAAACTTTGCCCTTTACACGGCCGTCCCGCAAAGTTAGTTGCCGTAGCTCATTGTGACGGTTTTATGACAATGATTCCTCGGGCAGTTCCGGGCGGAGGCGCAGATGTTGTCGTGGTTCCAGGCGCTGATGCCGAAGGAAGAGCGCTTTTTCGACCTCTTCGAGCGTCACGCCGAGACGCTCGTCGCGGGGGCGACGGCGCTGCGCCGGATGCTCGACGGCGGCGACGGCGTCGCCGGATTCCGTCAGGAGATTCGCCGGCAGGAAAACGCGGCCGACGAGATTACCCGCGAGACGCTCCTCGCGGTGCGCCGGACTTTCATCACGCCTTTCGATCGCAGCGACATTCGCGACCTCATCACCGCGATGGACGACACGATCGACCAGATGCACCAGACGTCTAAAGCGACCCAGCTTTTCGAGACGCGCGACTTCGACGCCTCCATGCGGCGGATCGGCGACATCATCGTCCAGTCGGCGGAGCTGACGCGAGAGGCCATGCCGCTGCTGCGGGCCATGAGCGCGAACCACGTCAAGCTCAATGCTTTCAGCGAGGAAATCACGCGCATCGAGGACGAGGCCGACGCCATCCACGACGAGGGACTCAAGGAGCTGTTTCGCGCGCATCGCACGAGCGACCCCATGGCTTATGTCGTTGGCTCGGAGATCTATGGCCACCTGGAGAAAGTCGTCGACGGTTTCGAGGACATTGCGAACCGGGTGACGGGCATCGTCATCGAGCACGTCTAGGGGGGCGGCGTGGAGGATTTGCCGCTTCTCCTTTACGGCCTCATCGCCGTCGCCCTGGCGTTCGACTTCCTCAACGGGCTGCACGACGCCGCCAATTCCATCGCGACCATCGTGTCGACGCGCGTGCTGCGGCCGCAATACGCCGTGTTCTGGGCCGCCTTCTTCAATTTCGCAGCCTTCCTTTTCTTCGGCCTGCATGTCGCGCAGACCGTCGGCACGGGAATCATCTCGCCGCAGATCGTCGACGACAGGGTGATCTTCGGGGCGCTGATGGGGGCGATCTCCTGGAACCTGATCACCTGGGCGCTCGGCATTCCGTCGTCGAGCTCGCACGCGCTGGTCGGCGGCCTTGTCGGCTCCGGCGTCGCCAAGACCGGCGTGAGCGCCATCGTGTGGAGCGGATTGGCCAAGACCGGCTCGGCCATTGTGCTCTCGCCCGCTCTCGGATTCCTGCTCGCGCTTCTGCTCGTGCTCGGCGTGTCGTGGCTTTTCGTGCGACGGACGCCCGTCGCGGTCGACACGATCTTCCGCACCCTGCAATTTCTTTCCGCTTCGCTTTACTCGCTCGGTCATGGCGGCAATGATGCGCAGAAGACGATGGGCATCATCGCGGTGCTCTTATACTCGCACGGAGCCCTCGGCGGCGAATTCTATGTGCCTTACTGGGTGGTGCTGACCTGCCAGGCGGCGATGGGCCTCGGCACGCTTCTGGGCGGATGGCGGATCGTGCACACGATGGGCTCCAAGATCACGCGCCTGACTCCCATGCAGGGCTTTTGCGCCGAGACCGGCGGCGCCATTACGCTTTTTCTCGCCACGAGCTTCGGCGTTCCCGTCTCCACGACGCATACGATCACCGGCGCTATCGTCGGGGTCGGCGCCGCGCGGCGCGTTTCCGCGGTGCGCTGGAACGTCGCCAAGGACATCGTCGTCGCCTGGATCGTGACCATGCCGATGTCGGCCTTCATCGCTGCGTTTTTTTACCTGACCGCGAGTTTCTTCGGATGAGGAAGAACGCGCCGAAACCCAAGAAGAAAGGCGAAACGCCGATTGCGCCGCGTATGCAATATGCCGCGCTTCCCTGGCGCGTCGACGCGGAGAAGGGCGTGGAAATTCTCCTCGCGACCTCGCGCGACACGAAGCGTTGGGTGATTCCGAAAGGCTGGCCGATGAAGGGCCGCAAGCCACACATCGTCGCAGCGATCGAGGCGATGCAGGAGGCCGGGCTTCACGGCAGGGTCGACAAAACGAAGCTCGGCGATTTCGAATATGAGAAACGGCTCAAGGGCGGTTCGGCGATCGATTGCCGCGTCGAGGTCTTCTCCCTGCAGGTCGAACGCCAACGGAAGAAATGGCCGGAGAAGGGCCAGCGCGTGACCTATTGGTTCCCTTACGCCGTCGCAGCGCAGCAGGTCGACGAGCCGCAATTGCGGGAGATTATTCTGGCGTTCGGTAAAGCCATGACGGCGGCGGGCGAAAAATAATCCTGGACGGTTCATTTCCGCCGCGTAGGCGGGCGGGAGGCTGAAAGATCGGGATGCGAGCCTGAAGGGTCGCGGTCCAGTGGCGCTTTTTTGGACCGCGCGCCTTCAGGCGCACAGCAAAGGACATCGAGGCGCAAATCGGGCTTCCCGACTTGTGCTTTGAGGATCGATCGCTCGCGCTTCGAGACGCTTGCTGCGCAGGCTCCCCAGCATGAGGGGCTTCTTCCTTCGGCGTCCCAACACTTAGGCCTCCTGAGGAGCGAGCGAAGCTCGTGTCTCGAAGGGCGAGGCCGCCTTGGGAAGTTTGTCAACAAACTGGGGCGTCTTTCAGACGCCGCATCTAGCCGCTCGCGGCGTCCGACAGCCGCGCGAACCCGGCTTCGAGATCCTCCTTCAAATCATCGACGTCCTCCAGCCCGATCGAGAAGCGCAGCGCCGGTCCTTCCGCCTTCCATTTCGTCGCCGTGCGGAACGGCGCGCAGTCGAAGGGCAGAACGAGGCTTTCATAGCCGCCCCAGGAGAAGCCGATCCCGAAGAGCTCCAGCCCGTCGACAAAGGCGTCGACGGCTTTTTGGGCGGCGGGGCGAAGGATGATCGAGAAGACGCCTGATGAGCCGGAGAAGTCCCGCTTCCATAATTCGTGGCCGGGATGGCCGGGCAGAGCAGGGTGCAGCACGCGCGCGACTTCCGGCCGCTCCGCTAGCCACCTGGCGATCTCCAGCGCCGCGCCTCCTTGCTCGCGGAGCCGCAAGGCCATGGTGCGCAGGCCGCGCAAGGCGAGCGCCGCGTCGTCCGGCCCCGACCCCATCGCGAAAAGATTGAAGGTGTGCCGCAGGCGCTTCGCCCATTTGGCGTTGGCGGAGACGAGTCCGAGCAGCAGGTCGGAATGGCCGGAAAGATATTTGGTGCCGGCTTCGACCGCGAGGTCGCAGCCCCGCTCATGCGGCGGGAAAAAGAGCGGCGTCGCCCAGGTATTGTCGATGATGACGCAGACGCCCTTTTCCTGCGCGGAGGCGGCGATGGCGGGGACGTCCTGTATCTCCATGCTCTGCGAGCCGGGCGACTCCAGCAGGATCGCCGTCGTTTCCGGCCGGATCAGCGCCGATATGCCCGCGCCGATACGCGGATCGTAATATTCCGTCGTCACGCCGAAGCGCGCGAGAAAGCCGTCGCAGAAAAAGCGGGTCGGCGCATAAGCGGAATCCGTGACGAGGAGATGTGCGCCGGCCTTCGTCGCGGTGAGGAGCGCGAGCGCGATGGCCGCGAGCCCGGAAGGGACGAGCGTTGTGTCATCCGCTCCTGCGATCTCGCTCCAGGCTTTCTCGAGCGCGCGCGTCGTCGGCGTGCCCTTGGCGCCGTAGGTGTAGGGTTGGCGCAAAGCCGCCAGGTCGGCGACCGTCGGGAAGAGAATGGTCGATCCCCGATAGATCGGCGGATTGACGAATCCGAAATGTTCGAACGGTTCGCGGCCGGCCTGCGTGACAATCGTGGCCATACGCTTTTTTCGCCGCTTTTGGTCTTTATCGCTCTTCATCGTCGTCCCTGGGTCGCGGGCGGGCGCGCTTGCCCCACCGGACCCGACCGTAATATACCGAACTCGCAAATCCGAGCCGTCCATGATCGCCCGAGGCTTCCTTTTCGCCGTCTTCCTTGCGGGCGCCGTCGGCATGATCGGGCAGAGCGCCTCGGCCCAGACCGAACCGGGACCGACGCTCTCGACAATCCTCAAGCGGGGTTATCTCGCCTGCGGCGTCTCGGAGGCGCCCGGTTTCGCGCAGCCGCCCGCCGGCGATAAAGGGGACTGGACCGGCTTCGACGTCGATTTCTGCCGCGCGGTCGCGGCCGCGATTTTTGATGATCCGAAGAAAGTGCGCTTTCTGGGCCTCGCGGCCAAGGACCGCGTCCCCGCGCTGCAGGCGGGCTGGGTCGATCTTCTGGCGAGCGCCGCGCCCTGGACGCAGTCGCGCGACAGCGGCCAACGGGCGATCTACGCCGGCGCTTCCTTCTATGACGGGCAAAGTTTCCTCGTGCGGCGGCAGAGGAGCTTCGCGTCGGCGCAGGACCTGTCCAACGTTTCCGTTTGCGTGCAGCAGGGCACCTCATACGAGCTGGAGCTCGCGGATTTCTTCCACAAGCGGAAGGCCCCATACGAGCCGAAGCTTTTCCCGACATTCGACGGGGCGGCGGCCGGCTACGACAAAAGCCAGTGCGACGTTCTGACGGCGGATACGTCAATGCTCGCAGCAGCGCGCACGAAACTCTCGGCGCCCGACGAGCACGCCGTCCTCCCGGATATGATCGCCAAGGCGCCGCGCGGTCCGGTCGTGCGCCACGGCGACGACCAGTGGCTCGCCATCATTCGCTGGACGCTTTTCACGCTGATCGACGCGGAGGAGCTTCAGGTGTCGAGCGCCAACGCCGACGCGGCTTTGAAGTCGGAGGAGCCGAGCATACGCCATCTGCTCGGAGTCGAAGGCGATCGAAGCGCGGGATTGGCGCTTCCGGGCGACTGGACCTACCGCGTCGTGAAGCATGTCGGAAATTTTGCGGATGTCTTCGAGCGCAACATGGGGCAAGCTTCGCCATTGGGCATGGAGCGTCGCGCGAACGCTCTGTGGAGCAAAGGCGGGCTGATGTATGCGCCTCCTGTCAGATGAGCGGAGCATAAGGGAAAAAAGCGCAGCCGAACTCTGGCCGCCGCTGCGGCGCTTCGTGGAGGTCGACGCCGCCATCGGTCAATGGGCCATGTCGGGCGGCCCGGCGCGGCGCTTCGCCTACGAGTTCATCCGCTTCGGGATCAAACAGGCCTGGGCCTGCCTCTTCGGGGGCGTCATGGTTTTTCTCGTGCTTGCGACGCGGCTCTTCTATCCCGCCCACGCGCCGCTCGCGCGATACGACTTTCTCTTCCTCGCCGCGCTCGCCGTGCAGGCGGCGCTGATCCTTCTGCGCTTCGAGTCGCTGAAGGAGGCGGGCGTGATCTTCCTGTTCCATGTCGTCGGGACGGCGATGGAGCTGTTCAAGACCGCGCACGGCTCATGGGTCTATCCGGAGGAAGCGCTCTTCCGCATCGGCGGCGCGCCGCTTTTCACCGGCTTCATGTACGCCTGCGTCGGCAGTTACATGATGCGCGCCTGGGCGTTGTTCGATTTCCGCTTCGCCAACCATCCGCCGCTGTGGCAGGTCGGCGCGCTCGCGGCTGCGATCTACGTCAATTTTTTCGCGCATCATTACGTCGCAGACATGCGCATGCCGCTCTTCGCGGCGAGCGCGGCGATCTTCTGGCGCACGGCGATCTATTACCGCATCCACCATAGCTGGCGGACCATGCCGCTGCTGCTCGCGGCGTTCCTGGCGTCGTGCTTCATCTGGATCGCGGAAAATGTCGCGACCTACAGCCATGTCTGGCTCTATCCGGACCAGATGGCGGCGTGGAAGCCGGTGGGGATCGGCAAGCTCGGCTCATGGTTCCTGCTGCAGATCGTGAGCTACGCGCTGGTCGCGCTCGCCTGCAAGCCGCAGCCGCCGGACGACGCGCCGCTCGAAGAATCGCGGGCGCGGCATGAAGACCGGCTGACCGTCAGGTCGCGGCAATCCGCGTGAGCGACTTGCGCGCCGCTTGAACGCGCCCATCTTCGTGGTAGTCTTTTCCCTAGAGGGGGTGTTGCGGCTTCCATTCCGGTGGGGACCGGGTTGTCCCGGCCCCCTTGCGTTAGCCGACGATCACGGTGAGTTTCCAACGCCCGACCGTGATTTCGACCTTCACCCGGATTTTCACACGCAACCCCCCCTTTCGGTTAGCCAGCCGGATGACTGGCGCGCCGCTTAGCCAAGCTACAGGCTGGTTCGAAGTTATCTTCCCCGACGCGGGCTTGCGCGCGCCCACCATTCGGTCAGCGCATCGCGCGTCGGCTCGACATCCTCAGCCAAGGGGCCGGCGAAGATGCGCCATTCCTCGCGAAAATGCGGCGACACGGCTGCGATGACGGGAATGCGCGCCGTCATGGCGGCGCGGAAAGCATCGCACAGGCCGCCGCGCTCGGCCTCCTGCTTGGAGAATTTGCTGACGACGATGAGGTCGGCGCCCATCCGCGCGGAGCGCTCCACCGCGGCGCAGGCCATCGCAAGCTCGCCCGTATCGAGATTGCAGGCGACGGAGCCCGGCCCCAGGTCCTGCGAGATGAGGTATTCCGCGTCGGACGCGAGATCGCGCAGGAAAATGCGCGAGCGGCCGGCGGCGTCGGCCCCGCGCATCTGGGTCACGCCGGCGACCCGCGCGCCCGCCTGCGCCAGTTCGAGGGCGAAAGCGCGCATCAGAGCCTGCACATTCGCGCTGTCTTGCGCCGGAAGCGCGGCGATAGGCGTGGATGGCGGAGTTTCACGTTCCATGAGCGCCTCTTACTGTGGCGTTTGCTTGCGCGGGAAGGGGAGTTAAGGTGTGGCGCGCCCCACTTGTTTTAGAGGGCGCAAAGCCGATTTTATACAAGGTTACGGACAAGCGACGTGAACAAAGTGGGCGATGAGCTGAAGAAGGCGCCGGCGCCGCGCTCCGCACAGAACAGCGCCATCGACGCCTTTCTTGAAAAGGCGCGGGATGTCGCCGAGCCAGGGAGCTCGCGCGGGCGTCTGATCTTTGCGCTCGACGCCACCATGAGCCGCCAGCCCACATGGGATCTGGCGCAGTCCATACAAGGCGAAATGTTTCGCACGACCGCCGCGCAGGGCGGGCTGGACGTACAGCTTGTCTATTTTCGCGGTTTTCGTGAATGCCGCGCCTCGCGCTTCGTCTCGCAGGGCAAAGGCCTCGGGGCTCTGATGGCGCGGATCTCCTGCGAAGGCGGCCGGACCCAGATCGGCCGCGTGTTGGAGCACGCCCTGAGCGAGACCCGCGCGCTCCGCGTCGGAGCGATGGTCTATATCGGCGACGCGATGGAGGAGAAGATCGACCTTCTGGCCGCCACTGCGGGCGAACTCGGCCTGCTCGGCCTGAAGGCGTTCATGTTCCAGGAAGGCCGCGACGTTCAGACGGAAACAGCTTTCAGAGAGATTGCGCGGCTGACAGGCGGAGCCTACGCCGCCTTCGATCTTTCCGCGCCGCGCCGTCTCGCGGAGCTGCTTGGCGCCGCGGCCGCTTACGCCGCAGGCGGATTGCCGGAACTTGAAAAACGCGCGGGGCAGGGCGAAGGCGCCGCGCGATTGCTGCTGTCGCAGATGGGGTCACGATAAGCCATGCCGGTCTTGATGGGTTTTCTTGCGCTTGCGATCGGGCTCTTCGCGCTCAAGGCTTATGTCCGGGCGTCGCCGTCATTCCTCGCGCGGCTCATCAAACGCGGCGGCGGCTTCCTGCTGATGGCGCTGGGCGGCCTGCTGCTCGCGCGCGGCCGTCTCGATTTTGGCCTGGCGCTCGGCGCGACCGGCTTGTGGCTCATGGGGCTCGGCCGTCACGGAGGGCGCGGCGCCGACAACGGAAGAGGGGTCTCCCGCGTTCGCTCGGCGATGATCGAGATGGAGCTCGACCATGCGACCGGAGCCATTCGCGGCATGATCCTCGCCGGAAAGGACGAGGGAAAGCGCCTGGACGCGCTGACCCGCCCCGCGCTGCTGGATCTTTACAATGTCTGCCTGCGCGACGACCCGGACGGGGCGCGCCTGCTAGAGGCGTATCTGGACCGCCGCTTTGCCGGATGGCGCGCGGCAGGAGATTCGCACCGTGACGCGGGGGGCGCGGGCGAGACGCGCGCGCGCCGCTCGGGCACGATCACCGAGGACGAAGCGTACGAGATCCTCGGTCTGAAAAAAGGCGCGGCCGCGGCGGACATTGCTCGGGCGCATCGCGATCTGATGAAGAAACTTCATCCAGATCTTGGCGGGACGACGGATCTTGCCGCCCGCGTGAACGAAGCCAAGGACGTCCTGATGCGGCGCCATCATTGAGGCGCGCCGCAAAGCCTCTACGTCGTCCCAGGTCGCGGACATGGCGGCGCGCTCTCAGTTCTTGGTGGTGAAGCAGGAAAAGCCGGAGCGCTTCAGCGCAGTGCAGGCGGAGACGGCGCTCTGCTCCTCGAGACCGGCGAAGCGGGCGCGATAGAGCGTCTCCTTGCCTTTCTGCACCTTTTCCGTAAAGGCCTTGGCGGTCGCCGGGAAGCCCTGGAGCTGGCTGCGCGCGCGCGACAGCAGCTCGTTGGCCTTGTTCGGATCTTCGGCGGCGCCGATCTGGATCATCCAGCCGGGCTTGGTCGGCCGCGCGGGGTCAGCCTTGGCGACGTTGGCGGCGGACCGAATGGCGGCCGGCGTCGTCGTCGCGACCGTGATCTCGCGGGCCCTGGACGGACGGCTTGACGTCGAGCCGTCGATGATGGCGGCGAGATCGTTCTTCGCGAGGGCCTTCCTGGCCCCCTTCCTGTCGGCGGCAGGCTCCTCGGCGCGCTTCTGGACGCCCGAGACGAAGGCCGGACGAATGGCGGACGCCGCTTTCTCAGGAGCCTTCTCAGCCGGCTTCTCGACCTTTTCGCGCGCCGGGATCGAGGCGGGCGGCATCAGCGCGGCGGACCGGCGCAGGGCGCGGGTCGTCGGGACGGCGTTGACCGGCTCGGAGTCGATCTCCGGCTCCTCCGCGCTGTAGGCGACGCGCTCGACCGAACGCGGCGCGACGAGGGGCTCCGAGAGAACCGGCTGTTGCTCGGCGACGACCGGGCGCTCGGCAATGGGGGCGGCGTCCTCGGCCGCCGAGCCGTCCTCCGCAATCGCCGCCGCCGTGCGGACGTTCGAGCCGCCGCCGATATGATCCTCGATCAGTTGCGCCATGATGCGGTCGCGGCCGCCGGCCGTGGCGCCTCCCATGACGACGGCGACGATGTGATGGCCGCCGCGACGCACCGAGGTCAGCAGGTTGAACCCCGAGGCGCGGGTGTAGCCGGTCTTGATGCCGTCCATGCCCTCGACGCGGCCGAGGAGATGGTTGTGGTTGCGATGCAGCGCGCCATTATACGCGAAACTGTGCGTGCTGAAGTAACGATAATAACGCGGGAAGCGATCCTGAATCGCGCGGCCGAGAATGGCGAGGTCATAAGCCGTGGTGATCTGGTTGGGGTCCGGCAAGCCCGATGCGTTTTCGTAATGCGTATTGCGCATCCCCAGCGCATGCGCCTTGCGGGTCATCATCTGGGCGAAAGCGCGTTCGTCGCCGCCGACATTCTCGGCGATGGCGCAGGCGATGTCGTTGGCCGATTTGGTGACGACCGCCTTGATCGCGTTCTCCACGCTGATCGTTTCGCCCGGCTGCAGGCCGAGCTTCGAGGGCGCCTGGGCGGCGGCGTGCGACGAGATCATGAGCGGCGAGTCGAGGCGCAGGCGGCCTTTCTCGATTTGCTCGAAGAGCAAATAAAGCGTCATCACCTTGGTGACGGACGCCGGGTGGCGCAGCTCGTGCTCGTTACGGGAATAGAGGGTCTTGCCGCTATTGGCGTCCATGACGATCGCGGCGAAGCCGCGATGTTCGCCGACCACGCCGTCATCGCCGCCGCTATATCCGCCGCCAGCGGTCGGAGCGTAGAAGCGGTGGCTGCGGGCATGACGCACATAGGCGCGATGATGCGCGAAGCGATGATGGTAGACATGGCGGCTATAGGCGTGGCGGTAGCCGTGCCGTCGCGCTTCGGCGGGTATCGACGTGACGGCGACGAATGCCATGATGACCGCGAAGATGGCGGCAAGTGAGCGGGGCTGCGCCAAGCGGTCCAGCAGACTCGGTTTCAACATTTGCTACTCGCCCTTACGGAACAGGCACATGCGCTGGAGACGACAACCGGAAATTGGCGTCGCAAAAACGCTACAGTTATTCAGGGTAAGAGAACGCAGTTACCCGGGGGTTAAGCGTTCGCGGATTTTTTGAGGTGAATTTTGCGGCGCAACATTTTTATTGACGATCTTTTGTGCAACGCATATATTCCATCCTGTCAGCAGGCGCGTGTGCCGCGCCGCCAGGGGGCGGCGGATGGAGGATGGGCGCCGTTTTATGAGGACGAACCCCATGGTGGCCAATTTCGATAGCGTGCAGCAGCTCGGCAAGGAGCAGTTCGAGGCGGTTTCCGCTGCGGCCGCGGCCGTCACGAAGGGCTGGCAGAGCATTGCCGCCGAGACGACCGACTACTCGAAGAAATCCTTCGAGAAAAGCCGTCTGCTTGCGGAAAAGCTGATTGCGGTGAAGAAGATCGACGAAGCCTTCGCGCTTCAGACGGACTTCGCCAAGAGCGCTTACGAAGATTTCATCGCCGAGGCCGCCAAGATCGGCGAACTCTACACCTCCATGGCCAAGGAAGTCTTCAAGCCGATGGAGTCGGTCACGAAGAGCTTCACGGCGGCCGAGTAAGGTCGTTTATCGCCCCATTCGTCCGGGGCGCAGCCAAAAAAGAGCCTGGCCGGCTCCTCTCGGCCGGGCTTTGTTTTTTGTTCCGTCGCGCAACCGGCGCCGGCGGCTCTTCTTTGGTGGATGACGCCGAGCGGCCATTTCGGCCGCGCTCTCGGATCGCTAAATTCCAATCTGGAATCCTAGCCCGTCCAACCTCCACGGGCGCAGCAGCGGTTCGAGATGAGCGCCGAAAAAGCCGGTTTCGTCCACCTTCACCTGCATACCGCTTTCTCGCTCCGCGAAGGAGCGCTGACGGTCGGCAAGCTGATCGACCTCGCCGCTCGCGACGAGCAACCGGCGCTTGCCGTCACCGACACGAATAATCTCTTCGCCGCCCTGGAATTTTCCGAGAAGGCGGCCAAGGTCGGCATACAGCCGATCGCCGGCGTGCAACTCAGGGTCGACTTCGGCGACGGCAAGTCGGGCGGCCCTTCGGGACGGGACGAAGGCTTCGCCCATCTCGTGCTCCTCGCCAAGACCGAGGCCGGCTATCTCAACCTCATGCGCGCCGCCTCGCGCGCTTATCTCGACACGGCGGAAGGCGATGAACCGCATGTCTCGCTCGCCGCTTTGGCCGAGGACGCCGCCGAACTGATCGCGCTGACGGGCGGGCCGGACGGCGCGCTCGACCGGGCGTTGGCCGCCGGTCGTCCCGAGCTCGCGCGGGTGCGGCTCGCCACGCTGCAAGATCTGTTTCGGGATCGGCTCTACCTTGAAATTCAGCGACATAATCTTCAAGTTGAACGTGAAGTAGAGTCTCAGCTTCTGGATCTCGCCTATCGCCGCGGCGTGCCGCTCGTCGCGGCTAACGAGCCTTATTTCGCCTCGCGCGGCGACTTCGAGGCCCATGACGCGCTGCTCTGTATCGCTGAGGGGACGGTGACAAGCGTCGCCGACCGGCGCCGCGTCACGCCCGAGCACTATTTCAAGACGCGAGCGGAAATGCTGGCGCTCTTCGCGGACCTGCCCGAGGCGACCGCGAACACCGTGGAGATCGCCCAGCGCGTGAGCTACCGGCCCCGCACACGCAAGCCCATCATGCCGCGCTTCCTGCGCGACGCGCCCGGCGATCGGCCGCTGACGGAGGTGGAGGCCGAGGAGCTGCGCCGCCAGGCGACAGATGGGCTTGAGGCGCGCCTCGCATTTCACGGCCCGGCGGAAGGGCACGACCGCGATGAATATTTCAAGCGTCTCGACTTCGAGTTGAGCACGATCGAAAAGATGGGCTTTCCCGGCTACTTCCTGATTGTTTCGGACTTCATCAAATACGCGAAGTCGAAGGGGATACCCGTCGGACCCGGCCGCGGCTCGGGGGCCGGTTCGCTCGTCGCCTACGCCCTGACCATCACCGATCTCGATCCGCTCCGCTTCGGCCTCTTCTTCGAGCGCTTCCTCAACCCGGAGCGTGTCTCGATGCCGGACTTCGACATCGATTTCTGTCAGACGCGGCGCGGTGAGGTGATCGACTATGTTCGCGACCGCTACGGCGCGGACCGCGTGGCGCAGATCATCACCTTTGGCTCGTTCCTGGCGCGCGGCGTGCTCCGCAGCGTCGGCCGCGTGCTGGAAATGCCGCTGGGGCAGGTGGACAAGCTCGCCAAGCTCGTGCCGCAGAACCCGGCCAAGCCGGTCAGTCTCGCGGAGGCGGTCGCTGGCGAGCAGAAATTGCGCGAGGCGGCCGAAGAGGACGAGCGCGTGGCGCGGCTCTTCAAGATCGCCGGCGCGCTGGAGGGGCTCTACTCCAACGCTTCCACCCACGCAGCCGGCGTCGTCATCGGCGACCGGCCGCTCCATGAAGTGACGCCGCTCTACCGCGACCCGAAATCCGACATGCCGGCGACCCAGTTCAACATGAAGTGGGTCGAGCCGGCGGGCCTGATCAAGTTCGACTTTCTGGGGCTCAAGACGCTGACCGTGCTCGCCATGGCCGGCGACCTCGCGCGCCGCCGCGATCCCGATTTCGATCTCTCCAAAGTGCCGCTCGACGACAAGGAAACCTACGCCATGCTCGGCCGCGGCGAAACCGTGGGCGTGTTCCAGCTCGAAAGCGCGGGCATGCGAAAGGCGCTCGTGGAGATGCACGCCGACCGTTTCGAGGACATCATCGCTTTGGTCGCGCTCTACCGGCCGGGCCCCATGGCCAACATCCCCACCTATTGCGCCGTGAAGCTCGGGGACGAGGAAGCCGACTATTACCACCCCAAGATCGAACCGATCCTGAAGGAGACCTTCGGCGTCATCATCTATCAGGAACAGGTGATGCAGATCGCCCAGGCGCTCTCGGGCTACACGCTCGGCGAGGCCGACATGCTGCGCCGCGCCATGGGCAAGAAGATCAAGGCGGAGATGGACGCCCAACGCGAGCGCTTCGTGAAGGGCGCCGTTGAGCGGGAACTGACAAAGGAGCGCGCCAACTTCATTTTCGACCTTCTGGCGAAGTTCGCGGATTACGGCTTCAACAAATCCCACGCCGCGGCTTACGCGCTGATCGCCTATCAGACGGCCTGGTTCAAGGCGCATTATCCGGCGGAGTTCCTCGCCGCCTCGATGACGTTCGACAAGAGCCAGACCGACAAGTTGGCCGAGTTCCGCGACGAGGCGCGCCGGCTTGGCATCGCCGTGGAGCCGCCCTCCATCAAGCGCTCGGGAGTCGATTTCGACGTCGCGCCGGGGCCGGACGGCAAGCTCGCGATCCGATATGCGCTTTCGGCCATCAAGGGGGTAGGCGAGGGGCAGGCCGAGTCGATTGTGCGCACGCGGGGGGATCGGCCTTTCAGAAGCCTGTCGGACTTCGCCAGCCGGATCAATCCGCGCGAGGTGAACAAGAAGGTTCTGGAGAACCTCGCCGCCTGCGGGACGTTCGACGAGCTGGAGCCGAACCGCGCCCGCGTCTTCGCGGCGATCGAGGCCATTCTCGCCACCGCCAATCGCCATGCGGAGGATCGCAAGGCGGGACAGAACGCCCTCTTCGGCGCGGTGGAGGCGGAGGATATCGTTCTGCCCAAGGTTCAGCCCTGGCCGGCCGCCGAGGTGCTTCGGCGCGAATATGAAGCGGCGGGCTTTTTCCTTTCCGGCCACCCGCTCGACGCCTATGCGGGTCTCCTACCCAAATTGAGAGTGTCGCGTTGGGCCAAATTCGTGGCGGACGTGAAGGGCGGGGCGACCGCCGGACGCCTCGCAGCGGTGGTTCTGGACCGCGCCGAGCGCCGCACCAAGTCGGGATCGAAGATGGGCATCGTGCAATTGTCGGACATGACTGGCCAGTACGAAGCCATAATTTTCGCGGAAGCGCTCAACCAGTATCGTGACACGCTCGAAAAAGGCGCAGCCGTGCTGGTGACCCTTTCGGCCTCGGTGGAAGGCGACGACGTGCGCGCGCGCATCGTCGCGGCGGAGCCTTTGGCCACTGCGGCGGCCCGCGCGCAAAAGGGCTTGCGGATCGTCGTCGGGGACCAAAGTCCTATAGACAGGATAAAAAACAGACTCTCCGGAAAGGGGGAGGGGGAGGTGTCGCTCCTCATCAAACGGCAGAAGTCGCCAGAGGAAATTGAGATCCGGTTGCCCGGCTCCTATCCGGTCAACGCTGAAGTCGCCAGCGCGCTAAGGGAGATTCCCGGCGTTCTGGATGTCGAATACCTCTGATCGCACGCGCTGGCGCGCTCATCATCAACATTATGATAAGATTTTATTTAATTTAATATCAGTTGTTTATGAGATTAATTTAAACAAGAAAGTAAGATGATGTTCTACATGAGTGCTAGAGCTGATCATGCGCCGGCGGCGATAACCGCGCGCGGATCGGCGGTCTGCAAGGCGCGGCGCGTGCGGGCTGGATCTCGAACGCCTGTCCTCGATCGCAAGCCAGTTGGAAAAAGAGAAATGTCGCCTTAGCATTTCGCCCGGCGAGACGACCTCTCGCTTCTGAAGACTACGATCCTATGTCGAAAAGGAGGTTTCAATGCCCAAAACGACGATCGCCAAACTCGCTCTCTGCGGACTCGCCATTGTGACGTTCGCGTCAATTTCGTCGTCCGCTTACGCGTTTGGCGGATGCGGACGCAATGGCCACAGGAATGCTTGGGGCGCCTGCGTCTACGGGGGCCAGAACCAAGGCTATTGCGCCGCCGTCGGCGGCAGGCGGGTGCGCATGCCGAACGGAAACGTTCGCTGCGTCCGATGAATTTAGCAGCCGATCCGAAATGAAGTCCGGGCGTGCTGACGAAGACCGGGTGGCTGTGCGCCGAAGTCGCCAGCCCCTTCGGGTAGGCTGAGATAGGCGGCGCTCCTTATTCATCGCGGCCGGCGCCTGAGGCCAGGCGCCGGCTTTTGATCGGATGGCGACGCCTCGGGCCGGCGTGGATCAAGACGCCGCCGTTGCCATAGCCGCGCCGCGTCCATAAATATCTTCGCAGGGAGCGCCCCTGTGTCGACCACACTCGATCTGCTCAAAAACGACCCGCGACCGCGCCATCCGGAGAAAGCGGCGCGGCCGGACCAGCCCGTTCTCAGGAAGCCGCCATGGATCCGCGTCAAGGCGCCAGGCTCGGCCGCCTGGGGCGAGACCGGCGCGTTGCTAAAGGGGTCGGGCCTCGCGACCGTCTGTCAGGAAGCGGCCTGCCCGAATATCGGCGAATGCTGGGAGAAGAAACACGCCACCTTCATGATCATGGGCGAGGTCTGCACCCGCGCCTGCGCTTTCTGCAACGTCGCCACGGGCCTGCCGGCGCCGCTCGATCCGAGCGAGCCGGGCAGGGTGGCCGAGGCGACCAGGGCCCTCGGCCTGTCGCATGTCGTGGTCACCTCGGTGGACCGCGACGACCTCCCTGATGGCGGCGCGGCGCATTTCGCGGCGACCATCCAGGCCATACGCGAGGCCTGCCCTGGAGCGACGATCGAGGTTCTGACCCCCGACTTCTTGCGCAAGGAAGAGGCGCTGGAGCGCGTCGTCTCGGCCGGACCCGACGTCTTCAATCATAATCTGGAGACCGTTCCTTCGCTTTACGTCACGGTGCGCCCGGGCGCCCGCTACTTCCATTCCCTGCGCCTGCTCCAGCGCGCCAAAGAACTCAACCGGGGGCTTTTCACGAAGTCCGGCCTCATGCTCGGTCTCGGCGAGACCCGCAACGAGATCATGCAGGTGATGGACGACATGCGCGCCGCGGAGGTCGATTTCATCACTCTGGGCCAATATTTGCAGCCGACGCGCAAGCACCGGCCGATCGACCGGTTTGTTCCGCCGGAGGAATTCGAGGCCTTTAAAACGATCGCGCTCGCCAAGGGCTTCGCCTATGTCGCTTCGTCGCCCCTGACGCGCTCGTCGCATCACGCCGGAGAGGATTTCGAGCGTCTCCGGGCCAGCCGGTCCGGGCGGCCCAAAGCGTGAATAAATCCGGCCGGCCGGGCAGAACGCGGCCTTTTCGCGCCACCGCCGTCTGATCGCCTCTCTGACCGGCGCCGCCATCATCGCGGCGCTCGACGCCAACCTGTCGGACGCTTTCGCCATGGTTTCAGGCAGGCCTGCCTGGCCCCCGCTTCGAGCCGCTGACGTCATGAACAAAAGCGCAGCCGCTTTTTTCAGTTTGCGGGATTTACAGGCCGATTGCAGCCGAAATTTCAGCCAGAGTCGCCCGTTCCGCCGCGCTCACCTTTTCGCCGCCAAATCCAAGGAAGCCGCCTTCGACGCCGGCCTCGGCCACCAGATTGGCGATGTATTTCAGCCAGTTCTTGAACGGCCGGGACTCCAGGGGCGTCGCGGCGTCAAGGATTTTCGCCGTATTCCGCAACTCTTCGAGCGCCCTGATCTTGATCTCCTTCAGTTCGCATCCCTGGATGAGCAGCCTGATGCGTTCGCGCGCGGCGGTGCGGGCTTCGGGCGTCAGCAGGTCGTCTACCACGGCCCTGATCAGGTCGTCGGCGCCGACATCCGCCTTGGCCGCGGCGAGAGCGCTGGCGGTGGCCATGCCCTCCTGAAGCGTGCCAATGAAGCCGCTCGGATCGCCAGCGCTCACCGCGAAGCCCACGAGAAGCGGAGCCTGCAGTATCCTGTCCCATTGATCCGACGTGAAATTCGCCCTGTTCGCCATAAGCCTCCCCGCTCAAAATGGAACTTATGGGAGCGAAAACTAGACGGATTTCCCGGCGGCGGGAAGGATCAGCGGGCCGGCGGGGCGATCGGCGAACGAATCATCTCGGATGGTTGGTCGCCCATACCTTTCCGCCTTCACGCGATCGCTCTGAGTGGGTCGGCGTTTCCACTTGTGCGGAAATGTCTTAAAAGCGCTGCCTCATGAAAAGCTTTCGAACCCGCCGCCACGTGTCCCATAGCGCCGCAGACATGTTCGCCCTCGTCTGCAACGTCGAAGCCTATCCGCAATTCGTGCCGCTGTGCGAGGGTATGAAAGTGCGCCGGCGCGCGGAGAAGGCGCCGGGCGTCATCGAGCTCGTCGCCGAAATGCAGGTCGGGTTCAAGGCCATCTGCGAGCGCTATACCAGCCGCGTCACCTGCGATTCCAACACGTTCGAGGTGAAGGTCGATTATATCGACGGGCCTTTCCGCAAGCTCGACAACCGCTGGTCCTTCCGGGAAGAGGCGCCGGGGCCGGATGGCAAGCCGCGTTCGCTGGTGGAGTTCTTCATCGCTTATGAATTCAAGAGCGTGGCGCTCGGCCTCGTGATGGGCGCGATGTTCGACAAGGCCTTTCAGAAATATGCCGACGCCTTCGTCGCCCGCGCCGACGCAATCTACGCGCGTCGCTGACACGGCGCGTCAGCCGTCCATCGCCGCGATCAGCATATCGAGCGCTTGATCCACGGATGCTTGCCGGATTTCCGCACGTGTGAGGGAGCCAAAACGCCGTTCAATATGGACGATGGCTCCTCCGCGTCGGGCGCTCGCGAAATGAACCAGCCCCACGGGCTTGTCCGCTGATCCGCCGCCGGGGCCGGCGATTCCCGTGACGGCGACGGCGATGTCCGCGGAGGAACGCGCGAGCGCGCCGTGCGCCATTGCTTGTGCCGTCTCGGCGCTGACGGCGCCATGCGCGGCGATCGTCGCCGCCGGGACCCCCAGCATCTCGATCTTGGCCTCGTTGGAATAGGTGACGAAGCCGCGGTCGAAGACCTTGGAACTGCCCGGAATTTCAGTGACGGCGGCCGAGACCAACCCGCCGGTGCAGGATTCCGCGGTTGCGACCTTCAAGCCGCCGTTCGTAGCTTTTACGACAACCATATTAGCTTTTTCGTTCAAGGTAATATACATTTCGATTCAATCCTGTAGAGGCTTTCCGCGCAGAATTTTCACGCCGCTTCGCAGCTTCTTGCCTTCGAGGCGCCTGAGTTTGGATGCGAGCGTGGGCTTGGTCTTGCGTCGCGGAGGCGGCGGCGGAGCCGCGGCTTCTCGGACGAGCTCGACAAGCCTGCCCAGCGCATCCTCTCGGTTGCGCTCCTGCGTGCGATGCCGCTGCGCCTCGATAATGAGAACGCCATCCTTCGTCAGCCGCGCGCCAGCCAGCCGCTCCAGCCGCATTTTCACGGAATCCGGCAGGCTCTGCGAATGTCTGACATCAAAGCGAAGACGCACGGCTGTCTCCACTTTGTTCACATTCTGCCCGCCGGGCCCGGAGGCGCGGAGGAACTCGAGCGAGATCTCGGAGTCCTCCAGAGAGAGGGTGGGTGTGACGCGGATCATGCGCTTGGCTGGCCTTGTTGGGGCGCGCCGCCCGCGCCCGTTCAATTCTATCGGAAACGCGCCGGCCCGCTTGTCAAGGCGCGAAAGGGATCACGGGTCGCAGGAGGGCAGGCAATCCTGCCGTGTCGGCCAGTTCGATGGCCCTTGCGGGCGCATATCGGCCGGTTGCGCGCCGCCTTCTTGAAGCGAGAGCCGGAAAAAGGCTGGTCGTTCGAACAGAAATACGAACCACCTGCCTTTCGAGTAGTATTTTACAAATGTTGGAACAAGAACGCCGACGGCCGCGAGAAGAAGCGCGACGGCGCCGCCGCCCAGAACGAGGCCCGTTTTGAAAAGAGCCACGCGCGCGGCGGCCACGGGCGGACAAACGCGAGATAAATCGTGAGAGATTGCGATCCAGGCGCGCGCAGGAATGACGCTCGCCGCGTCTCGGCGAGCAGCGCCGAAAAGGCGACGACCGCCGACGCGCCGGCGAAACCGAGCGCGAGCGAGACGCCGGGGAGGGCGGCGTAGCCGAGCGTCACCGCAAGGCCGTTGACGCCCGCCCAGGTGACGAGAGCGGCGACCGTATGGATTCGGGCCTTTTCCGCGAGGCGGAAAATTACCGGCGCGCAAAGATAGCCCGCATAAAAATACACGTAGCGCTCCGCGAATTCGCCGACGACGTGGAGCCCGTATTAACCGACTTTCGGAGATTAAGAATTCCGTCGATCAGGCGCTTTTCATCATCGTTGACCCGTCTCCGGCGCGCAGCAATCGCGCAAGATTGTAGTCCGAGACGAAGGTGAGGAGCGCGTCGGGCGGAAGCGGGCGGCTGAACAGATAGCCCTGGATCTCGTTGCACCCATGTTCGCGCAGGAAGGCCTCCTGAGCCTCGGTCTCGACGCCTTCCGCGACGACGCTCAGCTTCAATGCGTGGCCAAGCGAAATGATCGCCTCGGCTATGGCCCGATCGTTCGGATCGGTCAGGAGGTCGTTGACGAAGTAGCGGTCGATTTTGATCGTGTCGAGCGGGATCCGCTTGACCAGCGCGAACGACGTGTGGCCGGCGCCGAAGTCGTCGATGGCGAGCCGGACTCCCGTCTCCTTGATCGCGCGCAAGGTCGCCAGGGCGTCGTCGGCGTCCTGCATCACCATGTTTTCGGTAATTTCCAGTTCAAGCCATTCGGGCTCCATCCCGGCTTTCGCCAAAGCTTCGGAAATATTGCCGATGATCTGATCGTCATAGAGCTGGCGCGGCGAGAGATTGACGGCGACGCGAAGCGGCTCGAGCCCCGCCGCGCGCCATTGCATATGTTGGGCGCAGGCCGTCTCCATCGTCCATTTGCCAATCGGCACGATCAAGCCGGTCTCTTCGGCAATAGGGATGAAGCGGTCCGGAGAAAGCAGGCCGAGATCCGGATGGCGCCAACGCAACAAGGCCTCGACGCCCGACACCGCGCCCGTCGAAAGGCAGCGTTTGGGTTGATAATAGACCAGCAGCTCCCTGCGCTCGAGCGCGTGGCGCAAATCGTTCTCCAGCGTGAGTCCCTGCAGGGTCTGCGTCTTGGCCTTGGGCGAGAACATCCTGACGACGCTCTTGCCCTCCGCCTTGGCGAGATACATGGCGGAATCGGCGTTTTTCAGAAGCGTGTCTTCATCCTCGCCATCGGCGGGATAAAGGGCGACGCCTATGCTGGCGCTGACGCCGCACTCGCGACCCGCGATCACCGTCGGCGCGCCGAGCCGCGCGAGCACCGTTTCAGCGACGCGGATCACATATTCGCGCCTGTCGGCGTCGCGCACGATCGCGACGAATTCGTCGCCGCCGAGACGTGCGACGATGTCGCCGTCGCGCAGGCATTTCTTGAGGCGGTGCGAGGCCTCGCGGAGCAGGGCGTCGCCGGCGCCGTGGCCGAAAGTGTCGTTGATCGCCTTGAAGCGGTCCAGATCGATGAAGAGCAGGCCGAAGCGGCGCGCGTCGCGCCGGGACGCCGCGATCTCTTCCCTCAGCAATTGCGTGAACAAGGCTCTGTTGGGGAGGTCGGTCAGAGCGTCATGCGTGGCGAGATAGCGCACGCGCGCCTCCGCCTCATGCCGCTCCGTCACGTCTTCATAGAGCACGACGGCGCCGCCATCCGCCTGCGGCGTCTGCGTCGCGCAGATCAAGCGGCCGTCGGAAAGAGGAACGATCGCGCAGGCCGCGCG
Organism: Methylocystis sp. JAN1; assembly: GCF_052186135.1. Classification (GTDB taxonomy): domain Bacteria; phylum Pseudomonadota; class Alphaproteobacteria; order Rhizobiales; family Beijerinckiaceae; genus Methylocystis. Next base: position 2,499,610 of record NZ_CP181499.1, on the reverse strand, counting down.
GCGCGCCTGCAGATTGGCGCGAAGCTCCGCCGCAACGGAGTCGGCGGCCTCCCTGGAGAGCGCGCCGGCCATTCTGAGCTGCAAGGCGATATCGTCTATCGTCCGCCCCGTCGCGAAGTCGACGCCGTCGGCGCCGCACAGGCGGCCGACCTGCGCATTGGCGACGACGAGCCGCCCCCCGGCGTCGAACATGCAGAGGCCCTGCGGCATGTTGTTCAGCGCCGCATCGAAACGCCTGTTCTGCTCTTCGAGCCGGCGGGCGAGTTCGCTCATCTCCTTGCGCGCCAACAAGACGCGCAGCGCGTTGGCGGATTGGTAGAAGCAGATTTCGAAGGCGCCGAGCGAGAAGACGATGAGAATGAGCGCAAGGATGTAATAGGCGGCCTCGTTGCGCATGAGGGCCGCGGCGCAGAGCGGGACGACGTTGAACAGGATCTGCCCAATAGCGACATTGCGAACGCCGGAGTTGCGAACCACGGCCCCCGCCGTGCAGGCGGTCGTCACCGTTATTACGAGCATATGAACGAGGGCGTCGTCGGCGACGCCGAGCGCCACGATGTCCAGCAAGCCAAGGGCGCCGGAAAAGGCGTAGGCCCCCATTGCGTAAATCGCCACCCACCGGGCCAGCGCCTGGAGATCGTGGTTTCTGGCGCGATCGCGCCGGCGGTAGGCGAGAACGGCCGTTATTCGCGTTGCGCTGATAAGCGTCATCAGGGCGGCGCAATACGCCAGTTGCGGCAGCCCGGCATAAACGGCGACCGCGAAAGCGAGACAAATCGCGCCTGCGGAGCCCAGCGCCAGGGAAGCAAACGGCGCGTACAGCGAGTCGACGAGATCCGCGAGAACGTCGTTCGTGACGCGGGAATCCTTGACGAGAAATTTGATTAAAAACGACAATTTCATAAAGCCCCTCGCCCTCGTAAATTGTCGCGGCGCCGGTTTATTTTTTACTGCCAAGCATGCTTACCGATATATCAAAGTATTGTTCCACAGAAAGAATTCCCGCGCCCGCGCATCTCGGGCCGCCATGCCGGTCGGTCAACGCTTCCCGATTGTCATTCGGGCAGCCGCACGGTCGCGACGGCCAGCGCCGCAACGCCTTCGCGCCGACCGGTAAATCCGAGCTTCTCCGTCGTCGTCGCCTTGATCGCCACGCGGTCGAGCGGCATCCCCATGATCTCCGCGAGCCTCGCGCGGATGGCCTCTCGGTGCGGGCCGACCTTGGGCGCCTCGCAGACGACGGTCGCGTCGATATGCGCGATCATGCCGCCGCGCGCACGCACCAGCTTGCAGGCGTGTTCGAGGAAGATGCGCGACGGCGCGCCTTTCCATCGGGGGTCCGAGGGGGGGAAATGCGCGCCGATGTCGCCTTCCGCGACGGCGCCGAGCACCGCGTCGGTGACGGCGTGCATCAGGACGTCGGCGTCGGAATGGCCGGCGAGCGAATGGATGTGCGGGATGGCGACGCCGCCAAGCCAGACATGATCGCCTTCGGCGAAGGCGTGCACGTCGTAGCCCTGGCCAATTCTAACATCCGTTAGAATGCGCGGGTCGGGGCGGGCGGCTGCGTCGAGCTGATCCATGGCGCGGGCGAAATCCTCTGGCGTCGTGAGCTTGAAATTGGCCGGATCGCCGGGAAAGACGTGCACGGCGTGGCCGGCGGCCTCGGCGATCATGGCGTCGTCGGTATATTCGCGCCCGCCCGCCGCCGCGGCGCGATGGGCGTCGAGGATGAGCCGAAAACGAAAAGACTGGGGCGTCTGCACGGCGCGCAGCCGCGCGCGATCGGGCGTGGCGACGACGAAGCCGGCGGCGTCCATCTCCTTCACCGTGTCATTCACCGGCACGCCCGGCACGGCCGCGCCATGCGCACGCGCCGCGTCGACAGCGCGGGCGATCAGGGCGGGATCGGCGAAGGGGCGGGCGGCGTCGTGGATGAGCACGATCTCGGGCGCGCCTTCCCGCGCAATGGCTTCCAGGCCGTTTCGCACGCTGTCCTGGCGGGAGGCGCCGCCATGCACAGGTTTTGACAGCGTCGCCCGCTCCGAGTCGCTCAGCTCCGCGACGCTTCGGGCGTACAGCGCGCCGTCGTCCGGGTGAATGACGACCTTTATGGCCGCCTCCGGCGCCCCGGCGCGCATGGCGCGCAAAGTGCGCGCGAGCGCCGTCATTCCCGCGAGCGACCGATATTGCTTGGGCAGACCCTCGCCGGCGCGCGAGCCGCGTCCGCCCGCGACGATCAGGATGGCGATTTCCGATTGAGAGACCATGTCGCTCTGTGTCGCTTTTCGCCCCCTGCGTCAAATAGCCTGGGACGTGGCGGAAAAGCCATGTTGCAACTGCGAAGAGGGCTGCTTATACTGTGGGCAAGATGACTACTGCCGAAAAAGTGGGCGCAGAGACGCCTTCGGCGCTGCAGATCGGCCCCGTGCGGCTATCGGGCCGCGCATTTCTTGCTCCGATGGCCGGCGTCACGGATCCAGCCATGCGGCATATCGCCGAGCGCTATGGCGCCAGTGTGACCGTCAGCGAAATGATCACGGCGGCCGGCGTCGCGCGCGGCGACCGGGAGACGGCGCTGCGGCTTGCCGCTTCCCGCGATACAAATGCGGCGCCGCGGGTCATCCAGATCGCCGCCCGCGACCCCAAAGAAATCGCCGCCGCCGCCCGACATGCGGAGGAAGCGGGCGCCGACTGGGTCGACATCAATATGGGCTGCCCCTGTAAACGCGTGACAGGGGGTCTCGCCGGCGCCGCGCTGATGCGCGATCTCGACCAGGCGGCCGTCCTGATTGCGGCGGCCCGAGCGGCCATACGCGTTCCCGTCAGCGTAAAGATGCGGCTCGGCTGGGATGACGCCTCGCGTAACGCGTCCGAACTCGCGCGCCGCGCCGAGGCGGAAGGCGCCAGCCTCATCACCATCCATGGACGCACGCGCCAGCAGTTCTACGCCGGCCGCGCCGACTGGGCCGCGATCGCGACCGTAAAGCGGGCGGTCTCGGTTCCGGTCGTGGCGAACGGCGACTGTCGCGGTCCGGAAGACGCCGCGCAAATGCTCGAAATGTCGGGCGCCGACGCGGTCATGATCGGCCGCGCCGCGCAGGGACGGCCGTGGCTTGTCGGCGACATCGCCCATTATCTCGCGGCGGGCCGGCGCCGGGCGCAACCCTCGCTTGCGGAACGCGGCGCCGTCGCGCGCGAGCATCTCGACGGCCTGCTGTCGCAAATGGGCGCCGGGGCAGGGCTTCGCCACGCACGCAAGCACCTCGCTTCCTATGTGGACGAGGCCTTCGGCGCCGCGAACGCGGAGGTCGCCGGGCTACGACGCGCGCTGGTGACGGCCAACGTCGCGGAAGACGCTTTCCGCCTCATCGACTCTATTTTCAGCGCTGGGACACATGAGGCCGCCGCATGAGCCTTTCTGATCGCCCGGGACGCGACGACACGCGGCGCAAGGAGTTTGCGCCGCTCAAAATCGTCGACGAACGCGGCCGGAGTTGCGTGCTCGAGGCCCTGCCAAACGCCATCCTCACCGTCTCGCGCGACGACGAGGTCGAGGACGCGAACGCCGCTGCGGAGAGCTTTTTCGAACTCGGCAAACCGCTGCTCATCGGCCAGAAGATCGACAGGCTCCTGCCGTTCGGCTCGCCGCTCATCACGCTCATCCAGCATGTGCGCGACCGCGGCGCGGCGATCAACGAATACAAGGTCGATCTCGGTCGGCCGGGGCAGGAGGGAGACCGGCGCGTCGACGTGCATTGCGCGCCGCTTCCCGAGTCGGAAGGCACGGTGCTCGTCGTGCTGCAAGAACGTACAATTGCCGATAAAATAGACAGGCAGCTCAGTCACAGGGGCGCCGTGCGCTCGGTGTCTGGACTTGCGTCAATGCTCGCCCACGAAATCAAGAATCCGCTATCGGGAATTCGCGGCGCCGCACAATTGCTGGAGAGCGGCCTGTCCGACCAGGATCGCGCGCTGACGCGGCTGATCTGCGAGGAGACCGACCGCATCGTGCGGCTCGTCGACCGTATGGAGGTCTTCTCCGACGCGCGGCCCCTGAAGCGCGAACGGGTCAATATTCATTCCGTGCTCGACCATGTGAAGCAGGTGGCGCAGAGCGGCTTTGCGCGTCGAATCAGATTTGTCGAGAATTACGACCCCTCGCTGCCGCCGGTGCACGCCAATCGCGACCAGCTCATTCAGGCTTTCCTCAACCTCGTCAAGAACGCCGCCGAAGCCATCGGCGACGACGCTGTGGATGGAGAAATCGAGCTTTCCACCGCCTTCCGGCCAGGCGTAAGCCTGCGGGCGCTCGGCGCGCGCAGCCCCGTGGGCCTGCCGCTTGAATTCTGCGTGCGCGACAACGGACCGGGCGTGCCCGACGACATCGCCGCGCATCTCTTCGACCCCTTTGTGACCACGAAGTCTTCGGGGACTGGCCTGGGACTTGCACTCGTCGCGAAGATCGTCAACGACCACGGCGGCGTTATTGAATGCGAATCTCTTCCCCGACGTACGACCTTCCGAATTCTGATGCCGATGTACCGCGCCAGATCGGCCGAGAACCCATCGGACAAACAGGAGGAAGGTCGCTCATGACCCTTCGTCAGTGCGGGAGATCGGTGCGATGACGAGAGGCGAGATCCTTGTCGCCGATGACGATGCGGCCATCCGCACGGTCGTCGCGCAGGCGCTGTCGCGCGCGGGTTACGAAGTGCGGACGACGGGAACGGCTGCGACGCTGTGGCGCTGGGTGCAGTCCGGCGAAGGCGACCTGGTCGTGACGGACGTCGTCATGCCGGATGAAAACGCTTTTGAGCTTCTGCCACGCATCAAGAAGCTGCGCCCGGAGCTTCCGATCATCGTCATGAGCGCCCAGAACACTTTCATGACGGCGATACGCGCGTCGGAAAGGGGCGCCTATGATTACCTGCCGAAACCCTTCGACCTGAAGGAGCTCGTCGGCATCGTCGGCCGCGCCATGGCCGAGCCGCGCAAAAGCCCGAACGAAGCCGCGCCCGAGGAAATGGAGGGAATGCCGCTCGTCGGAAGATCGCCGGCGATGCAGGAAATCTACCGCTCGCTCGCGCGTCTGATGCAGACCGACCTGACGGTCATGATCAATGGCGAATCCGGCACGGGCAAGGAGCTCGTGGCGCGCGCGCTTCACGATTACGGAAAGCGTAAGAAGGGCCCGTTCGTCGCCGTGAACATGGCGGCGATTCCGCGCGACCTGATCGAAAGCGAGCTTTTCGGCCATGAGAAGGGCGCCTTCACCGGCGCCAATCAGAGATCGGCCGGCCGTTTCGAACAGGCCGAAGGCGGCACGCTCTTCCTCGACGAAATCGGCGATATGCCGATGGAGGCGCAGACCCGTCTGCTGCGCGTGTTGCAGCAGGGCGAGTACACGACGGTCGGCGGCCGCACCCCGATCAAGACGAACGTCCGCATCATCGCGGCGACGAACAAGGATTTGCGCGGGCTGATCCAGCAGGGGCTGTTCCGCGAGGATCTCTATTTCCGTCTCAACGTCGTCCCGCTCCGCCTGCCGCCGCTGCGCGAGCGCACGGAGGACATTCCCGACCTGGTCCATCATTTCTTCAAGCAGGCGGCGAGCGAGGGCCTGCCGCAGAAATATATCGAGCAGGCGGCGCTCGACCGGATGAAGAAGTATCGCTGGCCGGGCAATATCCGGGAGCTGGAGAATCTGATCCGCCGACTCGCCGCGCTGCATCCGCAGGAAGTGATCTCCGATCAGCTTGTCGAGGCGGAGCTGGAGCACGAGCTGCATCAGGCCTCCGTCGACAGGCCCGCCGCGTCCGGCGCCGCAACGTCGAAGGAGCTGGAAAACGGCCAGACTCTCTCGACTTCCGTCGAGCAGCACCTCGCCAGGCTCTTCCGCGACTGCGGCGACGGCCTGCCGCCCCCCGGCCTCTATCACCGCATTATTCGCGAAATCGAAATTCCGCTGATATCGGCGGCGCTTGCGGCGACGCGCGGCAATCAGATCAAGGCCGCGGAGCTTTTGGGGCTCAATCGCAACACGCTGCGCAAGAAGGTCAACGATCTGGATATCAGGCTGATGCGATCGCCAAGGTAAGAGGCGACGTTTCGGCGTCATCACGATCGCCGCCGACCCGTGGCGATCGCTCATGGCCCGTTGCCTGGACCGCGCGCCGCGCCCGACCGGTCCGGTCGAAGCCCAAATCCATCGCGACGCAACGTCCCGCACTCTCGCGCTGTCCGTCTAAATATATATTACTCCAAGATAAATTCTGTTTTCAGCTTGACGGTTTCCGCTTAAAGCGGGAGAAAGGCGCAAAGGCACGAACAGGGTTCTTTGCGATGATCGGAAATGGCCAACGCCCTGAAGACGTTTTCACCAAAGCGCGCGCGAACGCGGCTCGGGTGTTTTCGGCTCATGCGCATGACGGGACGTCGGGAGCCGAGCGCATCGCCGACGACGTGCTGGAGCGCCTTCAACACGAACCCAAATTCCGTCTCGAACGGAACGCCCCGTTTTTCACAATCGGCTCCTGCTTCGCCAGAAACATCGAAGCCGCTCTCCTCAAGCACTCCGTGGAATGCATTACGTCGAGAGCGATCTTTCCTGACGAGTTATACGAGACGACAGGGCTCGGGGCGCGCAATGGCGCGTTGAACGCGTACACGCCGGGCTCCATGCGGGATCTGGTGCGATTTTCGGCCCGCCAGGACGCGGAGACCGTGGCGACGCTCGACGTCGGGAACGGCGAATGGGCGGATCTATTGGCGTCGGGGCTCCGCTTTCTGACCAGGTCTGAGCTGGCGGGCGTACGCAAGACGCTGATCGACGCTTATCGACGCCTGCCGGAGGCGCGAACAGTCATTCTGACTCTTGGCTTCACCGAGGCGTGGAGAGATTTGTCGAGCGGGCTGTACGTGAATCGACCGCCGGCGGGCAATATCCGTTTGAATCGGCGCGCCTCGGGGTTCGAATTCGTCAACATGAGCGCCGCGCAATCTCTCGAAGCGGTCGATCAGACCGTTCGCGAAATCAGGTCGCAAACGCATGATCAGGCCAAAATTATTCTGACGGTTTCCCCGGTTCCTCTTTCCAGCACGTTTACTCGCGAGGACGTGATCACCTGCAACGACTTTTCCAAGGCGACGCTGCTCGCCGTCGCGCGCGAAGTCGCGAGCAAATATGACTACGTCGACTATTTTCCCTCTTATCAGTACGTTCGCCATTCAAATCCGGCAACGACCTGGCAAGACGACGGGGTTCACGTTCAGTACGCGGTCGTGTCCCGGATTATGGAAAAATTTGCAGATCATTATCTGTGAGACTGTCGGAGCCCGGCCGGCGGGTGTCGGCAGCGTTGGATGTCGGGCGAATAGCGATGGTTGCGCCCATAGCGTTGCACATTTGCAACAGTGACGCCTCGGGCCTATAACCGGGCATGGCCCAAGCAGACGAGCAGGCATTCGCGGAGAATGGCAAAAGCGCGCGCGCCCGCGCCTGGGTCGGGCCTGTCGTCGCCGTCGGCGCCGTCGGATGCGCGCTGGCGACTTTTCTGGTCACTGCGGAATTCGGAATCTCGCCGACGGACGACCGGCTCATTCCGCTTCTCGTCGCCAATGTTCTCTTCGTCGGCGTCCTCCTGGCCATGGTGGTCGTCAAGGTCACGCGGCTCTATCGCGTCTGGCGGCGCGGCGAGGCGGCGGCGCGCCTGCATGTCAGAATCGTCGGATTCTTCTCGGTCATCGCCGTCATTCCGGCGATCCTGCTCGCCATCGCCGGCTCGATGACGCTGGAGCGGGCGCTCAACCCGGCCTTCATGAACGGAGTGAAGATCTTCGTTCACAACACCGCCCAGGCGGCCGAGGCGTTCCAGTCGAGCCAGTGCCAGGCCTTGTTGCAGGAGGCGCAGCTTACCGCTTCGGATCTCGACCGGGCGCGCGTCCTCTTCATCACGGACCGCAACTATTTCCACCAGATCTTCGACTCGCGCGCCAAATTTCTCGGCTTCTCCGTTGCGGCGCTCGTGAAGTCCAACGGCGAGGTTCTCGACCGGGTGGACGTCGCGAAGAACGCGTCGGCGATTGTCATCGCGCCGCCGGAGTCCGAGTTCGAGAACGCCCGCAAGGGCGAGCCGCTCTGTCTGATGATCGACGACGGCAAGAGCTTCGTGGCGCTGCGGGCGCTCCAGGCGTTCGAGAACACTTTCTTATACGTGACGCGCCCGATAGACCCTTTCGCGATCGAGTTCCCGAAGCAGGCCGAGACTCTGATCAACCGATACGACGCCTTTGACGGCTATCGATCCGCCGTGCAGCGCGCCTTCGTGCTGATGTACGCCCTGCTGACGACCATCATGCTGCTGTCGTCCATCTGGCTTGGCCTCGATTTCGCTGAGGGCCTGGTCACGCCCATCCGCACGCTCATCGCGGCGACCGATCAGGTCTCCGGCGGCAATCTCGGCGTGCGCGTCAAGGTCGACCGCTCCCATGGCGAGCTCGCGCGGCTCGGCGACGTCTTCAACAATATGACGACCGAACTGAACCTCCAGCAGTCTCGCCTGCTGGAGGCGTACAGAATCAACGACGAACGCCGCGAGTTCACCGAGGCCGTCCTCGCCGGCGTGCCCGCGGCGGTGATGGGCGTCGACTCGGACGGGCTCGTGACCATCCTCAACCGCTCCGCCGAGGAATTGTCGCTCAACGACGCAAAAGGCCAGGCCACCGTGGGGGCCAGCATCGCCGACGTGATGCCGGAGATCGCGCCGCTCCTCACGGACGCCGTGGAGCTATTTCCGCGCGCCGTTCAGAGTCAGATCACCATCAAGCGCGGCGCGGCCGAGCGCACCTTCAATATCCGCGTCACCTCGGCCCGCCGCGCCGACGACGGCCATCCGAACTTCGTCGTCACGCTGGACGACATTACCGATCTCGTGACGGCGCAGCGCACGTCCGCCTGGGCGGACGTCGCGCGGCGCATCGCCCACGAGATCAAGAATCCGCTCACCCCGATCCAGCTCTCGGCCGAGCGCCTGAAGCGCAAATACGGAAAGCTCATTCAGCTCGACCGCGAGGTCTTCGACCAGTGCATCGACACGATCGTGCGGCAGGTGGATGACATCAAGCGCATGGTCGACGAATTTTCCTCCTTCGCCCGCATGCCCAAGGCGCGGCCGACCCGCGACGACCTCAATGAATGCGCGCGTCAGGTCGCTTTCCTGATGCGGGTCGGCAACGCCGACGTCGACATTATCGAAACCCATACGGAAACGCCGATCTACGCGCAGTTCGACCGCCGGCTCCTGTCCCAGGCGCTCACCAATATCGTCAAGAACGCGGTGGAGGGTATTGCGGCGCGAGCGCCGGAGGACGCGGCCGAACGGGGCCGGGTCGAAATCAAGCTGTCCGTGCGCGACCGCATGGCCGAGGTCGACGTCATCGACAACGGTAAGGGCTTCCCGGCGATGAACCGGCAGCGGCTGCTCGAACCGTATATGACGACGCGCGCGGACGGCACGGGTCTCGGGCTCCCGATCGTCGCCAAGATCATCGAGGATCATGGCGGGCGGCTGGAGCTTCTGGACGCCCCGACGGGGCGCGGGGCCTGCGTGCGACTCGTTCTGCCGCTCGCCGAGAGCGGCAATTCGACTGCAGAGCCGGAAACGGCGAACACCTCTGAGACAAGCGGGGCGTAATGGCGAGCGATATTCTGATCGTCGACGACGAAGAAGACATCCGCGAGCTGGTCGCGGGCATTTTGGGCGACGAGGGGCACGGGACCCGCACCGCGAAGGACGCCGACGAGGCGCTGGCCGCGATCGCCTTTCGGCGGCCGCACCTCGTCTTCCTGGATATTTGGCTGCAAGGCTCCCGGCTCGACGGCCTGCAGGTGCTGGAGCAGATCCAGAAACAGCACAAAGGCTTGCCGGTGGTCATGATTTCCGGCCACGGAAATATCGAGACGGCGGTCAGCGCCATCAAGATCGGCGCCTACGATTTCATCGAGAAGCCGTTCAAGGCCGACAGGCTGGTGCTCGTGGCCGAGCGCGCGCTCGAAGCCTATCAGCTTCGCCGCGAGTTGTCGGCGCTGCGGCAGCGGGCAGGGGCCTTCGACCGGATCGTCGGCAATTCGCCCGCGGCTCACCAGCTCCAGCAGCTTATCGCCCGTGTCGCGCCTGTGAATTCCCGCGTGCTCATCACCGGCGCCCCGGGGACTGGCAAGGAGCTGGCGGCCCGTTGTATCCACGAGGCCTCGCAAAGGGCGGGCGGACCGTTCGTTGTCATCAATTCGGCGACAATCACGCCCGAAAACATGGAGATTGAACTTTTCGGACGGGAGGGTCCGGACGGCGAGCGAAAGATCGGCGCGCTGGAGGAGGCTCATGGCGGCACGCTCTTCCTCGACGAAATCGCCGACATGCCCAAGGACACGCAGGCGAAGATCCTGCGCGTGCTCGTGGACCAGACATTCCAGCGCGTCGGCGGCGCAACCAAGGTGCAGGTGGACGTGCGCGTGATCTCGTCGTCGGCCCGCGACCTCGCTTCCGCGATCGAGGAGGGAGCGCTGCGCGAGGATCTCTTCCATCGGCTTGCGGTTGTGCCGATCCGGGTGCCGTCGCTGGCCGAGCGGCGGGAGGATATCCCCGCACTGATCGATTATTTCATGGAGAATATGTCGCTCGCCTCGGGCATGCCGCGGCGCCAAATTTCCGAGGACGCGCTCGCCGTCCTCCAGTTGCACGACTGGCCTGGAAACATCCGCCAGTTGAAGAACAATGTGGAACGATTGATGATCCTGACGGCTGGCGAACCCGGCGCCGCGATCTCCGCGGAGATGCTTCCGGCCGATGTCGGTGAACTCGTTCCGGCGACGCCTGCGGGGGTCAGGGGCGAAAAGCTGATGAGCCTGCCGCTTCGCGAAGCGCGCGAAGTGTTCGAGCGCGAATATCTGGTGGCGCAGCTCAACCGCTTTTCGGGCAATATTTCCCGCACCGCCGAGTTCATCGGAATGGAGAGGTCCGCCCTCCACAGGAAGTTGAAGTCGCTATCAATAGATTAGATAAAACAATTTATTATAGAAATAATCTCATGTTCAACATTAAGTTTGCGCCTCCTCGGCGCTCTGCCGACCGCTGCGCCGGAAAGGATGGCGGCGGGCGGCAGGACGGCGGCTATCCGGCGAGATGCGGCGCGCCTCTGAAAATGGGCGGCTCATTTTGTCTCCCTCGAAGCGCCGCGGCGATTGTCGGAGCGGTCGTCGCTTCGCGGCGGTCCGCTCGCGCTCCCGGGCGAGACCGAGTGGCCGCGCTTGATCTCCAATGCTGTAATGCAGCAAAATGACCGTCCAAAGCGCTGGAGAGCAGCGCCCAGGAATGCGGAAAGGGCCTTCGAACGGGACGTCTCGTCCAGCAGCCCGAGCGGCTCTCGGCGCGCCGACATTGGCGGCCCCAGGTCATAAGCATGTGTGGACGGCCCCTTGCTTGCAAGGTCTGGCGGGAGATTTTTGGGGGTGCGTTCGCTTGCGAGCATGTGTCCGGCCTGTTGGTGCGGCGAAGGCCGCTGGCCAAGATGGGTTCCGCGTGCGGGAGATCCAAACAATCCAGCGACCTCGATGGGCCGTTGCTTCGCGCGGTTTATCTCCCGGGGCGGATCGAACGATCCCGTCCATCTCTCTCCGTCTGTTGCAAGGTCGGCCCGGCGAGCCCGAATGTCGGTTCGAGCCCGCCGATTTCGTCAGGCGGCGGCGATGGCCGGGCCGCGGCGCGCATAGCGCTCGCCGCTCGCCATCAGCTTCCAGGCGATCCGCGCCATCTTGTTGGCGAGCGCCACCGCGGCCAGTTTGGCGGGCTTGCGCGCGATCAGCGCCTGCAGCCAGGCGGACGGGTTTTTCGCCGCGCCTCGGCGCGTCTGCCAGACCACCGCGGTCGCGCCGACGACGAGCAGGCTGCGCAGCATCGGATCGCCGGCCCGCGTAATGCGCCCCGGCCGCGCCTTGCCGGCGGTCGAATGGTCGCGCGGCGTCAATCCGAGCCAGGCGGCGAAGTCGCGCCCCGACTTGAAGAGGCGCGGATCGGGCGTCTTCATCACCAGCAGCGAGGCGATCAACGGACCGACGCCCGGGATCGCCGTCAGGCGCCGCGCCGCCTCGCTTGCATTATGCCAATCGCGCAGCCGCCGGTCGAGCGCCGCGATCCGACCGCACAGGCTTGCGTGCTCCTCTGCGAGTTCGGCGAACAGCTCGCGCGCCAAGGCCGGAAGATCGGCCGCCGCCAGGCGATCGAGAAGCCGCCCGACCCCCGCCGGCCCCCTGGCGGCGATGACGCCGAACTCCGCCGCATGGCCGCGGATCGTGTTGACGAGCTGGGTGCGCAGGCCGACCAGCCGCTCGCGTTGGCCCGCCAGCATCAGGGCCGCCTGCTGATCCTCCGATTTCGCCGGCACGAAGCGCATGTGCGGCCGCCCGGCCGCCTCGCACAGCGCCGCCGCATCGGCCGCATCGTTCTTGCCGCGCGCCACATAAGGCTTGGCGAGCTGGGGCGCGATCAGCCGCACGTCGTGCCCGCGCCGCGTCAACTCCCGCGCCCAATGATGCGCCCCTCCGCACGCCTCCATCGCCACCAAAGTCGGCGGCAGCTTCTCAAAAAACGACGCCATCTGCGCGCGCGTCAGCTGTCGGCGCAGAACAACCTGCTCGCGCCCATCCACCCCGTGAAGCTGGAAAAAACGCTTCGACGTATCCATTCCAATGCGTGTAATCTGGTCCACGGACGGCTCCTTTGATGAAGTCCTCGACAAACCTCATCATGGCGCATAGATGCCGCTCAGGGGCCGTCCACCCCAACAATCCAGGTCAAGCAATGTGGAGTTGCATCCGGCGCCGGCGGTGGCGGCGGCGGGTTTGGAACGGATAAAGGTGATTGGCTGGCCGCAAGGCGCAGGTCATGCGCCCTGGTCAGCCACATAAATTGCTTAAGTGGTTCTGACCGCGACTTCCGCCTTGCGCTCCGACAGTCGAAAGGCTCTAATGAGGCCTTGCGGAGGCCAAACAAAAACCATGACCGCGGGGGGCGGCGTCAAACCGCTCGGCTCAATCAAGAAAAGAACAGGACAGCCGATGTCGTCGGAGCGTTCGCAAAATCTTCAGGATACTTTTCTCAATTTCGTCCGGAAAAACAAGGTCCCGCTCACCATCTTCCTCGTCAACGGCGTGAAGCTTCAGGGCATCGTCACCTGGTTCGATAATTTCTGCCTGCTGCTGCGCCGCGACGGCCACTCGCAACTCGTCTATAAGCACGCCATATCGACCATTATGCCGGGCCATCCAATCCAGATGTTCGAGCCTGGCGAGGACGAAGGGCCGGCGGAGAAGCAGCGGTAAGCGGGTTGAACGACGATCTTGCAGGAGAGGGACGCGCGGTCGGCGACGAGCGGACGCGCGCGATTGTCGTAGGGCCTTATCTTTCGAAGGGGCCCACATCGCTCTCGCGCGACCCGCAGGCGCGTCTCGGCGAAGCCGTCGGCCTCGCTCAGGCCATTGATCTCGACATCGTCGGCGAGATTGGCGTCGCGCTGAACGAGGTTCGTCCCGCCACCTATCTCGGCAAGGGCAAGGTCGAGGAAATCGCCGAGACCGTCAAGGCGCGGGAGGCCGGCCTCGTCAGCATGGATTGCCAGCTCTCGCCCGTGCAGCAGCGCAATCTCGAAAAAGCCTGGGGCGCCAAGGTTATCGACCGCACGGGGCTGATCCTGGAGATTTTTGGTCAGCGCGCGCGCACCAAGGAGGGCGCGCTGCAGGTCGAACTCGCCCATTTGGCCTATCAGAAATCCCGCCTCGTGCGGTCCTGGACACACCTTGAGCGCCAGCGCGGCGGCTTCGGCTTCCTCGGTGGCCCCGGCGAGACGCAGATCGAGACCGACCGCCGCCTCATCGAGGAAAGGATGCGCCGCATCGAGCAGGACCTCGACAAGGTCAAGCGCACGCGCGGCCTCCACCGCAAGACGCGGCGCGAGGTTCCTTACCCGGTCGTCGCCCTGGTCGGTTACACGAACGCCGGAAAGTCCACGCTTTTCAATCGGCTGACCAAGGCGGACGTGCTCGCGCAGGATATGCTCTTCGCGACGCTCGACCCGACCCTGCGCCAGATCCGCCTGCCGCACGGCGCTCGCGTGCTGCTCTCTGACACTGTGGGCTTTATCTCCGACCTGCCGACCATGCTCGTATCGGCTTTCCGGGCGACGCTGGAGGAAGTGACGCTCGCCGACGTGATCCTGCACGTCAGAGACGTCTCGCACGAGGATTCCGAAGCTCAGGCGCGCGACGTCGAGACGATTCTCGATGAGTTGGGTCTCAAGGGAGAGGCCGAGGGCCGAATCATTGAGGTCTGGAACAAGATCGACTCGCTCGCTCCCGAGCGTCTCGACGCCTTGCGCGTCGCCGCTCGCGGCTATGAGCCCCGACGCCGGCCGGCGCTCGTCTCGGCGCTGACGGGCGAGGGATTCGACGACCTTCTGACGCGCGTCGAGAACCTGCTGGCCGCCAGCCGGATGACGCTGGCGCTGGAGCTGGCGCCGGAGGACGGGCAGGGGCTCGCCTGGCTTCACGCCCATGCCGAGGTGCTGTCGCGCGAGTCCCGGGACGATGGCGGTTCGCGCCTCGTGGTGCGCGTCGCGCCGGAGCGTTTCGACGAGGTCAAGCGCCGCTACGGGGCCGCCGCGCCGGCCGCCCGGAACGTCTAGCGCATGCATTGGATCTACCTCGCCATTGCGATCCTTTCCGAGGTCGCGGGCTCCTCCTTGCTGCCCGCAGCGCAGGGCTTCCGCAATCCGCTGCCGTCCTTCTTTGTCGTTGCAGGCTATGTAAGCGCCTTCTACTTCCTCTCGCTGACGCTGGAAGCCATTCCGCTTGGCGTCGCCTACGCCGTCTGGTCCGGGGTCGGCCTTGCGCTAATCTCGGTCGCCGGCTGGGTCTTCTATCGTCAGTCGCTGGGCGCCATGGAGATCGCAGGCATCCTTCTGATCGGGCTCGGCGTGGTTGTCCTGAAGTTCGGGGGGAGCGCGCGCTAATCGGCCAATAGGAAAGCCGGCAGCATCCGCTTCAGCGTGCGGTCCTTCAGCACGTAATGATGCGCCAGCGCGGCGGCGGCGTGCAGCGCCGCCAGCAAGACCAGCAGATGCGCCAGAAACTCGTGGATTTCTTTCGCGTAATGCTTGAGCTCGCGGTTCTTGGGCCAGGGCGAGGGAATTTCGGCGACGCCGAAAAGCGAGAGCGGGTCGCCGCCATGGAACAGCGTCACCAATCCGACGACCGGCGCCGCGAGAAGCAGGGCGTAGATCGCCAGATGGCCGAGCTTGGTCGCGAGCGCGGCAGGCGCGCCGAGGCGCGTCGGCTCCAAAGGCGGGGCGGGGGTCGTGAAGCGCCAGGCAAGACGCAGCAGAAGCAGCAGGACCACCAGTTCGCCGAAAAAGATATGGATGAACTCGCCCATATGGCGGATCGACCCGCGCGGCAGTTCGTCGCCGAAGACGCCCAGTGTCCAGGCGGCGGCGACGCAAACGACTGTCAACCAGTGAAAAAATTGCGCGGGCGGACTGTAGCGGGACGCGGTCGAAGCGTCGGACATGGCGGCCTCCATGTTGAGGCGGCAGCGTGGCGCAAAGCCGCGTTCAGATCAAGTACTTGCAGTGTCGCACCGCGGGCGCGCCCCCCTGCGAGGAGGCCGATGGGAGCGGCGCCCTACTTCTCCGCCTTGGCTTTTTCCGCCAGCTTGGCTTCGGCCCAAAGCGCTTCCATTTCATCCAGCGAGGCAGCTTCGAGGGACGAGCCCGTCTCCGCAAGGCGGCGCTCGATATGATGAAAACGGCGCTCGAATTTCGCGTTGGCGCCGCGTAGCGCCTGCTCGGGGTCGACCTTGGCGTGACGAGCCAGGTTGGAGACCACGAAGAACAGGTCGCCGATCTCCTCTTCCAGCGCTTTCGGGTCAATCTCGCCTTGCGCCAGCTCTGCGGCAACCTCTTCCGTTTCCTCGCGAATCTTCCCCATCACATGCTGGGCGTCGTTCCAGTCGAAGCCGACTTTTGACGCCTTCTGCTGGAGTTTGACGGCGCGGGTAAGAGCGGGCAGGGCGAGGGGGACGCCGTCGAGGAGGCTTGCCGGAGCAGGGGTTCCTTTGGCGGCCTTTTCCGCCGCCTTGATCTCGCTCCACTGCGCCGTCACGCCCTCGGGCGTGAGCGCGGCGCCCTCGCCGAAGACATGCGGGTGGCGTCGGATGAGCTTGTCGCAAATCGCCGTGACCACGTCGGGGAAGGCGAAGGCGCCTTGCTCCTCCGCCATGCGCGAATGGAAGACGACCTGCAGCAGAAGGTCGCCGAGCTCGTCCCTCAGCTCATCGAGATCGCCCGACTCGATCGCGTCGGCGACCTCATAGGCTTCCTCGATTGTGTAGGGCGCGATGGAGCGGAAATCCTGCTCAAGGTCCCAAGGGCAACCGGTCCCGGGCGCGCGCAGCGCCGCCATGATCTCGATGAGACGCTCGATCTTCTCAGACATGCTCGGATTCGCACAACGAGCCTGAAGGCTTGCGGTCCAAAGGGCCCCGGACCGCAAGCCTTCAGGCTCGCAAATGGAGAAAGCGCCGCAGGCAGGCCAGCTTGCGGCGCTCGGATCGTTAATCCAGCGTGATGGACAGCGCCTCGCGGCCCTTGGCGGTGTCGACGACCTGCATGGTCACCGGCTGGCCTTCCAGCAGGCGCTGCACGCCCGACGGGCCGAGGATCGAGATGTGGACAAAAACGTCCTTGCCGCCGTCATTCGACTGAACGAAGCCGAAACCCTTGGTCTCGTCGAACCACTTGACCTTGCCGGAGACCGGCACGGCGGTCGACGGATCAGGCGCCTGACGGCGCGGGCGGGGGCTGTCGAAACCGCCGCCGCGCGGAGGCGGCGGAGCGCGCTCGGCGGCGCCGGCGAGATCGACGTCAAGGATGCGCTGGACCTGCTGGCCCTTCACCGAACTGGTCACGACGACCTGCAGCTTGGCGCCTGGCGGCAAAGCTTCATATCCCGCAGCCTGCACCGCGCCGATATGAAGGAAGGCGTCGCCCGTGCCGTTGGCGAGCTCGACGAAGCCGAAGCCTTTATCCGGCTTGAACCATTTCACGATGGCGTCAACGGCCGGCTCGTTGCTCATCATCGGGGGAGCCGAGTCGGGGAACCCGCCCCCGAACGGCGACCTCGGGGCGCGACTGGGCCGGGGGGCGTCATAGCCGTACGGACCGTCGTCATCGAACCCGCGCTTGCGAGGTCCCCGGAAATCTCTACCTTTGCTCATGTCTTCCTGCTCGTCTCCGCCAAAAAAGGCAAGACTTTTATGCCAAACGCGTGCGCCCATGCGAAAACGGTCGGGCGCGAAAAATGCGTCCGCTCGAAACGATGGGATGTTGCCAGTTTGAATGCCATATAGTCCCGCGCAGCAGGGGTTTTAGCAGATATCGGGCCGTCCTGGCCAGAAATTTTCGTCGCGCCATCGAAAAAACCCAAGAAACGCCATGGTCGGGCCTGGCTTTCGCTTCGCGCCGCATTGCTTTTTCAGGCGCTTCGCGGGCATCGGCCCAAAGCCGGAAAATGTCGAAACTGAGACCGGCCGACGTTCGGCGGCCTTCGCCGGGCGCGACGTATGGCGGCGCCCCCTTCAAGCGTCGTCGCTTCCTTGCCGCAAACGTCTTCCTGCCCCGAACGTCTCGAGCCTGTCTGGTTATGAACGCCCCGCCGCGCTCATGTTCAGCCAGCCAGGTCGTTACGCCATGCGGGCGGAAGGAGTCGGAGCGGCGACGATCTCTGGCGGCGCCGCAATGGAGCCGGGGAAATTCGATTCCGAGAGGCGGGAGAGAGGCTATGTTTGATTCGCATAATCGATATTATGGAACCAAATTCGGCGCCTCTGCGGATGTTTCAGACTTCGATCCGCATCCCGTCATAGGCCGGCTCGACATTGGCCGGCAGCACCGCAGCCAGCGCGTCGTAATCCAGATCGACGTGAAGGTCGGTCAGCACGGCGCGCTTCGGCCGGTAGAGGTCGATGAAAGCCAGCGCCTGTTCCACCGAAAGATGCGTGCCGTGCCGCTGCCAG
This sequence comes from Methylocystis sp. JAN1, assembly GCF_052186135.1. Taxonomy (GTDB): domain Bacteria; phylum Pseudomonadota; class Alphaproteobacteria; order Rhizobiales; family Beijerinckiaceae; genus Methylocystis. The sequence continues at coordinate 2,481,485 of NZ_CP181499.1, read as the reverse complement.
CGCAGCGCGTCGATGATCCAGAGGTCGAGGCCCTCGAGAAAGCGCGAACTCTCCGGCGGGATGGCGTTGAGGTCCGGCGTATAGGCGACGCCGCCGAAGCGGAAGCCCAGCGCGTCCATGTCGCCATGGTCGAGCCGGAACGGCGTCGCCTCAAGCGAGCCGCCGGGGCCTTCGATCGTCACGGGCCGGCCTGGACGCAGCCGGTGTTCGGTCATCAGCGGCGGATAGAAGCTCCCCGGCGGCGTGACGAAGATGTAGCCGAATTTGTGGGTGACCTCGCGCGCCGTCGGCTCGTCCATGTAGGCCGGGATGCGGCGGCCGTTCCGGATCACGAGCCCGCGCACGTCATCTATCCCATGCGTGTGGTCGGCGTGCGGATGGGTGTAGAGCACCGCGTCGAGGCGCTTGACGTCGGCGTCGATAAGCTGCTCGCGCAGATCCGGCCCGGTGTCGACCAGCACCTGCGTCGCCGCGGCTTCGCGGTCGCCTTGCGCCACCAGAATCGAGCAGCGACGACGGCGGTTCCGGGGATTGTCCGGGTTGCACCTGCCCCAGCCCTGCCCGACCCGCGGCACGCCGCCTGATGACGCGCAGCCCAATATCGTGACGGTCAACGTCACGCGGCCTGCTCCAGCGGCGGCATTTTCGTGAAGAGCCGCAGCGCGTTTTCAGTTGTGGCTCGGGCGAATCCGGCCTCGGAGACGCCCTTGATTTCGGCGAGAAGCCGGGCCGTATCGGCGACGAAGGCCGGCTCGTTGCGTTTGCCCCGATGCGGCGCCGGCGCGAGAAACGGCGCGTCGGTCTCGACCAGCATCCGCTCCAGTGGCACGGCCTTGGCGGTCTCCCGCAGTTCGGCCGAATTCTTGAAGGTCACCACGCCCGAGAAAGAGATGTAGAGGCCGAGATCGATGGCGGTCTGGGCGAGCTGGCGGCTCGAAGTGAAGCAATGGAGCAGGGCCGGGAAGGCCCCCTTCCCCATTTCCTCGGCAAGAATCGCTGCGCAATCCTCGTCAGCGTCGCGCGTATGGATCACAAGCGGCAGCCCGGTCTCGCGCGCGGCGGCGATATGGGTGCGAAAGACGCGTTGCGAGACGTCGCGCGGCGCGCGGTCGTAATGATAGTCGAGTCCCGCCTCGCCGAGCCCCACGCATTTGGGATGTTGCGACAACGTCACGAGCGCGTCGACCGTCGGCTCGGCCTCCTCATGCGAATGATGCGGATGAGTCCCGACCGTGCAGAACACCTCCGGATAGGCTTCCGCCACTGCCTTGACGCGGTCGAAGCGCGAGAGATGCGTGGAGATGGTGATCATCCGCCCGACGCCCCGGGCCTTCGCGCGGGCGACAATGTCGGCCTGCTCCGGCGCGAAATCGGGGAAGTCGAGATGGCAATGGGTGTCGATGAGCATGTTTGTTTTCATTTTCCCGAATAAGCGCGCCAGTCGCCCCGCGCGCATAGAAAGCTGTTGGAGGACCAGCCGCCCGCCCCGCTCCCGCGGTTCATTTTGCCATTCACCGTGGCGGTGGCGCCGAGGAGCTTCAGGATGAAGGAAACGGCTCCGCCCGGGCCGATTTGACCGGAGGCGGCGGCCGGAAGGCCCGTCAGCTTCGTCACGCGACCGCCCTGCACCACCGCCCAGAGGCGCTTGCTTTTCACTGGACAGAAGAAGCTCGATGTTGTCGCGTCGATGGTCCAGACGCCGTCATAGCTGGACGTGGCTCCGGCGGGCCGGGCTTCGACAGAGCCGCCTGTGGCGATTGCGGCGGCGACAAGAGCCGCTAACGTCTTTGCTTTATCCATCTCAGTCTGCCTGCCACGGCCGGCGGGCCGAATGCCTGATATGCACGATTTCGACAGCTTCATCGGTGAGCCGGTAGAAACCGGACCGGGTTTTCAGACAGGAAGGCGACAAAGGTCTCCAAGCCGGCTGCGACACGCGCCGCTCCCTGTGGCGAACTCGCCGCTCTCCGCTTGCGTCAAACCTTCCGCGATCGCTGCCTCTTCGTCGGGCGAGAGGGCGTAAAGACCTGTTCGCGCCGCCTCGATTTCCCGCGCCGCTTCAGCCAATGCTTCCCGGCTTGCCTCTGGCCAGCGCTCGATTGCGAGGAGCATCTTTTTGAACGTCGAGTTCATTGGATAATTATAGCACATCTCCCTCGGTCGCTCACCCGCAATCCCCGGCCCATTGGGCGGAAGCCCCTGTCACGTCCGGACCGCCTCGAACAAGATCGCCTGCATCGGCAATTTCACAGGCGTCCCGAACTCCTCGGTCAGCTGCGCCGCCATCGCCTCGACAACGGTCTCAGGCGCTACGTCCCCCCGCGCGCGGATCTGGTCGACGAGCGGGTTGCCGAAGACGAGGCCCTTTGAAAAAGCCATCGGGTCTGCGACTTCGTGCATGCGCGGCAGCACCGAGACGACGATATGCGAGAAGCCCGCGGCGATGAGCGCCTCCTTGATGGGGTCGATCTCCGGGCAGGAGAAAGGCGTCTTGAGGAACTTCGGCGGATCGTCGGGGAAGAGGCGCTCGACCACGCCGAGGCCGATGCGCGCGAAAGGGTTGTAGCGCGCCGCGTCCCAGACGTTGAAGAGATAGCGGCCATGGGGCTTCAGCACACGCCGGGCCTCCCGCAGCGCGGCGTCCTTGTCGGGGAAGAACATCAGGCCGAACTGGCAGACGACGGCGTCGAAAGCCCGGTCCGCGAAAGGCAGGACGAGCGCGTCGGCGACCTCGAAGCCCACCGCCTCGTCCGCACGGAATTTTTGGCGCGCGACCTCCAGCATGGGCGCGTTGAGATCCGTCGCCGTCAGGCGAGCGGCCGGAAGAAGCGCGTCCCGGAGTTTGCGCGTGACAATGCCCGTTCCCGCCGCGATCTCCAGCACGTCATGCGGCGCGCGTATGGCTGTCCGCCGGGCGATGTCGGCCGCGTAATCCTCGAAGATCACGGGGCCGAGGCCCGCGTCGTAATGGCGGGGAATGTCGCCGGCGAAGCGGGCTGGATCGGAATCGCGCATGTCGGCAGTGTAGCCGCTCGCCTGATCGGAAGCCAATCGAACGATCTCGTCGCCCGCTTGCCTTGCAAAGCTCGTGATCGCGCCCCGCCCGGCGCCATTTGAGGCGATAACATTGGACGCGCCTGAGGGCGCCCGGTCCGTGAAAGGGGCTGGAAAAAATGACCATCGTGCTCAACCACACAATCGTGGCGGCGAAAGACAAGCGGGACGCGGCGCGCTGGTTCGCCCATATCTTCGGCCTGCCCTTCGACGAGGCGGCGGCCACGCATTTTGCGCCGGTCCGGGTCAACGACACGCTGACGCTGCTTTTCGACGATGAGCCGAACTTCCAGCCCAGCCATTACGCCTTCCATGTCAGCGACGCGGAGTTCGAGGCGATCTTCAACCGGGTGCAGGCGAGCGGCCTGAAATATGGCAGCGCGCCGGGCAATTTCGAGGATGGGAAGATCAACCACTGGAATGGCGGCCGCGGGGTCTATTTCAGGAGCCCCGACGGCCATGTGCTGGAATTGATGACGGTCCCGCAGTAAGGCGACGCCTCATATCGTGGACCGCCATCTCTCCCCGGTCACGCCCGCGCTTGTCGCGGGCGTCCACGCCAGGACCCGGGACGTTGACGACCGCAGCGGTGTTCGGGTGAGGGGGCGAAGCTTGTCAGGCCCTCTCCTCCGCCTCGATATATCGCGGAAACACCGGCGACGGCGGCGGAAGCGGCGCGCCTTCCTGCAGGGCGTTGGCCTCGCCGGCATGGGCGAAGTCGCGCTCGTCCGGGCCGACGCCGAGCGAATCGAGAAACTTCTCGGCCGCCTCCGGGATGAAGGGCTGTAGCGGGATCGCCAGACGGCGCAGCGTCTCGGCGGTCACATGGAGGATCGTCTCCATGCGGGCGGGGTCGGTCTTCTTCTTCGCCCAGGGCTCCTCGCCTGCGAAATAGCGGTTGGCTTCGGCGACCGCGCGGAAAATTTCGGCAAGAGCGTGATGGGGCTGATAGGCGCCCATCGCCGCGCGGGCCTTCTCCAACGCGCCAGCGGCCTGCGCGAGGATATCCCGGTCGGCGCCGGTCAGCTCGCCCTTCTTCGGCACGACGCCGCCGCAGTTCTTGGCGATCATCGACAGGGAGCGCTGCGCCAGATTGCCGAGGTCGTTGGCGAGGTCGGCGTTCACGCGCATGACGATCGCCTCGTGCGAATAATTGCCGTCCTGTCCGAAAGGCACTTCGCGGAGAAAGAAATAGCGTATCTGGTCGACGCCGTAGCGGTCGATCAGCTCCTGCGGGCCGACGACGTTGCCGAGCGATTTCGACATCTTCTCGCCACGCGAGAACAGGAAGCCATGCACCACGATCCGCCTGGGCAGCGGCGCGCCCGCCGACATCAGGAAGGCCGGCCAGTAGATGGCGTGAAAGCGGGTGATGTCCTTGCCGATGACATGGGCGTCGGCCGGCCAGTAGCGCGCCTTCTCGCCGCCGGTGAGCCAGCCGGTCGCGGTGATGTAGTTCGTCAGCGCGTCGACCCAGACATACATGACGTGGGTCGCGCTCGTCTCGGGGCTCGGCGGAATCTTGACGCCCCAGTCGAAGGTGGTGCGCGACACCGAGAGATCGTCCAGCCCGCGCTTCACAAAGGCGACGATCTCGTTCCTGTAGTGCTCGGGCGTGATGAAGTCGGGGTTCGCCTCATAGAGCGCCAGCAGCTTTTCGGCATAGGCCGAGAGCCTGAAGAACCAGCTTTCCTCCTCCAGCCATTCGACCGGCGCGCCGGTCGGCGCGTATTTCCTGCCTTCGCGCTCGGTCAGTTCGTCCTCGGCGTAGTAGGCCTCGTCGCGCACGGAATACCAGCCGGCGTATTTCGAGAGGTAGATGTCGCCATTGGCCTCCATGCGCCGCCACATTTCGAGGGCCGCCTCCTTATGGCGCTCCTGCGTCGTGCGGACGATGTCGTCGGCGCGGGCGTTCAGCGCCTCGCCCATGCGGGCGAATTGCGCGGCGACGCCGTCGACGAATTGCTGGGGCGTCACTCCTTCCTTCTCGGCCGTGCGCTGCACCTTCTGGCCGTGCTCGTCCATGCCGGTGATGAAGAGCACGTCATAGCCGTCGAGCCGCTTCCAGCGCGCAAAGGCGTCGGTCGCGATGCGCTCATAGGCGTGGCCGATATGGGGCGCGCCATTCGCGTAAGGAATGGCCGTGGAGATCATGTAGGTGGGACGGTCGCTCATGGCGCTGATCTAGCGTTCTTTCGCGGCGCGGGAAAGACGGTGCGACGGTCAAGGCGGGATGAGCGGTGTAGGCGACGCATACGACGGCGGGAGGGCGCGCCGTTGCCGAAGGGGTCGTGCCAGGCGACCTGCGCCGCCCCTGCCCGCCGCCGATCAGCGCCCAAGGCGAACCGAGCTGGTTCGGCGCGACATAGAACGTTCCGCCCGCCCGTAGCGCCGCCACGGGGAGATCACCCAGCTACGCCCGTCCCGTCATACTCGCCGATCAGGCGGGCTCTCGGCGCGCCTTAATGCCGCGTCTTGTCGAGCTCGTTGGCGATGATGCGGTCGGCGACGTCGGTCAGGATTTTCTCGAACTCCGCGATTTGCTCTGGCGACGCGCCGAGCCCTGACAGATGCGGCGCGGATTCGGCGACGCCACGAATATATTCCCGCACCTGCTGCTCGAACGTGCCATCAACGAAGGTCTCGTAGTTCAATTGCGGCGCACAGTCGTAGACTTGCTGTTTTTTCCTCAACTTCGAGCGTGCGGGGTAACGCTCGCGCATGCCTTCCGGCATCACGATCGGAACGTAGCGCAGCTTACCCTCGACGCTCGATAAGGCGGACGTGGCAAACGCTGCATTTAGCTGCGGCTCCACCAAGTCTCGGACCTTGTCAAGCGCGGGATAGGCAAGATCGAACACTTCGGCCAAAGCCCGGAACTCCATGTCAACCCGCTCCTAACGAAATGTCTGATTTAGCCGAGGCAAGCGCCCACGGGAAAGGAAATATGTGGTCAATTCGATATTTTCCGCGACTACGGCGGGGTAGCGGGACGAAAACTGGTATTTCGGTAGATAATCTACATTTTCGCTGTCAAGATATATTTGACTATAGCGTCCAGACGGATTTGCTGTAATTCCAATTTTATCAATCTCTTTTGTCGTCCTGTTTATCAAATAATAGAGTTCAGTCGGATCCTGGCTCAGATGCAAATTGCCGTGAACCTTTTTCGCTTCAGTTATCGCGGCTTCGATCGCGGCCGCATCCTTGTCCTGGGTCTTGCGGCCGAGCGCGTCATAGGCCGCGCTACGCGTCTCGATCAGCGCATTGGAGGCGTCGTAGACGTCCGTCCGGATCTGGTTGCCGGCGGCGTCGAGCGTGTAGACCGTGCGATTGCCGAGCGCGTCGGCTGTCGCGGCCAGACGATTCGCCTGATCGTAAACGCTCGACGTGAAGGAGCCGTCCGGATTGACGACCTTGGTCCGATTGCCGGCGGCGTCATAGGCGTAGCTCTCGCTCCCGACGCGAGAGAAGGCGCCTCGCCGCTATGGAGCGGGCTTTTCGAAATCGTCGGGCCAGACCGGCGCCTCGGCCCAATAGGCTTCGATCTCGGCGCGGGCTTCGGGCTTGTAATAGGGCGGCACAGCCGTATCGCCATAGCACTCTATAGGTTCGATCTCTTCGGGTTTTTTGAATTGGATTTTGTCAATGCGAAACTGTTCCATCACAACTTTCGCCCGATCGGTGCAAATGGGAAAATTCATCAGGGGCCAGATAATAAAGAAATCGGAGCCGTCCCAGCGGGCTTGCTTGATTGCTTGACCGAAATCAAATCCTCCGCGTGCTTCGACAAAAACGCCGGTCCGCCTGATGAATTCGGCGCGCTTCATGAAGTCGACGGCGCCCTGATATTCGCTCAACCCGCATCCGCGGCAGCGCCACAACAATTTGCAGCCTGTCGACAGAGGAGCGACTCCGCCGAAACCGTTGATCCATAGTTCTCCAAAATCCGTGCTGACAGTCCCGTCAGCGAAGGACACCGTAGCGGGGTTCATTAGCCAGCCGGTCAGCTTTGCCTCTTCAAGCGCGGCGAAAACGCGCCGCGTGAATACGAAGGAACTTCTGGGGGTAGAGAAAGCATCTTGGGATCGGTCGAGCGGCGACATACCTTCGAGCTTTGGCTCCTCTCGAAACTTCGCGGGACCCCATCGGCGCGCTAAAATGCCGTGATGTGGGTCCAGCGGGCATATATTATGCTTCTCATAATAGCCGGTCTCATTATCCCACAGTTCAGCATTGCGCCGCGCATTACGCTCGCCAATCAACCAGAACATGCCGTTTTCCCATTGTTACGCTCGGGCGAATCCCGGGGGTTTCATGTAATTTAGAATTCGTCTGGAAACAGCTTATCTGGATAGCGCCCGCCGGGACGGGGATAGAGATAAAGCTGATAGGCGTTGATCATTGCGTCACGGAACGCGCGGATGCGTGATGGAGTCGGTAAAGTGTTAAGGTAGCCTTTCCAGTCCTCGTTATATCCCTGCGCATGAATTGCGCGATGTTCAAGGGCGGGTATCACGCGGCCGTTCTCTGGCGCGTCAATATCAATGCCTGCCCCGACAAACCGCTCCCTAAATTGCTGCGGAAACTCATGATGCCAATGCTTCTGGTCATCATTCGGCGATCTCCCGAATAGCGCCTTGGATGCGATCGCGCCTACAAGTTGACCGGCCTTGACTGCAGCCGCCGCGGCGGCGGCCGCGCATGGCGGATATTCCAGGCAGGCCGCGGCGATCGCAGCAGGAGCGACGAGGCCGCTTGGATCGGTCCGGCTGAGTGGACTCCCGCCCGGCCGCAGCAGAGGGCGCGCCTTTGCCGAGGGGGTCGTGATCCCACAGCCATAAGACCTGCGACGCCCCCGCCCCGCCGCCGATCAGCGCGCCCAGGGCGAACCGAGCTGGTCGGGCGCGACATAGAGCGTTCCGCTCGCCCGCAGCACAGCCACCGGCAGTTCGCCGAGCCACACTGTCTCTTCGATCGGCGCGCCGGTCCCGTCATATTCGCCGATGAGATGGCCGGACTCGTAAACAAAGAGGATCCTGCTTTTGGCGCGCGCGTTGATAGACAGTTCGTCACTTGTTTGATTCGATTAAAATGCGCTCCTTCTTTCCTGCTAGCAATAATTTGAAATCTCGAACAAAATCAGATAATTGCTGATAATTAGTCAAAAATTCCCCTTGAAGACCAAGATTCATATCAGTGGGCTCCTGCCGGTGAGAAGCGAGTCTAACGGTTAGCTTTACGGTGCCTGTTCGACCAAAAGGCGCAACCGTCAAATAGACATGTTCCTGAACGATTCTGTTATTTTCGCCGTATCCCCCACTGATTTCTGGCTGATCGTCAGCATTCAAAGGATAGTCCAGGAAGCGATCAATCTTATGGTCAATGCTCTTGATGCTGAACCATGTACTGCTTGCTCCATAAAAATCGTTACTCCTGAAACGGAAGACGAGCTCGATCTCGCCAGAATCCAGATTTTCTATTTGAATCTCAAGGCTGCCCACCGAACTCTCCTCGTTTACTTGAATTTGAGTTCGACATTAAGTCCCTGCCCATTACTAAAATAATGAATAACAAGCTCGCGTCCATCAAAGCAAGTATGCTTGTGCTCCTTCTTTATCCACGGTCCCGCGCCGTAGTGCGCTATCAGTCTGGGTTCGTCTCCCAACGTCGCCGGAAAAAACGGCGGTATTTGATACCCTGCTCCCGCCTTTGCTTCCTCCAAAGCTAATTGCTCGCAAAAGTTGTCCGGGCGAGCGTCCGGCAAGGCGGGTTTTGAAAGAAGAGGCGTAGTGGGTATTATTTTTTCCGCTAACCAAACTGTTCCGGCTGCGACCGCCGCGCAGTGTAATGGGAAGATGGCGCACACCTCGGATGCCGCACCTACAAGCTGGAAGAATCTTCCATCTTTATCAATGTTGGAGATTGGATTCCCACCCACATATGCATAGGTGTTCAGCCCACCCTGCAACCCTATCGGGTCGCTTTCGATATACCTCCCAAGCTTCGGGTTATAATCACGCGCGCCATTGTAGTGGAGGCCCGTGAGAGCGTCGTAATACTGGCCCGGGAAGCGCGGGTTGTAGGCGACGCCTACGGCGGCGGAGGGGGCGCCGTTGCCGAAGGGGTCGTGATCCCACAGCCAGGCGATCTGCGACGCCCCTGCCCCGCCGCCGATCAGCGCCCAGGGCGCGCCGAGTTGGTCCGGCGCGACATACAGGACGCCGCCCGCCCGTAGCACGGCCACCGGCAGATCGCCGAGCCACACTGTCTCTTCGATCAGCGCGCCGGTCCCGTCATATTCGCCGATGAGATGCGCGTTTTCGTCATAGACATAGACGATGCGTCCGCCCGGCGTCGCGGCGTCGGTCTTCGAGACCCGCAGCCCAAGCCCGTTGATCCCGTAGCTCGCCGGGATGGCGCCGGTCAGCGATTGTGACAGGCGGTTCTTGGCGTCGTAGGTGAAGGCGTAAGTCGCCGAGGGCGTGTTGTGGGAGACGATATTGCCCGAGGCGTCGTAGGCGAAATTCTCGCTCCAGCTTCCCGACAGCGACAGCAGCCGGTTGCTCGCCGGATCATAGCCATAGGCGAAGGACTGCGCGCTCGGCGCATTGGTCGAGAAGCTCCTGCGATTGCCGTTGGCGTCGTAGGAATAGCTCTGCGTCGTCGTTCCGCTCGCATAGCCGGTCAGCCGGTCGAGCGCGTCATAGGCGAAGCTCTTCGCCGGCAGGCCGGTCTCCGACATGCCGACGATGCGGCCCGCCGGGTCATAAGCGAGGGCGCGCGAATAGCCGCCGGAGCTTGTCGTGAAGGCGAGGCTTGCGAGCCGTCCGTCCTGATTATACGCGCGGCTGTAGGTCGAGCCATTGGCGGCCGTCCAGGCGGACACGGCGCCCGGCCCGCGATAGGCGACGCCGGAGATCAGCGGCTGGCCGTTGAGGGTCATTCCACTGACGCGTCCGGCGGCGTCATAAGCGTAGGAGATGACCGCGCCGGAAGGGTAAGTCACGCCCGACGCGCGCCCGGCGGCGTCGTAGGAATAACCGACCGTCTTCGAAACCGCGCCCGTGACCTGCGTCGCGGCGACCACGCGCTTCAGCGCGTCATAGCCATAGGTCAGCGAGCCGGTCGCGTCCGTGATCGAGGTCAGCTTCCCGGCGGCGTTGGCGCCCTGGTCATAGAGCCAGACGACGCTCGTTCCATCGGCGTAGGCCGTCTTCGTCCTGCGGTTCAGCGCGTCATAAACATGCGTCGTCGTCTTGCCGCGCGCGTCGGTGGTCGTGAGAAGATTGCCCGCCGCGTCATAGGTGCTGGTCGTCGCGCCCGTGTCGGGGCTCTGCAATGTCGTGACGCGGCCGAGACCGTCATAGGCGTAGGTCGTCGCATGGTTCAGCGGATCGGTCTGGCTGGTGATCGCGCTGTTCGAATCATAGGCGAACTTCGTGACCCCGTTCAGCGCGTCGGTCGTCTGCGTTTTGCGCGACAACGAGTCGTAGACGTTGCTCGTGCGGGCGCCGAGCGGCGTCGTCGCGGTCAGCAGATTGCCGTTGGCATCGTAGCTGTAGGCCGTGACGTTTCCGGCGGCGTCCTTGTCCTGGGTCTTGCGGCCGAGCGCGTCATAGGCCGCGCTACGCGTCTCGATCAGCGCATTGGCGGCGTCGTAGACGTCCGTCCGGATCTGGTTGCCGGCGGCGTCGAGCGTGTAGACCGTGCGATTGCCGAGCGCGTCGGCTGTCGCGGCCAGACGATTCGCCTGATCGTAAACGCTCGACGTGAAGGAGCCGTCCGGATTGACGACCTTGGTCCGATTGCCGGCGGCGTCATAGGCGTAGCTCGTCGTCAGCCCGCCGGTCGTGCTGGAGGTGAGGCGGCCACGCGCGTCATAGGCGTTGGTCGTCGTCGGGCCGCCCGTCGTGGTCGTCGTCAGCGCCCTGCCGTTGACGTCGAAGGTTTGGGTTGTCGCCTGGCCGAGCGGATTGGTCGCGCTCGCAAGATTCCCTCGCGCGTCATAGGCGTAAGTCGTGACCCTGCCGTTCGGGTCCGTCGATGTGAGCGGCTGCCCGGCGGCGTTGTAGCTGTAGGATTGCGTGCTGGTCGCGCCCCCGCAAAGCATGCTGGAAGGGCTGCAACCGGCGCCGCCAGCGCTGTTGGAGGCGACCGTTGCGCTCAGCAGATTGCCGCGCGCGTCGTAAGCAAAAGAGGTTGTCTTCGTCGTCTCGACGATCTGAACCGGCAGACGAAGCGTCGGATGCCAGGACGTCGTGACGGTGACGCCGCCGGCGCTCCCGCCGTTAAGCGATCCACCCGGAGAGGAGCCGCCGAGCGTGCGCGAAACCTGCAGATTGCGCGCCGTGTCATAAGCATAAGTCGCGACCCCGCCGCCGAAACCGGTCTCGCTCGTCAGATTGCCGTTGGCGTCATAGACATTCGTCGCGAAGGCGTTGCGAGTCGCGTCGTAAATCTTGAGCGGCTTGGCCGTCCCCGCGATTCCCTGCAGCAGATAGGATGTTTTCGGGCCGGCGCTGTTGGCCGTGGCGACGACGCCCTGCGATTGATAGGCGTAATCGACGGTGAAGAGATCGGCGCCGAGCGCGCCCTGGCTCGATGTGGCGAAGCCCGCGGCGTTGTAGGCGTAGGTCGCTTCGCGGTTGCCCTTCGCGTCGAGGACGCCGGTCACGGCGTTCGGAAAGGCGGCGTTCTCGTAGAGATATTTGCGCTGGCTCGCATCGGGATAAGTCACCGACGCAAGCCGGCCGTTGGCGTCATAGGCATAGGCGTAAACGCCATTGTCCGGCGCCGTCACCTGCGCGACCAGCGAGCCGGTCGGCGACACATAACTGTAAGTCAGCCTGCGGCCGTAAGGGTCCGTCACCGTCGAAAGGCGGCCCTGGGCGTCATAGACGAGCGTCTGCGTCTGTCCGGCGCGATTCGTGAAAGCCGTCAGCCGTCCTTGCGCATTGTAAGTCTCGACGGCGTCCTGGTCGGTGATCAGGGACCAGCCGCTCGCCGTCTGCGTCAGCCTGAAATTGACGTCGGCCTCGGAGGTCCAGCCGCCGCCCATCGAGCTGAAAATCCCGCCCGCGAAAGTGAATACGCGCCCGTCGTCGCGCGTCGCCTTGACGACGTTCCCCGTCGGTTGCGCGATCGAGCGGCTGTAGGCGGCGCGCCAGCCGGCGCCGAACATTCGCGCATTGCCGGCGTCGAAGCTGTTGTAAAAGCGCCCAAGCGACAGACTCAGCGGCCCGCCGCCGACATGGTCGGTCTCGGAGAGATAAAGATTGCCGATGGCGAAGTTGATCGCCTTCGAGACGCCCGGCGCGCCGAGATTCTTCGGTATATTGACCTGCGCCGTATAGCTCGGGTTGCAGGCTTGCGCCGTCGCGGCGCCGGAAGGGGGAAATTGACAGGCCGTTTGCGCCCGCGCGGCGGATGTCAGCGACCATTGCGCATTATGTCGAGACGAGTCGGGAAAAAGCCCAAGGCCGATCGTAAGAGCTGCAACCGCTCTGAAAACTGAAAAACTCCAGCGCATGAACCGCCTCCCATCGCAATTTTCAGCGAAGGCGTCCGCCTGAAGGTCTTACGCGCCACGTCACTGGCTGCGCCTGCCGTCAAGCGAAAGCGTTGCTTTAATCAATGCGAATTAGGAGCCTTGCACGGACGCCGCGTCAACTCGGCGGAACGCGCACGAAACGCGCGCGTCGACGAATTCAAGAATTAGGCTGTCGGCGCGCGCGCCTAGCAGAGCGGCGCAAATCGGGTCGTTGGGAAAAAAGCCATTTGTTCCAAGGAAAGCGTTCCGGCGGGAACCTGACATTATCCACAGGAATATTCCGCGCGGCGATCGGGGAACCCTTCATGCGGACCGGATTTGCCGGCCTTCGCCACGCCCTGACGAATGCGACTCCCCTTCCCGGCGCGGGCGCCTTATCTTTTCGCAAATGCGGGAGCATCAGTAATGAGCGTAACGAGAGCGCCCAGGGACATCGCGCGCAAGCTCGCGGAAAAAAGCCGTTCGCAAAGCGACAGTTGGCGGCGCGAGACCTTCACCCTGCCCCGCCTCGACGCGCGGGCGAAGGCGCGGGAATGGTTCGACCGCTATCCCAAGGCCGCCTATATGACGGAGATCGAGTTTTGGCGGGAGCTCGACGACGGCCGCATCGAATTCGTCATCCGCCGCCTGCCGAGCGCCGACTGATTCTCAGAGCGGAAAGCTCCGGTCGGCTTCATGAAGCAGGCTCGCGCCGGCGCTTCCAAAAACGCGCGCGATCGGCTTCTTCCCCACGCCGAGCCCTCGCAGGGCCTGCGCGAGCGGATGATCTCCAAACGCCAGCGCGGCCCCGCCAGGGAAAGGCGACAGGCCGTAAAGGCCTTCCGTCTCGGCCCGATGCCGCAACAGGCGGCCGTCCTTCACCGTATAAATGCAAAAATCGACGCTCTGGATTTTCGCGGGGAACTGCTGGACGTCCAGCGTCAGAAAGTCCTTTCCTTCCAGGCGGACGCGACAACGCCGGACGTTGTCGATTTCATCGAATTCGATTTCCGCGAGAAATCTCGGATAACCCCAAACCTTGACGCCCAGCTCGCGCGATTCCTCGGCGTTCACCGGCATATTCAGGATGAAAAAGCCGAAGCTCTTGAACAAGCGCGGGAAGAAAAGCGGCAGCGCCGGAATGTTGAAGACCGGTTTGTGGAGGACCGGAACCATGATCGCGACCTCGTTATAGGGCGTGATTCCCACGATCCGCCGGTATTCGACCGCAGCCACGGAAAGGATCGCGGTTCCCGGCGCGATCAGCACCGGCGCGAGCGTCTTGCTCGGCAAGAGGCGCCGGACGGCTGATGCGGGCGCCGGGAAATGCGCCAATATCGCGGTCCAGTCCAGATATCGAACCGGGAGACCGACGCGACGCCCGCTCGAAAGCTCGACTTGGCTGGCGGGCGCTTGGGTGAGGATCGTTCCGTACATGAGGTCCGGCTTCCGAGGCGAGGCGCCTCTCAATGGCGAAAGCTAGCGCGCGCCTGCGTCAGAAGCACGAACACAACCGCGAAGGCGATGATTCCCCAACCATAGGCGAAGGTTCCCGTCGCGGCGCCCAACGCGCCCAGCGGGACCAGCGCGATCCACGGGCAGTACCAGCCAAAATCCAGAAGAAGCCGAGCCAGGCGGCTACCGCCGCCAAAAACCGGAGCGGCGCGCCCGGCGCCGCGATATAGGCGGCGAGGCCCAGCGCGATCGCCGCCATGCTCATGGCGAGCGGAAAGAACCGCCCGCTGCGCCGCCGCGTGGTTCGGCACGCGATCTGTGGCGCTTGCCCTTCCCTTTCCGGCTCTTATAGTCCGCCCGACTCTCACGCTGGAACGGTTCATGACGATCAAAAGCCTTCGCATCGGCACGCGCGGCAGTCCGCTGGCGCTTGCGCAGACCCATATGGTCCGGGCGCTGCTCGCCAGGGCGCATGGCGTCGCCGAGGATCATCTGGCCATCGAGATCATCAAGACGACCGGCGACGTCATTCAGGACCGGCCGCTCTCGGAATCCGGCGGCAAGGGGCTTTTCACCAAGGAGTTGGATTCTGCGCTGATCGCCGGCTCGATCGACCTAGCCGTGCACAGCTCCAAGGATTTGCCGACGCATCTGCCGGCGGAGATCGTCATCGCCGGCTATCTGCCGCGCGAGGACGTGCGCGACGCCTGGATCGGCCGCGGCGGGGCGACAATCGATCAGCTTCCGGCCGGCGCCGTCGTCGGCACGGCCTCGTTGCGGCGCGCGGCGCAGGTGAAGCGACGCCGGCCCGATTTGCGGACGACGCTGCTGCGCGGCAATGTCGAGACGCGCCTGCGCAAGGTCGAGACCGGAGAGGTCGACGCGACGCTGCTCGCGCTTGCCGGGCTGAAGCGGCTCGGCTTCGCCGACCGCGCGACGGCGGTGCTGCCGCTCGAGGATTTCCCGCCCGCCGTCGGGCAAGGCGCCATCGGGATCACGGCGCGCGCCAATGATCCCCAAGCGCAGGCGGCCCTCGCGCCGATCCTCGACGAGGCGACGGCGCTGGCGCTGGCGGCCGAACGCGCCTTTCTTTCCGCCCTGGACGGCTCCTGCCGCACGCCTATCGCCGGCCACGCGACGGTCGCTGACGGCGATCTCGCCTTCTACGGCGAGGTGCTGAAGGCGGACGGCAGCGAGGTCTGGTCCACCCGCCGCAAGGGGCGCGCCATTGACGCGGCGATGATCGGGGCGGACGCGGGCAATGAGATCGTGCTGAAGCTGCCCCATGGCGTCGCAGGGCTGATGTGATGCGCGTTCTCGTGCTCCGCGCGCGGGAAGACGCTTTACGTACCTCGGAAAAGCTTCTCGCGATGGGATTTACGCCCATCGTATCTCCGGTTCTTGAGATCGCCGCCACCGGGGCCGCCATCCCGCCCGCCGACTACGACGCGATTCTCGTCTCGAGCGCCAAGGGCGTCGAGTGCGCCGGCTCTGAGGCGCAGCGCTACAACTCCCTGCCCTTTCATGTTGTCGGGGCCAGGACGGCCAGGGCCGCCGAGGCGCGCGGCTGGCGGCCGGACATCGTCGCCGGCGCCGCCGAGGCGATCCTGCCCCTCCTCCTCGCCCGCTATCCGCAGCCGTCGCATTTTCTCTATCTCGCCGGGCGCGACCGGCAGGCGGCGCTGGAGACGGGCCTCGGCCGCGGCGGACACGACGTCACCGTGGTCAATGTCTATGAGGCGCGCGCGGCTCAAACTCTCTCCGACGAGGCCTGCGCGGCGCTGGGCGCGGGGAAGGTCGACGTCGCTCTTCATTACTCCCGCCGCAGCGTCGAGATTTTCCTGAAGCTCGCGGACGCGGCGGGACTTTCCGGAGCGCTGCGCGCGATCGCCCATTTCGCGCTGTCGGCCGATGTGGCGGCGCCGCTCGAAGCGCTGGGGCTCGACGTTACGCGGGCGGAAAAGCCGGACGAAGACCGCCTGCTGACCGTTCTCGCGCGGTCTGTGAGCTGATCCGTTCGACAGCGATTCAGATGCGCTTTCCGAGTCGGAAAGCAGGAATTAGTCGCGCCTTTCTGCGGAAAAGCCCTTTCAGTCGCGCCGCCGCCCCGTCCCTCTAGCCGCGCGCACGGCCGGCGCCGGAGCGACCTGCGTTTGCATACCCCATTTGGGGGATGACCCCAAGCGTATGATCGCTATGATTTTTGTCGCCGGAAATATTCTGCCGGAGACGCGGGGAGGGATCGAACCGCGTCATGTGGGACGCTTCCGTAATTTTCAGCGGAAGCGCGCGGGGCCGAAGCAGTTTCGGCGACGCGAACGAGGCTGCAGCTGAGCTCACGGGGCCGCGTCGAGAAATTGACGCGGCCCTCTGCTTTTCAGCGCTCGCGCCTGAAAACGCCTTGCCCGGTCTCGTCGAAACAATCGATGCGCAGCCCTGTTATCTTATGACTTCCGTCTCGCATAAATCTCATGGGGCACGGACCGAACGCGTTTTCGCCCGGCGGCTGAAAAGTGAATACGTCTCCAGCGTAATGGTGCATTTCATAAGGGGCGTTTTTCGGACCCATCAGGACGGTCAGCCGGTTTACGTCCTGCGTAATAGATATTGGCCCATAGAGGTCGTCGGCATATGAGCCGACATACTCCGGGAACGCCGCCGGCGGCGCGGCGCCGGGCGGCGACCTCGCATAATCGGCGTCTCGCCCGTAAGTCGGCTCCCCCATCTTCGCGAAGCCGGCGCCAAACAGCGCCAGCCAGTCCCGCTCGATTTTTCCGACGGTCGCCAGATCAAGGAAACTGCGGCAGACGGCTTCCGGCGCGCCGACGGGCGAGGCGTTGCTGAGCGCAACGACGCCGAGCTGGCGGGCGGGGAGGATATTCACGCAAGTCGCCGCGCCGAGCGCGAAAGCGCCGGAATGGCTCCAATGTGCTAACGGATGTTCGTTATAACTTATATTCCAACCGAGCCCGTAGAAGGTTGGCGCGGCGCCTGTCGAAATAGCCGGCCCGGTCGCTATCTGCGGCCGATGCGTCTCATCGAGCGCAAAATTCTTGACCACCTCCCGACCGCCGAAGCGGCCACGCGCGAGCTGAAGGCGAAGCCAGGCCGCCATGTCGCGGGCCGAGGAGCTGGCGCCGCCGGCAGGCGATTGCGCATCGGGCTGGCGCTGTTCCCCGACAACCCAGGCGCCGTTTCGCCGCACATGTCCAAAAGCCCGGTTTTGGCGCGCCGCAAGATCGACATAGCGGGAGCTCGCGCTCGTCATGCCGAGCGGGCGATAGAGGCGCTCAACCGCGAGATCCTCCCAGGATTTCCCGGCCGCCTTGGCGGCGGCGACGGCGGCCGCCGCGAACCCGAAATTGGTGTAGGCGTAGGAGGCGCGAAAAGCGCCGGTCGGCTTTACGTAACGCAGACGGCGCAGAACCTCGTCGCGGCCATAGCCGATGTCCTCCAGAAGATCGCCGGCATGGTCAGGGAGCCCGCTGCGATGGCAGAACATGTCGCGCAGCGTCGTCTCCTGCGTGATCCACGGATCGCTCATCGCGAAATCGGGAAGGTAACGAACGATCTTGTCGTCCCACGAGACGACCCCGTCGCCAACCACGCCGGCGACGACGGTCGTCGCGAGCGGTTTGGAGAGCGAGGCGAGCGCAAAGACCGTGTCGGCGTCGACCGGCTCCGGACGCCCCGCCCTGCGGACCCCGAAGCCCTTGAGATAGACGACGCGATCTTGCGACACGACGGCGATCGCCATGCCGGGCGCGCCGGTCTTTTTCATGATCTCGACAACAATCCGGTCGAGATGGGGAAGATGCTTTTCAACCAGGTCGCCCGCCGGCCCCCTGGGCCGCGCCCGAACGCCCCCCGGCGCGGCAAGCGCCAGGGTCGCGGAAAGGATCGTCGAACGTCTCGTAATTGCCATATCGCGCCCCGCTCTCGCGCGCCGTCCGCCCGCCAGAACCAGAGCAGAGGCGACCGCGCGGTTTCGTCCGTCTGGAGCGTATGCCGGTTGCATGTCTGGTGGAATGCGCCAGAGCGCGCCGCGCCCTGTGGCGTGATCGTGAGCGCCATGCGCGCATCCCCGCCGCTGCAATTCTATCCCACCACGAGACCGGCGCGCCTGTCTGTCGCCGCCGTGCGGAGAAACTGGCGCTGGCGCCCCGCTCAGTTTTCGACCAAAGCCCAGCCGATCAGGACCATCACCGGCCCGACGATCGTCTCGCCCGCGACCTTCTCCGGCAAATCCGCAATCGTGCCCTTGATGACGCGTTCGCCCGGCGTCGAGGCGCGCTCGATCAGGAAGGCCGGCGTGTCATGCGCGATCCCTTCTTCGAGCAGCCGGCGCGACAAGGCCGGGAGCGTGCGGTTGCCCATATAGACCGCCGTGGTCGCGCGGCGGTCGGCGAGCGCGCCCCAGTCGAAATCCTCCGGGAATTCGCCGTCCTTCGTATGGGCCGTGATGAACTGCACGCGTCGCGCGGTTTCGCGGCTGGTGAGCGAAGCGCCCAACGCCGCGGCGCCGGCGCAGGCGGCGGTGACGCCAGGCACGATCTCGATGTCGAAGCCCGCTTCGCGCAGCGCGGCGATTTCCTCGTTCGCCCGGCCGAAGATCAGCGGATCGCCGCCCTTCAGTCGCACGACATTCTTGCCGGCGCGGGCGAGGTCGACGAGCAGCGCCGTGATTTCCTCCTGCCGCACCGAGGGCTTGTAGCCGCGTTTGCCGACATTGATCCGGGTCGCCTCGCGGCGCGCGAAGTCTAGGATGCTCGCCGGCACGAGGTCGTCGAAAAGCACAACGTCGGCGCCCGCCAGAGCGCGCATGCCTTTCAGGGTGAGAAGCTCCGGGTCGCCCGGCCCTGCGCCGACGAGCGTCACGCGCCCGCGCGACGCCGCGTCTCCCGCCTCGCGCGCCTCCTTCAGCAGCGCGTCGCGATCCTTTTCCGTCGGAGGTCGTTCAATGTCGCGGAAGGCGAGCCGGGTGAAGCGGCGCCAGAAATCGCGCCGCGCCAGGAAGTCCAGGCCAGAGGAAAGCACCTGCGGGCGCCAGTCCTGCGCGGCCTTGGCCCAGGCGGCGAAAGGCGCGGGCACGAGCGACTCGATGCGCCCGCGCACCGCCTGCGCGAAGACGGGCGAGGCTCCCCCGGTCGAGACGCCGATGACAAGCGGCGACCGATTGACGATGGCGCCCATGATGAAGTCGCTCATCGCCGGCCGGTCGGCCAGATTGAGCGCCACCCGCGCGGCGTCCGCCGCCTTGCGGGCGGCGTCGGCCTCCGCGTCGTCGAAGGTCGCGCCGAAGGCGAGGGCCGCGCCCTCGAAATCGGTCGCGGTCGCCGACCGTTCATAGAGCGTCACATTCGTACGCTCGGCGGCAATTTCGCGGAGCTTCTCGCCGGGGTCGCGAGCGAACGCGTCGACCCGCGCCCCGGTCGCGGCCGCAAGATCGACCTTCCAGGCGGCCCCCTCCCCGCCGCCGACGACCACGACCCGCCTGCCGGCCAGGGGAAAGAACACCGGCAGCGTCTCGAGGGGCTGCATGATTTCGGAGGAGATTTCGTCTGGTTTGCGGGTCAAGATCAAGCCTGTGCGCTGGTCGGGCCCACGCATAACCCATCCGGCCGCGCCGAAAAAGGCGCGTCGTCCCCCAAGCGCGAAACGTTATCCGGCGTCGTCAGTTGCACAATGAAACAAAAAGCGGCCCTGACCAGGGCCGCTTCGCATCGGTTTCGCTGGACGCGACTTACTTCTTCTTGCCGTCCGCGCCGAACTGGGCGAGATAGGCCCAGACGTTGTCCTGGTCGCCTTCCGAGGCGAGGCCCTGGAAGATCATCTTGGTGCCCGGCACCTTGGCCTTCGGGTTCTTGATGAACTCCTTGAAGGAAGCCGCGTCCCAGGTGATGCCCGAGTTCTTCATGGCCTCGGAGTAGTTGTAGCCCTCGACCGAACCGGCCTTGCGGCCGTCGACGCCGTTCAGCTCCGGCGCGACGGCGTTCTTGGCGCCTTCGCCGATCTGATGGCAAGCTTTGCACTTGGCGAAGACCTTTTCGCCCGCGGCGGCGTCGCCAGCGGCGAAGGCCTGGCCGGCGGAAGCAGCGAAAGCGACGCTCGCGGCGAACGTCAGCAGGGAAATTGTCTTCATCCTTGATCCTTTCCTCATCCTCGGCGTCGCTATGCGACCGCCTATTCTTGAAACGCGCCTGCCAAAGGGTTGGCGCCTCGCGGGCGCTCTTTACACAACTTTGAAACTACAAGAACGGCCGCCCTGACACAATACCGCCACCCTGAAGTCTCATGGGAACAATGGCGGCTCCGGGCTGAACGAGTAATGAACCGCGCCGGCGCCTTCACGTCACCCGTCGCAAGGTCAGATTGACCCGCGCCCCCTGCCCTGCAAGCGGCGGCGGCAGCGGCGCCAGCATCGACGGAAGGACACGGTCGACGCCGTGGAAGCACAGCCGCGCGGGGCCGCCGAAAACGAGCGCGTCGCCCGACGACAGCGTAACGGCGACGGACTTGTCCGCGCGTTTGCGTCCGCCAAATCGGAAGCGGCAGTCGGCGCCCAGAGACAGCGAGAGAATCGGCGCGTCGAAATCCGCTTCGTCGCGATCCTGATGCATGCCCATTTTCGCGTCGTCGGAATAGACATTCACAAGACAGGCCTCCGGCGGCTTGGGATAGGCCGTCAACTCTTCCCAAATATCGAGGAGCATTTGCGGAATGGGCGGCCAGAGCGCGCCGGTTTCCGGGTGGCGGGGCTCATAGCGATAGCCCTTGTCCTTGTCGCTCATCCAGCCCAGCGATCCGCAATTCGTCATGCGCACAGACATGGGCAGGCCGGATTTCGGCATGTGCGAGACGAAGAGCGGGGCCTGCTCGATGACCGAGGCGATCTCGCGCGCAAGCCGCTCCTGCCCGGCGGCGTTCAGGAAGGCGGGATAGCGGAAGGCGCCGGGGATGATCTCCGTCATCGGCAAACTGTGTGCGGCGTTGATCTCGGCGACCGGCGGCCGCAACGCGCGCCGGTCAGTATTTCAGAACCTTCTTCGAAGCCACAGTCGAATCCGCGTTGAGCCCGTAAATAATCGGCTCGCCCGTCGCGAGTTCGAGCGTCGTCACGCTTTCGGGCGTGAGCTGGTCGAGCACCATGCAGAGCGCGCGCAGGCTGTTGCCATGGGCGGCGACGAGAACGCTCTGGCCGCGCAGCACAAGCGGCAGCATCTTCTGAACATAGAACGGCACGACGCGGGCCACCGTGTCCTTGAGGCTCTCGCCGTTGGGCGGCGCGACGCTGTAGGAGCGGCGCCACAGATGCACCTGGTCCTCGCCCCATTTCTCGCGCGCCTCGTCCTTGTTGAGGCCCGAGAGGTCGCCGTAATGGCGCTCGTTCAGCGCGCGGTCGCGCAACGCCGGCAAGCCGGCCTGCCCAAGCTCCTCGGTGATCAGGTCATAAGTGTGCTGGGCGCGCAACAGCGCCGAGGTGAAGCCGATGTCGAAGTGCAGCCCGCATCTCTTCAACTCGCGGCCGGCGCGGCGCGCCTCCTCGACGCCGAGCGGCGTGAGGTCCGGGTTCTTCCAGCCGGTAAAGAGATTCTTGGCGTTCCATTCGCTTTGGCCGTGCCGGACGAGGACGAGTGTGCGGTGCATGGTCATTAAGATCTCGCAGAACTCAGGCGCCGGTGAGGCCCAGCACGTCGGCCATGGAATAAAGTCCCGGCTCCTTCCCGCGGGTCCAGATCGCCGCGGCGATGGCGCCGCGGGCGAAAATCCCGCGGTCCTCCGCACGGTGCGAAAATTCGATCCGCTCGCCCATGCCGGCGAAAATCACCGTGTGATCGCCGACGACCGTGCCGCCGCGGAGCGCCGCGAAGCCGATGTCGCCGGCCTTGCGCGGGCCGGTCAGCCCGTCGCGACCGCGCGCGCTGTGCCCGGCGAGATCGATTCCCCTGCCCCTGGCGACCGCCTCGCCCAGAAGCAGCGCGGTGCCGGACGGCGCGTCGACCTTGAGCTTGTGATGCATCTCGACGATCTCGGCGTCCCAGGCCGGACCGAGGGCCTTTGCGGCTCTTTCAATGAGAACCGCAAGCAGATTGACGCCGAGACTCATATTCCCGGAGCGCACGATCGCGGTGGCGCGGGCGGCGTCGGCGATGGCCGCGAGGTCTTCCGGGCTCAGGCCCGTCGTGCCGATGACCTGCGGCACCCGCGCCCGCGCGGCGGCGCGAGCCATCGCCACGGTCGCGACCGGGGACGAGAAGTCGATGATGGCGTCGGCCTGGGCGAGCGCGGCTTCGATGTCGCTCGTCACCGGCACGCCGTTCGGACCCTGCCCGAAGGCGGCGCCGCTGTCTGCGCCGATTGACGACGCCCCCTCATTCTCGAGCGCGGCGACAAGCCGCACGCCCAGCGTGTCGGGGATGGTCTGGGTCAGCATACGACCCATGCGGCCCGCCGCGCCCACCACGACCAGACGCAAATCGCTCATTTTCTCAAGCCCTCGCCTGCGGCACTAACCCTTGACGCGCGAAGGGGCGACTCGGGCCTGCTGACGCGCTCCTCCCTATACAGACGGGAAGTCGTTAAGAGAAGCCTTCCTGTTGTCGCGGCAGATTCACACCTGCCCGAACGGGTGGTTATTTTTTGGGCCGGAACGCCTCCACCCGCGCGGGATCGGTGTCGATATGGGCCGCGCCGATCAAGTCGAGACAGTAAGGCACCGCCGGCATGACGGCGTTCAGGCAAAGCTCGATCGCCGCGGGCTTGCCCGGCAGATTGATGACAAGGCATTTTCCGCGATGCGCGGCGACCTGACGCGAAAGGATCGCCGTCGGCGTCTGCGACAAGGAGACCTGGCGCATCAGCTCCCCGAAGCCCGGCAGTTCGCGCGGGCAGGCGGCGAGCGTCGCCTCGGGCGTCAGGTCGCGCGGGCTGGGCCCGGTGCCGCCCGTGGTGACGACGAGGTCGCAGCCGGCGTTGTCGGCGAGGTCGATCAGCGTGTCGCGCACGCTCTCGAGACCATCGGGGATGATCCGTCGTTCGATGCGAAAGGGCGTTGTGAGAACGGCGGTCAGATAGGCCTCGATCGCCGGGCCGCTTTCATCCTTGTAGACGCCGGCGCTGGCGCGGTCCGAGGCGGTGACGACGCCGATGACGGCGGGGCGGTTGGTGTCGGTCATGTCGATAATCTCCCGCCGCTTTATTGGCGCGTCGCAACGGTTTTGTCAGCCGGCGACGCGGACGACAGAGCCGCCGCTCAATCCGAAACATCCAACGGACATGCGGGCCTGGCGGAAGCGCGCCCAGGAATTTCAGCAATATTTTCGGCCACATGGCGACACCGGCAAGGCTAATTCCACATATTCCAGAAGAGAAATTTTGAAATATCCATGTAATTTTTTTGCCTCATTTGGTGGTTAGTGGACCATCCTCACTTCCATTACGTCGTATCGGAATATGACGAGATGCATCTTCGTCGATGCATCTCGGATATTGCGTTGCGGCGTATCCGATGAGGAGCTCATAAACTGATGAAGCGTGTATCTGCTGCGTTTGTCGCCTTTGGTCTGACGACCGTTCCCGCCGCCGCGCAGGATTTCCTCTCCCAACTCTTCAGCGGCTCGAACGCACAGCAACAAGTTCAGTCCGGGTCCGGTCGCGCACATCGCGGCGCGCAAGCCGCCTCTTTTTCGATGCCGGAAAACGCCCGCTCTTTCGTGGCGAACGCGTCCTACTATGGCGGCGGCCCCCGCCGGTTCGAACCCAACGCCCATACGGCGAGCGGCGAACGCTTCAACCAATGGGACCTGACCGCCGCGCATCGCACCCTCCCGATCGGGACGAGGTTGCTTGTGACGCATAGCGGTCGTTCGGTCGTGGTGCGCGTCAACGACCGCGGACCGGCGGCCTGGACCGGCCGCAATCTGGATCTGTCGCGAGGCGCGGCCTCGCGCATCGGCCTTATCTCCCGCGGCACGGGCGCCGTTCATGTCCAGGTTCTGAGCGGAAGCTGAGTATAGATGCGCCTGGCGGCGCGCCGAACGCGACGCGCCGCCGCGACGAATACAGGCGCCCGGGGCGGGACTGGCCCCATTCGTCAGACGAAATTTGGCTCTCTCTATTTTGTTATTACTGGCGCTTTGCTCTACGGCAAATCAACGTAGTGTCGATCCTGCGATCTGCTCAAATAGAAAGCGGGAGAAATACCATGATCCAGCACGGCCGCAGCTCTTTGTTCAAGGCGCTCGCCTTTATTTCCGGCGGTCTCGGTTTTTTTCTTGTCGTCATGCATCAGGCGTCTCAACTTTTCAGGTGACCTCTCTCGTTCCCCCATACTGAAACGCCCGGCCTCGCCGAGGCCGGGCGTCGTCTTCAAGAGGTTCTGAGCAGTTGGACCAGGCTCAGACGAACCAAGCCGAAGGCCGGGATCGAGCAAAGTCGAAGCCCGCGCATGCCCGCAGATTTGTCCTTGGCGGATCGGATTCGTGGCTGGCCATGACGGTCCGCCTCCGCGCCGGATCGAGTGTCACGCCCCTCCGGACAGGCAGACAGCCGATTTGTCGTCAAAATGGCGCGTTCTTCGCCAAAGGCGCATAAAAGCTCGCGCTCGAAGGGCGTCGCGCCGCTCCCTTTGTTCGGTGATCGCCTCTCTTCGAAGCGAGCATTCCGCCGCCGCCCCGGCGTTGTTCCGCCGGGAGCGGCGCCAAGTCTCGCAGGGAAACGCGCCCCGCGCCAGAACACGCTGCGGCGGCGGCCGCTAGTCGCGCACGTAGATCTGGGCGCCTTTCTCCAAAAACTCTTCCGCCTTTTCCGCCATGCCCTTCTCGCGCTCCATCGCCTGCGCTTCCTTGCGGAGGTCCTGCGTGATCTGCATGGAGCAGAACTTCGGACCGCACATGGAGCAGAAATGCGCGACCTTGTGCGCTTCCTTGGGCATGGTCTCGTCGTGATATTCCCGCGCCGTGTCGGGGTCGAGGCCAATCTCGAACTGATCGACCCATCGGAAGTCGAAGCGCGCGCGGCTCATCGCGTCGTCGCGCTCGCGGGCGGCGGGATGCCCCTTGGCGAGGTCGGCGGCGTGGGCGGCGATACGGTAGGTTATGACGCCCGTTTTAACGTCGTCGCGGTCCGGCAGGCCGAGATGCTCCTTCGGCGTGACGTAGCAGAGCATCGCCGTGCCGAACCAGCCGATCATCGCCGCGCCGATGCCCGAAGTGATGTGGTCGTATCCCGGCGCAATGTCGGTGACCAGCGGCCCGAGCGTGTAGAACGGCGCCTCGCCGCAGGTCTTGAGCTGCTTGTCCATATTGGCCTTGATCTTGTGCATCGGCACATGGCCGGGGCCTTCGATCATCACCTGGCAGCCCTTGTCCCAGGCGATCCTGGTCAGCTCGCCCAGCGTCTCCAGCTCGGCGAATTGCGCGGCGTCATTGGCGTCGGCGTTGGAGCCGGGACGCAGGCCGTCGCCCAGCGAGAAGGACACGTCATATTTGCGCATGATGTCGCAAATCTCGTCGAAACGCTCGTAGAGGAAGCTCTCCTTATGCTTGGACAGGCACCAGCGCGCCATGATGGAGCCGCCGCGCGAGACGATGCCGGTGACGCGGTTCGCCGTGAGCGGCACGTAAGCGAGGCGCACGCCGGCGTGAATCGTGAAGTAATCCACGCCCTGCTCCGCCTGCTCGATCAGCGTGTCCTTGAAGACCTCCCAATCGAGCTTCAGCGCATCGCCGCCGACCTTTTCCAGCGCCTGATAGATCGGCACGGTGCCGATCGGCACGCTGGCGTTGCGGATGATCCAGCCGCGGATGTTGTGGATGTTGCGGCCCGTCGACAGGTCCATGACCGTGTCGGCGCCCCAGCGCGCCGACCACACCATCTTCTCGATTTCCTCGGCGACAGAGGAGGTCACGGCC
Source organism: Methylocystis sp. JAN1 (assembly GCF_052186135.1). Taxonomy (GTDB): domain Bacteria; phylum Pseudomonadota; class Alphaproteobacteria; order Rhizobiales; family Beijerinckiaceae; genus Methylocystis. Next base: position 2,455,532 of record NZ_CP181499.1, on the reverse strand, counting down.
GAATTGCCGATATTGGCGTTGACCTTCACCAGGAAGTTGCGGCCGATGATAACCGGCTCCAGCTCCGGATGGTTGATATTGGCCGGGATGATGGCGCGGCCGCTCGCGACCTCGTCGCGCACGAATTCGGGAGTCACGAACTCTGGAATGGAAGCGCCGAAACTTTCGCCGTCGGCGATGCGCGTCTTCGCTACGTCGAGCGCGCGCTCTCGGCAAAGGTTCTCGCGATGCGCGACATAGATCATCTCCTCCGTGACGATCCCGGCGCGCGCGAATTCAAGCTGCGTGACGGGCGCGCAGCCGGAGGCCCGATAAAGCTCGCGCTCTGCGGGACATGGCGGCGCGAGGCGGTCGCCTTCCGCAAAGCCGTTGTCCTCGGGCTTGATGGCTCGGCCTTCATAGGTTTCGAGGCCCGCGCGCACCGCAAGCCACGGCCGAGCTGAGGGGAGGCCAGCGGAGAGATCAGGCGAAAAGCTCTCGCAGCCATAGGGGCCGGATTGATCATACACCCGCAGCGGCGCTTCGCCGGATAACGGATCGAGCGGGATTTCCCGATAGGGCACGCGAATGTCCGGACGTCCGGCAGGCGAGGAATAGACCTTGCGCGACTTGCCAATGGGGCCGGTGGTGACGCTGAGCGGCGTGCGTTTGTCGTGGACGTTCATAGTCGCGCTTCCCTCTGGATCGCGCTCCTTCAAGGGGAGCGGATGTAGCTTGCGTCAGCCAGATGCGGCGTCGAACCCCTTTCTAGCCTCCCTTGCAGCGGGAGGGGAAACAGGTGGCGGCCCCTCTGCTCCCTCCCCCTTGCAGGGGGGAGGGCCGGGGTGGAGGTCAACCCCACCCCGTTTAACGCAATTCGTTAAGGTCACGCCAATGCAGGGCGGAAAGGGGAGTACGGGCGCAAGCCGCCCTGCCCTGGCATTCCCTCCGCCGGCATGACCCGGATCAGGTTCGACGGGTGCTTCTCAGCCGCGACGCGCGGCGCCCCTCGCCATCGGCGAAAAATTAGTCGCTCTCGACTTTCCCGGCAAGCGGCTAGAAATTGTGAGTTTTAAGAGCCGCTCGGACATATTGTTTCTGGATTGTCACATTTGCTTTTTGGAGTCGTGCTTTGGACCAAATCCGAGAGCGCAAGCTCGATGAGACGCAAAACCAGAGCGCCAGCCATGAAAAAACTTCTCCTCGCCTTCGTCCTTCTTCCCTCTTTCGCCTATGCGGCCGATGACGCCGTCGATTGCGCCAAGAAGCATGACGGCTCCGTCAAATGCGAAGTCAAGAAAGACAATGTCGTCATCGACGCCATCGAGGTGAACGGCGGCGATTGCCCGGTCTCGGGCAAGGACAAGGTTCTGCACCAAGCCTATAAGAAGGGGGACAAATTCGCCGTGCCGGGCAAGAGCGACGGTTTTCCGCCCGGCTTCGAGGATTGCAGCTATCTGCGCAAAGTCACCATCAAGACCCACGACGGCAAGAAGAAGACCTTCGACGCGATGTAGGCGGAGCCTGTAGAAGCACGCTCGCCGAAGGGCGCCCGCGCGCGGCGAGCGCCCTTTTTTCATACGCGGGCCGACTCACGGCTCAACGGGCCTCCACCTCGCGACGCGGGCGCGCTAGACTGGATCGCGCCGTCGGCGTTCGGGCTTGAATCCCCGAAACCCCGTGGGCGTGATCGATTCAGGTTTTAGAGCGGGCGTCATGCGAAAGACCGGCCGCGGCTTTTTCGCAGCGCGCTCCAGGCGCCGTTCCACCCCGCGATACTCGGCCGCATGACGCAAACCCTTCTCCACGGCCTCTCTTCCGACGAAGCCGTGCGGCGCCTTGCCCAATACGGCCCCAATGCGGCGCCCGAGGCGCCGCCGGTCGGCGTTTTCAAGTTCATCCTGCGCACGCTGAAGGAGCCGATGTTTTTCCTGCTCGCCGCGGCGGCGACGCTTTATCTTTTTGTCGGCGAGCTTGGCGAGGGGCTCTTCATGGTCGTGGGCGCGGGCGCGTCGATCGCGCTCGTGGTCTTCCAGGAATTCCGCAGCGAGAGGGCGCTGAGGGCGCTGCAGAAGCTCGCAGAGCCCATGGCTCAAGTCCTGCGCGACGGCCAGGAGCGTCGGGTCGCCGCGCGCGATCTCGTGCCGGGCGACGTGATCTTCATCGGCGAAGGCCAGCGCATAACCGCCGACGCCGTTCTTCTCGCCGGCGACGCGCTGGTCGTCGACGAGTCGATCCTCACCGGCGAGTCCGCCCCCGTCGCCAAGACGCTCGCGAGCGACGGCGCGGACCTCGCTTTTCCGGAGCCGGGCGGCGACTGCACCCCCTTTCTCTACGCCGGCTGCGTCATCGTGCGCGGGTTCGGCGTCGCGCGCGTCGGCCGCACCGGGCCGCGCACGGCGGTGGGAGGCCTCGGCGCGTCGCTCGCGGCCATCAAGAGCGAGCCTAGCCCACTCCAGAAGCGCACCGGGGAGCTGGTAGCGAAACTCGGCGCCTTCGCCCTCGCTTTCTGCGCGCTCGTCATCCTCGCTTACGGGCTCGTGCATGGCGACTGGTTCGAAGGCGCGATCGCCGGCATCACGCTCGCCATCGGCCTGCTGCCCGAAGAATTCCCGATGGTGCTGGCGATTTTTCTCGCCATCGGCGCCTATCGGCTCGCGCGCCAGAACGTGCTCGTGCGCCGCTCCTCCGTCACCGAGACATTTGGATCGACGTCGCTTCTTTGCGTCGACAAGACGGGCACATTGACCCAGAACCGCATGGTGGTCGCGCGCCTCTACGCCGGCGGCGCCGTCGAGCCCGTTCCCGACGCGCCGGACGCCGAGCAACACCGGCTCATCCGCGCGGCCTTGCGGGCGTCGAGCGTCAGCCCGGTGGACCCCATGGACCGGGCCGTCCATGCGCTCGCGGCGCGCCTCGAAATCCCCGCGGGCGGAACGGCGACGGAGAGCTTCCCGATCACGCCCGAGCTTCTCGCCTTCATCCAGTTCTGGCGGGTCGAGGGCGGCGCGTTGAAGGCGGCCAAGGGCGCGCCCGAGGCGATCTTTCGTCTCGCGAGCGTAAAGGAGGAACTGCGCGCCCGCTACGCGGCGGCGGTCGAGGAGCTGGCGCAGGCAGGCTTGCGCGTGCTGGCGGTGGCCGAATCCGAAGTCATTCAGGGCGCGCTCGAAGAGGCGCCCTACCGCCTCCTTGGCCTCGTCGCTTTCGAGGACCCGATCCGCGGCGACGTCCCCGCGGCGGTGGCCGCCGCGCGCCGGGCGGGCGTCGGAGTCGCAATGATCACGGGCGACTACCCCGCGACAGCGCTCGCCATTGCGCGCGCGGCCGGCATCGACACGTCGGGAGGCGTCCTCATGGGAGCGGAAATCGCGGAGACGCCCCCGGGCGAAGTCGCAGCGAAGATACGAGACGCGCGCGTCTTCGCCCGCGTCATGCCGACAAGCAAGCTTGCGCTCGTCGAGGCCTTCAAGGCGGACGGACACATCGTCGCCATGACCGGCGACGGCGTGAATGACGGCCCCGCCCTCGCGGCGGCCCATATCGGCGTCGCCATGGGCCAGCGTGGATCGGACGTGGCGCGCGAGGCCGCGCATATCGTCCTTCTCGACGACCGCTTCGCCTCCATCGTCGCGGGCATCGAACTCGGCCGGCGCATTTCGTCGAACCTGCGCAAGGCCCTGACTTACGTGACCGCAATCCATATTCCGATCGCGGGGCTCGCACTGACGCCGATCGTCATGGGCCTGCCGCCGATGCTGCTGCCGGCGCATGTCGTGCTGATGGAATTGATCATCGACCCGACCTGCTCGCTGGCCTTCGAGGCCCAACCCGGCGAAAAGGACGCGATGCTCAAGCCGCCGAGACCGCAGAGCGAGCCGCTTTTCGGGACGCGCGACCTGCTGCTTGGCGTCGCGCAGGGTTTCGCGGTCTTTCTCGCCGTGCTCAGCGTCTATGTCCTGGCCATTAGCCTCAACCGGCCGGAAGCCGAGGCGCGCGGTCTGTCCTTCTCGACTTTGATCGTCGGCAATCTCACGCTGGCGCTTGCGGACGCGCTGCCCAAGGGCGCTTCTCCCTTCTCCCCGGAAAACCTGCCCTTCTGGGCCATTGCAGGCGTCGCGCTGTCCGCCGTCGCGGCGGGCCTTTATTTCCCGCCCCTCGCCGCCCTCTTGCGCTTCGCTCCGCCGGCCGCCGAAGACCTCGCCATCGCCTCGCTTCTGGCGATGAGCGCCGGCGGATGGTATGGGATGTGGCGGCGGCTATTCGACTGACTTCAGCGGCAGCCCACGCCGCCGCGCCCGTTAACCAAGGTTTCAGGCGGCGCTCGACTGGCGTGGAATGGCGTTTACCTGATTAGCGGCAGCGTGGCTTTTTCGAACCTTAGGAAATTAGGACATGAGCAGGCAGAATTCCGGCTCCTATCCCCTCGGATATTCGTCTCACGAAGCGAACCGGCTCGAGCAACAGGCCGCCTTTCTCAATGAATTGACCGAGGAGGTTTTCAGGCGCGCGGGCATGCGCCCGGGCATGCGCGTCCTCGATGTCGGCTGTGGAATGGGCGACGTGTCGATGGCGGCGGCGCGAATCGTGGGAGCGAGCGGATCCGTCGTCGGCGTCGACCGTGACCCGGAAGGCCTGAACCGCGCCCGCGCCCGCGCATCGGCGGCGCAGCTGACCAATGTCGAGTTTCGTCAGGCGGAGCTGCCGCATATCGACGCGAACGAAAAGTTCGACGCTCTCGTCGGACGGCTCGTCATGATCTATTTTCCCGATCCGGCGGCGGCGCTGCGCGAATTGTTGCGCCATGTCGCTCCTGGCGGCGTGGTCTCGTTTCACGAGCCGGACCTCTCGCGCATCAGCACCATTCCGCCGGTTCCGTCCGTGGCTGAAAATGTCGATCGCCTGAACCTGGTCTTCGAGCGCTGCGGCTTTCATCCCCGCATCGGCGTTTCGCTCGGGCAGGTTTTCAGCGCGGCGGGCCTGGCGCCTTCGCTGCTCGGCGCGACGCGCATGGAGCAAGGCGGCGGCGGCTTCTGCCCCACCTGGCTTGTCACGACGATCCGAAGCCTGGCGCCCGCGATGGTGAAAACCCAGGTCGCCACCGAGGCCGAGATCGACATCGACACGCTGGACCAGCGCATTCGCCAGGAGGCGGACGCGGCGAACGCGCTTCTACTCGGCCCCTTGATGGTCGGCGCCTGGGCGGTGAAGCCGGCCTGATTCAGGCGGCCAGAGGAAACCGCTGGCGGCAGCCCTCGCGCACCCACAGGGCGATCGTATCGGCGACCCGCTCCCAGCCCGGCTCGAGCATCATGTCGTGAGCCATCGGAAAGATCACCGCCTCCGTTCCGTAGGACGCGGCGATGCGTTTCTGCGTGTGGACCGGGAAAATCGCGTCGTTCGCCGCGCCGAGCACGAGCACCGGCGTCCCTTTCGCGGGCGAGCACAAATCGCCGAACAACATGTCGAGATAAGCGAGAAAAGCCTCATTTCCGAGCTTGGACGCGTAGAGATCGACGTCCTCGTCCGACATGAGCTCGGAAAAGAAAAGGCGCTTCACGCGGTCGGGCGTCGAGACGACGGGCTTCAACTGCAAGGTCAGATTGGCCTGCAGCGCCCCGACGGGATCGGTGCGGATCAGCTTGCCCACGAACTCCGCCACGCCGTTCGGCGGCATGGAGGCGAGGAGCGCCGCGCCCGGCAGGCGGCGCCGCTCCATGAGCTTCTGCGTGAGGAATCCCCCCATCGAGTGGCCGACAATGACCGGGGGCGCGCGCAGGCGGTCGGCGATTTCCTCTATGTCGTCAACGAAATCCCTGACGCGCGTCGTGCGCAGACGCTCATGTCCCGCGCTCTTCCCGTGACCGCGAAGACTCACGGCGAAAACGTCGAAACCCTGCCGGGAGACGCGCCCGAGAAAGCCCCGATCCCAGCACCAGGCCCCGTGCCAGGCTCCGTGGACGAATAAGAGCGGCGGATTTTCACCGTCCAAATCGCCATTTCGGCGGATGACTTCCAGCCGCGCGTGGATCGGATCGCCGGATCCCTGCATCGCTATAGGCTCCCCACGCGCCTCTGCCGGCGCCGCGTCGACAATTCGACTTTCCTACCGCGTGCAAATGGATAGCCGCCAACCGGTTAAGTTGTCCTTGATTTATACCCTCGAAACCTCCTGATCGGGTCGGACCGTTACTCCCGCCCAACCCGCTTCGCAGGGCGATCCCCACCGTAAAGGGACGGGACTCCCTCACATCCCTCACGCCGGCGTCCACCCCATTACCTGCGTCCGGCGCCCGACGGCGTTGCCATCCGGGGCTCGGGGCTGGTATGGGCTTTGCCTCGCCGCGCGGCGTAGCGCAACATACGGAAATGACGTGACCAACGAGACGACGCCCCACCGCAAGTCGCTCTCCATCATCGTGTCGAAAGGCACGCTAGATTGGGCCTACCCCCCGTTTATCCTGGCGACGACGGCGGTCGCGATGGATATGGACGCGACGCTGTTCTTCACCTTTTACGGCCTCGGCCTGCTCCGGAAAAAACTAGATCTCGAGATTTCGCCGCTCGGCAATCCGGCCATGAAAATGCCGGTGGGCGGCGTGCATCTCGGCATGCCCAACCTCGTCGCCGCCCTGCCCGGCGTGACAGCCGGCGCGACGGCCATGATGAAAAACATGATCGAGAAAAAGGGCGTGGCCACTATCGAGGAACTGCGCGACATCGCGCTGGAAAGCGGCGTGAAGCTCGTCGCCTGTCAGATGACCATGGATCTCTTCGAATTCAAGAAAGAAGACATGATCGACGGCGTCGGCTTCGGCGGCGCGGCGACCTATCTCTCCGAGGCCGTGAAGGCCGACGTCAATCTCTTCGTCTGAGCGAACATGACCCACAAAAGCCTTGACGCCCGCGGCCTCAACTGTCCGATGCCCATTCTTCGCGCCAAGAAGGCGCTGAAGGAAATTGCGATCGGCCAAACGCTCGAAGTGCTCGCAAGCGATCCAGGGTCCATGTCGGACTTTGAAGCCTTCGCAAAGCAGACCGGCGACGAACTTGTCAGCGCCGAACGGCTGGACGCGCATTATCGCTACGTCATCCGGCGCAAGAGTTAACGCTTTATTTAAAAATGCTGCGCCTGCTTAAGTAAACTGTTGCAATAACGTAACAATGCTCGGCTTTTTCGCTTGCCGAGCCGAAGCGGCCTGCCTGGAACGCGGAATCTCAGTTACCTTCGTCCAAGTTGTTCTGCGTCCGTCTATTTGCGTTAAAAACAGACTAGGCCGGTCCTCCATGCAGAAACATATCTCGCGCCGTTTCGCGCTTGCCGCTTCCGCGCTGCTGTTGGCTGACGCCTCTTCGGCGATCGCCGGAGACGGCTATTTCATGATCGGCTATGGCCCGCGCCAAAAGGCGCTCGGCGGCGCCGGCGTCGCCGACCAGCGCGACGCCATGGCGATCTCGACGAACCCGGCGGGCATCGTCGGACTGGAGCGGCAGTTCCAACAGGGCGTCGATATCGTGAATGGCGATCGCGGCTATTACACGAGCGGAACCCCCGCGGTCGTCGCGCCCGGCTATGTGCGGAGCGGACGCGCGTGGTTCCCGGTGCCGAATGGCGGCTACGTCCAGCCGATTGACGAGAAGTCGGCCTGGAGCGTCTCGGGTTACGTGAATGGAGGGATCAACACCTCTTACGACTGGCATCATTGGCGCGGCCCCAACGGCGGTCCGTTCGGGGGCGGCTTCGCGGGCGTCGATCTGAGGCAGGGTTTCATCAGCATGGCCTATGCGCGCCGCTTCGACACATCCGTCGGCCCCATCACGCTCGGCTTCGCGCCGACGATGGCGGTGCAGATGTTGAACCTGCAAGGCGTCAAGACGTTTGCGCCCTATTCGTCCAATCCCTGGGAATTGTCGGATATGTCCTATGACTGGTCATGGGGCGGCGGCGTGCGCGCGGGCCTGGTTTGGGGCGTTACCGACCGGTTCCGTTTCGGTTTTTCGGGCTCGACGCCGATGTGGATGTCGCGCCTGGATAAATATTCCGGCATCATCGCCGATTATGGCCGTCTGAACATTCCCGCCAACATGCAGGCGGGCCTGGCCTATGATGTGACGCCGAGCCTGACGCTGATGGCGGATTGGCGGCACATCTTCTATTCGATGGAGCGGTCGACGGGAAATCCATCCAATCCGATCACCATCAGCTCCTTAGGCCAAACCGCCGGTCCCGGCTTCGACTGGACGGATGTGGACGCGGGCGCCATCGGCGCCGAGTGGCGCTATTCGCCAAGTTTGACGTTGCGCGCCGGCTATCACTACACCACCAACCCTATCCGCGCGCGTTCGGTGACGGTGAACATCCTAACGCCCATTCTCATGCGTCACCACGCGTCGATTGGGGCGAATTACGCCTTCACCAGGAACTCGTCGCTCGATTTCGCCTTCGTCTACGGCTTCAAGAACGCGATGACGGGCCCCGAGTGGCTTCCGCAAACGCCCGCCCTTCCCTTCGGCGGCCCCAACCCGTTCGCGACCGTGACGCCCTGGGTCGAAGCCTGGGAGATGAACCTCGGCTATAACTACAAATGGGACGTGGGCGACAATTCGATCATTCCGACGCATTTCTGATCTTCGCTCGAGCGACGAAAAGAAAGCCCTCATGCTTCCGGCATGAGGGCTCAGTTTGTTGACAAACCCGAGGCGGCCTCGTCCTTCGAGACGCGAGCTTTGCTCGCTCCTCAGGATGAGGCCTAAGTATTTGGCGCTGAAGGAAAAAGCCCCTCATGCTGAGGAGCCTGCGCAGCAGGTGTCTCGAAGCACGAGGGGCGTCGCCGCTACTTTGTCAGCAGCCTGAGCCCTCATGCTTCCGGCATGAGGGCTTTTTCACGCGTTGGAGAAACGCCGGCGCCTATCCAACCACGATATTGGGCGCGGCGCGCTGCTTCGTCGTTTCGAGCAATGTCTTCACCTTGGCGGCAAGGTTGAGATAGACGGCGGCCTGTGGGCTGTCGGGCTCGGCGCCGACGACGGGCTTGCCGGAGTCGGAGGTCTCGCGGATCTTCATGTCCAGCGGCGCTTCGCCAAGGAAAGGAACGCCCATCTGCTCCGCATCGTGGCGCGCGCCGCCATGGGAGAAGATTTCCGAACGGCCGCCGCAATGCGGGCAGAGGAAGTAGCTCATATTTTCGATAATGCCGAGGATCGGCGCCTCGACCTTCTGGAACATGGCCACCGCGCGGCGCGCGTCGATGAGCGCGAGATCCTGCGGCGTGGAGACGATCACCGCCCCCGCGATCGGGGTCTGCTGCGCCATGGTGAGCTGCACGTCGCCCGTGCCGGGCGGCATGTCGACGACCAGCGCATCGAGATCGCCCCAGAGGACGTCGCCGAGCATTTGCGTGAGCGCCTGCGCCACCATCGGGCCGCGCCAGACCATCGGCACATTCTCGTCGACCAGGAAGCCCATGGACATGATCTTCACGCCATAGGCTTCGAGCGGAACGAGCTTGCCGCCCTCGACCTTGGGCTTCTCGTGCAGGCCGAAAAGGCGCGGCGCCGAGGGGCCGTAAATGTCCGCGTCGAGCAGCCCAACGCGCCAGCCTTGCGCCGCGAGGCCGAGCGCCAAATTCGCGGAGGTGGTCGACTTGCCGACGCCGCCTTTGCCCGACGCCACGACGATGATGTAGCGGATCTTCTCCAGCGCCGGGGCGAGGCCCTTGCGCTGCTGGGGCGGCGGCGCGGCGTGCGAATGGCCGTGATGATGGTCGTGCGCTTTCTCGGCGCCGGGCGCACGCTCGGCGGTGAGCGTCACGACGGCGGCTTCGACGCCCGGCACGGCCCTGATCGCCTTCTCGGCGTTGGCGCGCGCCATCTCCCAGCCCTCTGGCTTCGCCGGATCGCCCGCGAGCGAGACGAAGGCTTTCGAACCGGAAAGATTGATGCCGCTCACCGCACGCGCAAGCGAAACGCCGCCCGGCGCATAGAGGTTTTCGAGCGCTTTCAGAATGTCAGCTTCCGTCGCCACCGGCCGCTCCTTACTTGTTTAGAGGAACTCTAAACAAGGATATGCCGCTAAACGGCGCGCGCGTCCACGCGAATATTTAATTTGGCCTCGCTCGGGCTCTCATCGCGGGAGCCACGAGGCGTTCCAGAGCATCCTTACGACTCCCGGATCGTTTCGCCGCCTTGCTCTTTGCAATGGCGGACATGATTTTAGGCGAACAACCCCATGGGTTGTTCGATCAGCCCCTTGAACGCCGCCAGCAATTCCGCTCCCGTCGCGCCGTCGACTGCGCGGTGATCGCAAGAGAGCGTCACGCTCATGATGGTCGCGACGACCGGCGCGCCGTTCCTCACGATCATGCGCGGCTCGCCCTTTCCCACAGCGAGGATGGTCGATTGCGGCGGGTTGATCACCGCCGAGAAGCTCCTGATCCCATACATGCCAAGATTTGAGACCGCCGAGACGCCGCCCTCATATTCATGCGGCTTAAGCTTGCGCTCCCGCGCCCGGGCGGCGAGCTCCTTGATCTCGTCGGAAATTTCGCGAACCGTCTTCGCCTGCGCGTTGCGGACGATCGGCGTGATGAGCCCGCCGGGAATCGCGACCGCGACGCCGATGTCGGACGCCTTGTGCTTCAGCATGGACTCGGGCGTGAAGGTGACGTTCGCCTCCGGCATGCGTTGCAGCGCTAGCGCCAGCGCCTTCACGACGTAATCGTTCACCGAGGTCTTCCACTCGGGCGCCCCGTCCGCGCGCTTGGGCGCGGCGGCGTTGAAGTCCTCGCGGAGCTTCAGCAGCGCGTCGATCTCGCAGTCGACGTCCAGATAGAAATGCGGGACGGTCTGGATCGACTCGGTGAGGCGCCGCGCGATGGCCTTGCGCATCGAGTCGTGCGGGACCTCTTCATAGGAATCGATTTCGTAGAATTTGCGCGTCGTCCCCGCCGACGGCGCCTCCGCGAGCGCGACGGGCCTCTGCGCAGGCGGGGCCTTCTTTGCGACGCCGCCCGCCAGCGCCCCCTTCACGTCGCGTTCGACGATGCGGCCATGCGGGCCGGAGCCGGCGAGCGACGCCAGATCGAGCCCCGCCTCTTTCGCGAGGCGGCGCGCGAGGGGCGACGCGAAAATGCGGGCGGCGGGAGCCGTCTGGGCGAGAGCGTTCATGTCAGTTCGCCATCCCGGTTGGAAACAGCGTCAATTTGGGCTGGAGACATGTTACATTTCCGAAAAGCGGACGCCACGGCGATTGGAGGCAGGCGTGTCGAACGCACGACTTTACGACGACGACTTTTACGCCTGGGCGAATGAACAGGCGGCTCTTCTGCGCGCCGGCAAGTTTTCGGGAGCCGACATCGAGCATATCGCGGAAGAGATCGAAAGCATGGGCAAGACCGAGAAACGCGAGCTGGCGGCGCGCGAAACCGAGTTCGATGTGGACGAGTTTCCCGGCGCCTGCCCCTGGACCTTCGAGCAGATGATGGATCGCGATTTTTGGCCCGAGTGACGTTGTCTTACTCCCGGTAAAGCACGGCCTTCGCCGCCGCGACGACTTCCGCCACGCTTGGCAAGGCGAGCTTCTCGAGATTCGCCGCATAAGGCATCGGCACGTCCTTGCCTGTCACGCGCGCCACGGGCGCGTCGAGATAGTCGAACGCCTCCTGCTGCAGCCGCGCCGCAATCTCGGAGGCGATCCCGCATTGCGGCCAGCCTTCCTCGACCGCCACGCAGCGGCCGGTCTTCTTTACCGACTCGACGACGGTCGCTATGTCCATCGGCCGCAGCGTGCGCAGGTCGATCACCTCCGCCTCGATCCCTTCTTTGGCCAGCTCCTCGGCGGCGCCGAGCGCGTAGGTCATGCCGATGGAGAAGGAGACGAGGGTCACGGCCGTCCCGGGCCGCGCGATTCGCGCCTTGCCGATCGGAAGTACGAAATCCTCGAGCGCCGGGACTTCGGACGTCTTGCCATAGAGAAGTTCGTTTTCCAGGAAGACGACAGGATTGTCGCTGCGGATCGCCGCCTTCAGGAGCCCCTTGGCGTCGCTGGCGTTGGAGGGCGCGATCACGATGAGCCCCGGCGCCTGCGAATACCAGGCGGAATAATCCTGGCTATGCTGGGCGCCGACCCGCGCCGCCGCGCCGTTCGGGCCGCGGAAGACAATGGGGCTGTGGATCTGGCCGCCCGACATATAGAGCGTTTTCGCCGCCGAATTGATGATGTGGTCGATGGCTTGCATCGAGAAATTGAAGGTCATGAACTCGACGATCGGCCGCAGGCCCGCGAAGGCCGCGCCGACGCCGATGCCCGTGAAACCATATTCGGTAATCGGCGTGTCGCGCACGCGCATCGGCCCGAATTCCTGCAACAGGCCCTGCGTGACCTTGTAGGCGCCCTGATATTCGGCGACCTCCTCGCCCATGACGAAGACGTTGGGATCGCGGCGCATCTCCTCCGCCATGGCGTCGCGCAGCGCCTCGCGCATGGTCATGGGAATCATTGTCGTCCCCGCCGGAACTTCCGGCGCGGCGGCGACGGCCGGGGGCGCTGCGACGCTCACGGGCTTGGGCGCCGGCGCGACGGCCTCGACAGCGGCTTCCGTGCGCGCCTTGTTCGCCTCGCCCGGCTCGTCCTGCGGAGCGGTCGGCGGCGCCGGCGCTTTGGCGGCGGGCGGCGCCTCGACGGCCGAGGCGTCCTCGCCCTCCCCCGCGATCACCGCGATCGGCGTATTGACGGCGACGTTCTCCGTCCCGCCGGGCACGAGGATGCGCGCCAGCACGCCCTCGTCGACCGCCTCGACCTCCATGGTCGCCTTGTCGGTCTCGATCTCCGCGATGACGTCGCCGGCCTTGATTTCATCGCCTTCGTTCTTCAGCCATTTGGCGAGCTTGCCTTGCTCCATGGTGGGCGAGAGCGCGGGCATGAGGACGTTGATGGTCATGACGCCACCGGCGTTGCGGCGCGCGCGCCCTCCCCGCGAGGGTCCGGGGCGTTCGGGCGAAGGACGACAAACCTCGCCCTCATGTTGAGGAAGCTCCGCAGGAGCCGTCTCGAAGCACGAGGGCGAGTTCCAGAGTTCGCAAAATGAAGGTTTCCTCGTCCTTCGAGACGCCGCCTTTGGCGGCTCCTCAGGATGAGGAAACCTTCACCCGATCGCCCTGGGTGAGGAGCCGGGGCCATTTTCATCGTCCCTTCGAACATTGACGAAATCTCTCTGTAACAATTTGCGGGCCAGACCCTGGCCCTGCCCTCTCCCGGTAAAGGGTTCAAGCCAGCACGTCGGTATAAAGCTCGGACGGATCCGGCTCCTTGTCCATCATGGCGAAATCGGCCGCCTCAGCGACGATCTTGCGAACCCCGGCGTCGATCTTTTTCAACTCGTCCTCGCCGACCCCGTCCGCCAGCAGGCGCAGCCGCACCTGCTCGATCGGATCATGCTCCTCGCGCATCTTCTGCACTTCTTCCTTGGAGCGGTATTTGGCCGG